>JAKIVD010000019.1 GCA_021647205.1 Bacteroidales bacterium | reverse complement strand
TTGAGGGTTGGGGTGTTTGAGGGTTTGAGGGTGTGATGGGTTGAGGGTGTGAGGGTTTGATGGTTTGATGGTTTGAGAAAAAATGATTAGGCAAAATTAGTAAATTGCAGGCCAAAAACCACGGTGATGAAAGTTGTTATTCAAAGAGTTTCCAGTGCATCTGTTTCAATCAGCAGAGAAATTAAGGCAGAAATAGGAGAGGGCTTGCTCATTCTGCTGGGAATTGAAAACACCGATGGACAAGAAGATATCGACTGGCTGGCCGGGAAAATTGCACGGCTCCGTATTTTTAACGATGAAAATAATGTGATGAACCTTTCGCTTCAGGATGTGGGCGGCGATGCCATCGTAGTGAGTCAGTTTACCCTCCATGCCAGCACGAAAAAAGGAAACCGGCCATCTTACATTCATGCAGCCGGCCCTGATGATGCCATCCCGCTTTACGAAAAGTTCGTGAAAGCCCTTGAAGAACAGCTTGGCAAGCCTGTGGGTACGGGCGAATTTGGTGCAATGATGGATGTGGCACTGGTGAACAGCGGACCGGTTACCCTTATTATTGATACCAAAAACAGAATTTGAAAATGTGCCAATTTGAAAATGTGCCAATTTGAAAATGTGGTAATTTGAAAATGTTGGGGTTTAAGGATTTGACAGTCAATTATGAACAACAATAAAATCAGACAATATAAAGCTGATACTGTTTTGGACAGATCGCACAGATTATATCTTTTGGCAGGATTGTTTTTCGCCATCACGGGTTTAATTGCTGATGCTATTCACTACTTTTCAATCAACGATTACTTCCTGCTTTCTTTAAACCTGAGCTCGCTGGCTTTGCTCTTGTTGTCGTTAACAGGATTTCTTTTAAAGAAAATAAAACAAAATATTTCGGCGGTTATGTTGATCTATGCAATGATCCTTAATATTTTGATCACGGATCTGTATTTGTTTTTGCAGGCCTTTGTTGACTGGCAGTTTTACTTTTTACGGGGAACCTTTATCATTGCCATCTTCGTCAGTATTACCGCTTTGTTGCTGAACAGATTGCACATTATTGTGATTAACGTTTTTTATTCTGCTGCACTCTTTACGATTTGGAAACTTTCGCCGGAACCGAACTTCATATCTGGTCAGGCGCTTTTCCTGAGTTTACTCATGGCCGGTTTTTCCTATTCTCTTTACATGTTTAATCATTTTTTAAAGAAATCCATAAAGGAAAAAAAACAACTGGATGATGTAATCGCAAAGCAGGAAAAAGAAGCATTAATCACCAAAAACGAACTGGCCGGCATCAAAGCACAACAACTTGAGAATCAGCTGCATTTTAAAAATAAGGAACTGGTAAGCAAGGCGCTGATGATAGCCCGGGATACCGAGTATAGAAAAAACCTCATCAACCGACTGGAACAATTGCTGGCGAAAATATCAGGTGAGGCCGAAACCGAGCTGTTAAACCTGCTCTCCGATGTTTCAGCATCAGAAAAAAGCATGCACTGGGACGAATTTTATAAACGGTTTGAAGATGTTCACCCCAATTTTTACAAAAAAATCATTGCCGCCACACCCGGTCTTACCCCTGCCGAGCTAAAACTCGCAGCACTTATCAAATTAGGATTTAGCTCAAAAGAAATATCCGTTTTAAGCCACAACACGGTCTCAGGTATAGAAGTTTCCCGCTCGCGCTTGCGCAAAAAAATGAAGCTGAACCCCACCGACAACTTTGCTGCCTACCTGTCGAAGTTTTAATTGTCTCATACTTTCCAACATATTCCAAACCTTTGCTAAGGTTTTGCTAAGGTGATACATCCGGGGATTTAGCCAGGTCGCTTTACATTTGTGGGCGAATGTATAACGTCAGCATCATTCAACAGTACGCAGGCTTCGTTGCTGTTTCATCCATGCTGCAGGAGAAAGGTTTATGAAAAGAAAAAAGAATTCCCGTTTGAGGAATCATTGTCATGCATATCCGCCCGGCTGTGACATTTTTCAAACCAAACATAAAATTTTTGGAAGATGCGGTATTTAAAAATAATTTTAACATTTATTGTTTCAATGGTTTTTATGAGCGCGTTTGCTCAGGTAGCCATCAACAAAGACGGCAGTGCCCCGGATACTTCTGCCATTCTGCAGGTAAAAGGCGATAACAATGGCGCGCCTGTGGAAGCGATGTTTATTAAATCGGCTACGGGTAATGTGGGCATAGGGACTACAACACCCGGATTCCCGCTGACATTTAAAGATGTGCTTGGTGATAAAATATCGCTGCACGGACAATCGGGCGACCATTGGGGCTTTGGTATTCAATACCATTTGTTACAAATTCATGGCAAAAACTCAACTTCAAATATTGTTCTTGGGTACAAAACCATTTCCGGTTTTACAGAGTTGATGCGGATTAAAGGTAACGGGCAGGTAAGTATCGGCACCTCCGCGCCCGAAGCTACCGCCTTGTTTGAGTTAAAATCAACCGACAAAGGTTTTTTGCCTCCGCGTATGACTACCACTCAAATGGATGCCATTCCTTCACCGGCCGAGGGCTTGACGGTTTATAATACCGATAAAAACGGGCTTTGTTATTATAATGGGAGTAATTGGAATTGTTTGGACAAGGCCTCCCTGTTGGATGCATTGTTTATTTGCGGGCATAGATATAGTGACCCCGAAACGGGATATACTTTTGAAACGGTTAAAATTGGTAACCAGTGCTGGATGGCGGAAAACTTAAATACAGGCACACGAATTAGCACCGGTAACAACCAGAAAGATAACGGTATTGTTGAGAAATACTGCTATAATAACGAGGAAGACAGTTGCACGATTTATGGTGGTCTTTATCAATGGGACGAAATGATGCAATATGTAACAACGGAGAGCACACGTGGTATATGCCCCGGGGGCTGGCATATTCCTTCTGATGCCGAATGGAAAACTCTGGAGATGAATTTGGGAATGACTCAGCAACAAGCTGATACCACTGGATGGCGTGGTACTGATGAAGGCGGAAAATTAAAGGAAACCGGAACTGACCATTGGCTCTCACCCAATACGGGTGCTACAAATCTCAGTGGCTTTACAGCCTTACCCGCCGGTAACAGGTATGTTGCCGGCAACTGCGAAGACATTGGCAAATATAACTATTTGAGGTCATCAACTTTAGATACTGAATGGCCTTATTTGCCAATAATCCGGGATTTCGCTTATAACGCTGAAAAAATAGCCAGGTATTCTCCTTCGGGTTTTTTGGGCTATAGTGTGCGGTGTGTAAAGGATTAATCAAAAGTTTAGTCATGTTTCCTGAAAAGATTCCATCAAAATGAAATACTTAAAAACAGCTTTATTATATTTCATTATCTCTTCGTTTTTGAATGCCACATCGCAGGTGACTGTTAACAAAGACGGCAGCGCTTCGGATACTTCCGCTGTTTTTCAGGTAAAGGGTGATAACGCAGGAAATCCTGTGGAGGCCTTGTTTATTGAGTCGGCAACGGGTAATGTGGGCATAGGCACCACAACACCCGGATTCCCCTTAACTTTTAAAGATATTTTTCGTGATAAAATATCCCTTTACGGGCCCTCTGGCAATCATTTCGGTTTCGCAATACAATATCAACTGTTCGAGATATTTACGAATAGTACGGCATCCGATATTGCATTTGGTTACGGTAGCAGCTCAAACTTTACGGAAGTAATGCGCATAAAAGGAAGCGGCCAGCTTGCCATAGGTACATCTGCGCCGGATACTTCTGCGATCATGGAACTCTCCTCAACCACACGGGGGTGGCTGCCTCCCCGGCTTTCCCAGTCACAAATGGAAGCCGTTTCCAATCCCGCTGCAGGTACCTATGTTTATAATACCGATTTAAAAACATTGTGTATTTATAACGGCTCCGAATGGAGTTGTATGGACAAACAACCGGTTTTTGATGTCCAATTTGTATGTGGAGACCAATTAATCGATTACCGAGACAGCGCCTTGTATAATACGGTTAAGATTGGCACACAGTGCTGGATGGCGGAAAACCTAAATGCCGGAAACCGAATTAATGTTTCACAAGGACAAACGGACAACGGCACTATTGAAAAATACTGTTACAACGACATTGAAGACAGTTGCAATGTGTATGGCGGATTGTATCAATGGAATGAGATGATGAGTTACAAAACAACAGCAGGAGCACAGGGTATTTGCCCCGAGGGTTGGCATATTCCCACTGATAATGACTGGAAGATATTGGAGATGGCCCTGGGCATGAGCCAGGCAAGTGCCGATTCGTTGGGTTGGCGCGGCACAACGGAAGGGGGCAGGCTGAAAGAAACGGGCAACAGATACTGGGACCCGCCCAATACCGGCGCAACCGACTCTGCAGGCTTTGCGGTTTTGGGCGCCGGTTTTCGTGTGGACGCATCCACTTACAGCTACCTGCACCGGCGGGCCACAATATGGAGTTCGAGCTTGTTAAGCGGCAGTCCGCTTATCCGGCGCCTGGATTACAACCAAAGTAATATTTACCGTAATACAAGCTATAAAATCAGAGGCAGGTCGGTGCGCTGTGTGAGGGATTAATCAAACTCAATGAAAGAACTACCGGCTTGAGAAGCTTAGCTGCTTCTGTTTCTCTTTCTTTCTTTTTCTGAAATGAACATATTTTTCCTGTTACGATTATCATCGATTCTAAAAACAGAAACTGAACTATGGGGTTTTTACCTTCTCCCGTTTCTTCTTCTTTCTCTGGCCTCGTTGGTCAAATACTCTTCAATGGCCATGGTCATCGAGGGGGAGGTGGCCGTCGGTGCACTGATATTCAGGTTCAGGCCGGCTTCCTTAACGGCTTTGGCAGTGGTAGGGCCAAATGCGGCAATCAGTTTTTCGCCCTGCTGGTAGTCGGGGAAATTGGTTTGCAGTGATTTAATGCCTGCAGGACTGTAGAAAATAATCATGTCATATTTGTCAATCTCGACTTTTGACAGGTTACTGGCAACGGTACGATAGATAATCGCATTCGAATAAGAAACCTTGTCTTTGTCAAGCAGCTTAAACATGGTCTGCTTGTGAATGTCTGATGAAGGGACAAGGAAAGTTTCTTTCCGGTGTTTCCTGATAACTTCCATCAGGTCGACGAAATTTTGCTTACCGTAGAATATCTTTCTTTTCCTGTATTGAACATATTTCTGAAGGTAGTAGGCAGTCGATTCCGAAATACAAAAATACTTTAAAGAATCAGGAATCTCAAACCGCATTTCCTGCGCCATTCGAAAAAAATGATCGACTGCATGGCGGCTGGTAAGAATAACAGCAGTATGCCCGTTAAATGTTCCCTTTGAACGACGGAATTCCTGTGCGGGGATGCCCTCAACTTTAATGAACTTGTGAAAATCAATTTTGACATTAAATCTCCTGCATAAATCACCAAATGGTGATTTTTCAAGATCAGCAGGCCGGGGTTGCGAAACCAGAATGTTCTTTACCTTCAATGTTCTACCTTTTTAAATCCAAACACTTTCCTTCTGTCGAAACAAGCCTTTAAATCACTAATCCACTTAGATACTGAACAAGTTTGACCAGCAGCAAAAGGGGTATTATTTCGAGCGTGCAAAGGTAAACAATTAAATGATATAGCCTAAACTGTGAAATGGATTTGCCAAGGGCAATTGTTTGAAACCATTTGATTGCGTTGGCGATAAGTAGGAGTAGAAGACCAAAATAAAAAAATAATTGACCTTCGGTGAACAGAATGAGCAAAAGAACGGGCAGCATCAAAAAACCTGTCAGGTTGTCGAGGCTAATATACAACCTGATTTGTTGTTTGGCCGTTGGCTCGGTTTTGAACAGAAAGCCTGCCACGGAAATAAACACGAGTCTGTACAGGCTGTAAGCAACAAATGCCGAAGCAATAAGCAGGGAGAATGGGCCAGGTGCTGCCATGTTGCCGGTTTCGCCGAAAAACTGCCCGGTTATGAGCAGGCTAAATAAGACTCCGGACAATAAATAATTCACATAAAACAAGAAGGGGGAGAGAAAGCCGAAACCTTGAAGCGCAGTCTTCTCCGGTTTGGAAAATGCGTATTTCATCCGGTAAACCCCGACCGGGCGCCCTGGGGCAACAAACCAAAGAACAGCTATCACCAAGAGCAACAAAAGCAATAGCCCGCTCATCCATTCATGTTGAAAAGTTTCTTTTATTAATGGTTCAATCTTAACGGATTTGGTCTGTAGAAAAACAGCCGGAATACTGTCAGAAACTTCCTGAACGGCAGGCCACCCGTCAGCGGAAAAAGTCAGGCTGTCGAAAAACCGGCCCCTGATTCCGGGAAGCCCCCCGGTTGTATTGTCGATGATGCCCTGGACTGACAAAGCTGTTCTTTCTGTAAAAAATCAATTCGTGTTGCGCAAAGCTACACGCAAAAGGTATTCGTTGAACGAAATGAGCAATATTTTGATGCCCGTATTCTTATTTGGACTATCGATAAATTACTTAAAAGCCACTTTACAGTAAAATAATTTATTTATTTTTGTTTGGACTGTTAATTAATTAACAATTATCAAATAACCAAGTTTGATAAAATGAAAAAGCCATGTTTATTCCTGTTAATTGTAGTACCACTGATCTTCTTCGGACAGGAAGGGAAGAATTTCAACATTAAATTCAGTGGTTTTGTAAAAACTGATATCTTTTACGATTCGCGACAAACCGTTTCTGTTCGAGAGGGGCATTTTTTATTGTATCCGAAAAATGAATATTTGGATCCTGACGGCGCTGACATTAATGCAAAGTCAAACTTTAATATGCTTAACGTACAAACCCGTTTTCGCATGCTGGCAACAGGCCCAGATATTTGGGGCGCAAAAATATCTGCATTTGTGGAAGGAGCTTTCTTTGGCTCCATCGATCCCAATATCGACGAGTTTCGGCTCCGTCATGCCTATGTAAAATTGGCCTGGCCAAAAACACAATTGCTTATTGGGCAGTATTGGCACCCCCTGTTTCACGTTAAGTGTTTCCCAGGTACGGTTTCTTTTAATACCGGCGCACCCTTTCAAGCTTTTTCACGCAATCCGCAAATAAGGGTTACACAAGCCCTCGGTAGGTTTAACCTGGCTTTTACAGTACTAACACAGAGGGATTTTTCCAGTTATGGCCCCAATGGTGTGAGTTCGCAATACCTCAGAAATTCGGTTCTGCCTGCACTGAATTTACGTTTTGAATATTACGCCAAAAACAAGGAAAAAGGCACGCAGTTCCTAATCGGACTGATGGGAAATTTCAAAATGCTGCAACCCGCCTTACAAACCAATCAGGGTTACAAAACCAATACAAAAGTAAGCAGTGTTGCTTTTGCGCTCTACACCAAGTTCGAAACCATATATTTCAGTATTAAGTTATATGGTTTTTACGGAGGGGATGCTTTTAACCATATCATGCTGGGTGGTTATGCCATTGCCGATTATACAGACTTTTCAAAAGGCTATGTTTCGTATACACCTGTTAACAACGGATCGGCTTGGTTGGAAGCATACTACAAAGGCAAAACATGGCAGCTTGGAGTTTTTACCGGTGTAACCAGGAATCATGGTTCACAAAATGTAATTTACGACCTGAGTATTTATACAAAATCAGCAAGTAGCGCTGAAGGGCAGGTGTTCTATAGCCGGGGAAGCAATATTGATTATGTTTACCGGATTTCTCCCCGCTTAATTTTAAATTACGGGAAATTCCGTGTGGCACCCGAAATTGAATATACTGTAGCTGCATACGCCACCAAAAGCGACAATGGATTGTTAAACAGAGACGAATATGGAATTATTACCGATTCGAAAACTGTAGGTAATGTAAGGGTTTTAGTTGGCGTATACTACTTCTTTTAATATAAGAAGCCAGATATGCTCCAATATATTATTGCTTGGCACAAAATACTTAACAAATAACATATAATTTTATTCATTTAAATAATTTTTATCGCTATGACTAATAAAATCACAAGTTTGGCAGAGTATCTGCAGAAGTACAAAGAAAGTGTTGCCGATCCGGAAGGTTTTTGGGCAGGTATTGCGGAAGCCAATTTCTGGCGCAAAAAATGGGACAAAGTGCTGGACTGGAAATTTGACGGCCCCAATGCCCCCAACGTCAACTGGTTTGTCAACGGGAAACTAAATATCACAGAGAACATTTTCGAAAGAAATATGTTCATGCGGAAAGACCAGGTGGCTATCATCTGGGAACCCAACGACCCCAAAGAAAAAGAAGTAAGGCTAACCTACGGAGAACTTTTCGACAAAGTGAAGCAGTTTGCCAATGGCCTGAAAAAAATTGGTGTGGGTAAAGGCGACAGAGTGGCCATTTATTTACCCATGGTTCCCGAATTGGCAATTGCCATGTTGGCCTGTGCCCGGATCGGTGCCATTCATTCCATTGTTTTTGCCGGTTTCTCCTCGACGGCCCTCGCCGACAGGCTGAATGACTGCAGTACCAAAGCACTCATCACATCCGATGGTGGTTATCGCGGGACCAAAACCATTCCGCTGAAAGACATTGCCGACGAAGCCTTGTTAAAAAGCCCTTCGGTTGAACACAACATCGTTTTGAAGAGAACAGGACAGGACATCCAATGGACCGAAGGACGCGACATCTGGTGGCATGATTTGATTGACGGTATTGATTGTGAAAATACCGCTGAAGTAATGGATGCCGAAGACACCCTTTTCATCCTTTACACGTCCGGCTCGACCGGAAAACCAAAAGGTGTGTTGCACACAACAGCCGGGTACATGGTCTATGCCGAGTACACTTTCAAAAATGTTTTTCAGTACAACGACGGAGATATTTACTGGTGTACCGCCGACATTGGTTGGGTAACAGGACATTCCTACATTGTTTACGGCCCACTGCTGGCCGGTGCCACATCGGTCATGTTTGAGGGCGTACCCACCTGGCCCGATGCCGGCCGGTTCTGGGAAATTGTTGACAAATATAAAATCAACCAGTTTTATACTGCCCCTACTGCCATCCGTGCATTGGTTGCACAAGGCGATGAATGGGTAACCAAACACGACCTCAGTTCGCTGAAAGTGCTGGGAACCGTGGGTGAACCCATTAATGAAGAAGCGTGGCGGTGGTACCATGATTTGATAGGAAAAGGCCGCTGCCCGATTGTGGATACCTGGTGGCAAACCGAAACCGGGGGAATCATGATTACACCTTTGGCAGGGATAACGCCCACCAAACCTTCGCTGGCAACACTTCCCTTACCGGGTGTCCAGCCCATCCTTGTCGATCCGGAAGGCAATGAACTGAAAGGAAACAGTGTCGAAGGAATCCTGTGCATTAAATTCCCCTGGCCCGGAATGCTGCGCTCACTCTACGGTGACCACCAGCGTTGCTACCAGACTTATTTCTCGACCTTTAAAGGTTTGTACCTGACCGGAGATGGTGCCAAACGTGATGAGGAAGGCTATTACAGGATTATCGGGCGTATTGACGATGTCATCAATGTTTCGGGCCACCGGATTGGAACTGCCGAAGTGGAAGATGCCATTAACCAACATCCCAAAGTAAACGAGTCGGCAGTGGTTGGATACCCGCACGAAATTAAAGGTTCGGGTATTTACGCTTATGTGATTTGTGATGAACTTTCCGATTCGGAACTGGAGACGATTGAAAAAGAAATCAGGGAGACGGTAACCAAATACATCGGTCCCATAGCCAAGCCCGACCAGATTCAAATCGTTAGCGGTTTGCCCAAAACCCGTTCCGGTAAAATCATGCGACGCATCCTCCGTAAAATTGGCGAAGGTGATGCCACCAACCTTGGTGACACCTCCACTTTGCTCGACCCCGGAGTTGTGGAAGACATTATCGGCGGCGCCAAAGTAGAGGTAAAACGCAGATAAATTTTAATTTTTCACGTATGGATGCCCAGGTGCTGTGCACCTGGGCATCAGGCCTTGCGCAAGAGAGCCAGTTGAGGGGAAATGGAAAAAAGACCCGTGAAAACCAAAGAATAATAAAATGAAAAAGCAAAAAGTGATGAACCGCAGCCTCGTGGTTTTCGGGGCTGTTTTAATACAATTGGCACTGGGCGCCATTTATGCGTGGTCGGTGTTTACCCCCAAACTTGTAGAAGCCGGGCTCACCAAGTCCGACACCCAATGGGTATTTGCCATCGGGCTTGCCTCCTTTGCCGTGGTGATGGTATTTGCCGGTAAAAAGCTGGTGTCGTGGGGCCCGCAGAAATTGACTTTTATTGGAGGGCTTGTGCTTGGGCTTGGCTATTTTCTGGCAGGACTGTTTGGTGGTACGGGCTTCTGGACACTGGTTTTGTTGATAGGGTTAGTGGGTGGCGCCGGAATTGGTTTTGCCTACGTTGTACCCATTGCCGTTGGCATGCGCTGGTTTCCTGATAAAAAAGGGATGATTACCGGGCTCGCCGTTGCGGGTTTTGGTTTTGGCGCCATGCTTTGGGTCAAACTGGCCGGCTCCTGGGGACACCTGATTGAAAATATCGGGCTGTCGTATACCTTTATTGTTTACGGGATTATTTTTGCCATCATGGTGATTGTGGGTGGCTTGTGGATGAAATTTCCTCCGGCTGGCTGGAAGCCAGAAGGTTTTGAAGAAGCAGAAGTAAAAGTAACAAGCAAGACTGACGACAAGGAGTTCAGCAGTAACGAAATGCTGAGTAAGCCACAGTTTTTTCTGATATTTTTAACCTTTGTGTTTAGTGCCGGTGCCGGCCTCATGTCCATTGGGTTGATGAAACTTTATCCCATGGAAGCACTGCAGGCAAATGGGCTGTCAAACGTTGAAGCCAGTGCCGTTGCGGGTACTGCCATGGCTGTATTTTTTAGTCTTGCCAATGGGCTGGGAAGAATAATCTGGGGTACTTTAAGTGATAAATTGGGCAGAAAAACTTCAATTATCATCATGACGGCAACCCAGGGTTTTCTGGTCATTTTGTTTACCTATATGGCCGGAAACGAATACCTTCTCTATTTGGGCGCAACATTGATTGGGTTTAACTTTGGGGGTAACTTCGCTTTGTTTCCCACAATTACTGCCGATACTTTTGGCGCAAAAAATGTGGGGCAGAATTACCCTTTTGTTTTTCTCGCTTACGGAGTGGGGGGCATTCTGGGTCCGATACTCGGTGGAAAAATGGGCGACCTTGGCAATTTCCCCATGGCCTTTACTATTTCAGGAATTGCTGTTTTATTGGGCACTTTGCTGATGCTGTTTTTAAAACCCGCCCAAAAACAACCAACATAAGTGGTTTATTGAAAAGCATCTTTCCGGAAAGGGTGCTTTTCCTACTTTTGTAAAAAACTTTCATCAACTTTATACATTTAACTCTCAACCTTCAACTTTTAAACTTTCTACTCAACCCCCATGCCCATAAAAAAATTAGACAATATTTTCAGGCCGAAACGCATTGCCCTTGTAGGGGTGTCCAATAATCCGGACAGTGTAGGCGGTATAACTTTGAAGAACCTTGTGGGCGGCGGTTTCAGGGGGGTTATTTATCCGGTAAACCCGCGGCACGAAGCGGTGATGGGCATCCCTTGTTATCCTGATTTGGGAAGCTTGCCCAAAACACCCGATCTTGCTGTAATTATGACACCCGCCCGGGAAGTGGCCGGTATTGTTAGGAATTGCGGTGAAGCAGGTATTGACGGTGTGGTCATCATGACAGCCGGCTTTAAGGAAACGGGGAAAGAAGGCGGCTTGCTCGAAGAAAAGGTTAAGGAAGAAGTGAAACGTTTTCCGGGCATGCGCGTGGTAGGCCCGAACTGCCTGGGGGCCATTGTCCCCGCCCAGCACCTGAACATCAGCTTTGCGGATGGCATGCCGAAAAAAGGGCATGTGGCCTTTATTTCGCAATCGGGTGCTTTGTGCACTTCTGTTCTTGACTGGGCCAACGAAGCAAAAATCGGGTTTTCTTATTTTGTTTCCATCGGCAATGCCATTGATGTGAGTTTCGGGGACCTGATCGATTATTTCGGCCAGGACCCCAACACCAAATCCATTGTCTTGTACGTTGAGTCGCTGGTAGATGCCCGTGCTTTCATGTCGGCTGCCCGTGCCTTTGCACGAAAAAAACCCATCCTTGTTTATAAATCGGGAAGGTATCCCGAATCGGCGGCGGTAGCGGCATCGCATACCGGTGCCCTGGCCTCTGAAGATGCCGTTTACGATGCACTGTTCCGGCGTGCCGGACTGGCCAGGGTGTACGATATTGGTGACATCTTCGATTTTACCGACCTGATTGGGAGAAAGCGCATCCCAAGGGGTTCGGGACTGGCCATTGTTACCAATGCCGGCGGACCCGGCGTGATGGCAACAGATACCTTAATCTCCCAGGGGGGGAAATTACTTGCCCTTTCTGAAAAAACCCTGCAAAAACTGAACGACTTCTTACCTGCATACTGGTCGCATGGCAACCCCGTCGATGTTTTGGGGGATGCCAAACCCGAACGCTATGCCCGTGCCACTGAAATCATCCTGGAAGATGAGAATGTTGATGCGGTGCTTGTCATCCTTACGCCACAGGCAATGACAAAGCCCACCGAAACGGCCAAAGCCATCGTGAAAATGGCGGAGGGCACCAGCAAGCTCATCATGGCAGCCTGGATGGGTGGTGCTGCGATGCGCGAAGGTGTCGGTTTTTTCAATGAGAGCGGCATCCCGGTTTATCCGGTACCAGAGCAGGCAATCAGGGCTTTTATGACCTTGTCGAATTATTCTAAAAACCTGAACAACCTTTTTGAAACACCACGGGAAATTCCGCTTGCATTTAGTTATGACCGTGAAAAATTAAAGAAAAAGTATATTGAAGAAATTTTTCCCAAATCCGAAACCCTTTCCGAAAACCATTCGAAGCAACTCATTAACGATTATGGAATCCCAAGTGTTCAGCCCGTATTGGTAAGCAGCGAAGATGAAGCGGTAGCAATTGCCGTCCAAAAAGGATACCCTGTGGTTTTAAAAATAAGTTCCCCCGATATTGTCCGTAAAACGGATGTGGGTGGCGTGGCACTAAATATTGAAAATGAAGAGATGCTCAGGGCAAGCTACCGGAATATGCTTGTGCATGTTGCACAGGAAGTGCCGAAGGCAAAACTCGAAGGGGTTACGGTCCAAAAAATGGCCGATACCCGCGAAGCTGTTGAACTGATCCTTGGGATTAAAAAAGACAAATTGTTTGGAACCATCATGCTGGTGGGCATGGGTGGCACCACCGCCGAGTTGTTTATGGACAGGAGGCTTGAGTTTCCCCCCCTGAACGAACAACTGGCACGGCAAATGCTGAAGTCATTAAAAATTTTCCCCCTGCTCACAGGTTATCGCGGCAGCAGGCCAAAAAATATCGACAAGCTGATTGAGGTGCTGATCAGGCTGTCTTACCTTGCAGCGGATTACCCTGAAATCGGGGAACTGGATATTAACCCCCTGATAGTTACCCCCGAAGAAGTGCTTGCCCTGGATGCGCGAATTGTGGTGGATACCGAATTGCTTGGAAAGGACAGCCCGGCCTATTCCCACCTCATCCTGAGGCCTTATCCGGAAAGGCTGAAAAAGAAAATCAAACTGAATGATGGCACAAGTGTTCTGTTGAGGCCCATCAAACCGGAAGACGAAACTTTGTGGCTCGAAATGCTGGCAAGTTGTTCCAAAGAATCTATTTACCACCGCTTCCGTTACGACTTTCATTTCAATTCGCATGAAGTAGCCACCCAGTTTTGTTACATCGATTACGATCGTGAAATGGGCATTGTTGCCGAAATTGATTTCGAAGGCCGGAAACGCCTCGTCGGTGTGGGCCGGCTGATTGCCGATCCGGATTTGGAAACCGCCGAATATGCCATCCTCATTTCAGATGCCTGGCAGCACAAAGACCTCGGGAAAATCCTGACCCAATACTGCGAAGAAATTGCCCGGATGGCAGGTGTAAAACGATTGGTTGCCGAAACCACTTCCGACAACAAAGCCATGATTTCCGTTTTCAGAAAGATTGGGTTTAACGTGTTTTTTAACGAAGACGGAACGGTTACCTGTTCGAAAGATTTGTAATATACCGCCGGCTTTTCTGTATAAAAGATAAAGCTTTAATGACGCACTTTGGTGCTAAGTTGGTAGTATATTTGTCGATAAATAACAATCAGAATTTTTATGAAAATTATCATCCTTAATTGTGGAAGTTCTTCCATCAAATACCAACTGATAAATATGCCCGAAGAGCAGGTACTTGCCAAAGGGCTGGTTGAAAAAATTGCTCTGGATGGCAGCCGGATAAATCACGAAAATGAAGCCGGACAGAAAACGGTTTTTGAAAATGAAATTTCCGATCACCAAACAGGTATGCAAACAGTACTCGATATTTTGGTGAGCAAAGAAAACGGCAGCCTGCAATCGCTCTCGGAAATTGATGCCGTTGGGCATCGCGTGGTGCATGGCGGCGAAGATTTCAGTGGCAGTGTCCCCATTACCGATGCCGTAATTGCAGCCCTGGAGAAAAATGTGGAATTGGCACCCCTGCACAATCCGCCAAATCTGGAGGGTATTTACACTATGCAGCGTTTACTGCCCGATGTGCCCCAGGTCGGTGTTTTCGATACGGCCTTCCACCAAAGCATGCCCGAACATGTTTATCTGTATGCCGTCCCTTATGTGTTGTACGAAAAATACAAAGTGCGCCGTTTTGGGTTTCATGGCACAAGCCATAAATATGTTTCAGCCCGTGCATGTGATATATTGGGTGTTGATATCAACCAACAAAAAATCATTACCTGTCACCTCGGTAACGGGGCTTCGGTAGCTGCCATTAAAAATGGAAAATCATTCGATACTTCCATGGGGATGACTCCTGCCGAAGGCCTTATTATGGGTACACGTACCGGCGATATTGACCCCGGGGCTTTGCTGTACATGGCTGAAAAAGAGGAAACCAGCATCAAGGAAACAAGTAACCTGCTCAACAAAAAATCGGGCATGCTGGGGATATCGGGTATTTCCTCTGATATGCGCGACATTGAAATTGCAGCTGACGATGGCAATCACCGGGCGCAACTGGCACTCGAAATGTATGCCTACCGTGCCAAAAAATACATCGGTGCCTATGCGGCTGCTTTGGGAGGTGTTGACCTGATTGTATTCACCGGCGGCATTGGCGAAAATGACCCCGAAACCCGCAAGCGCATTTTAAAAGGACTTGAATTTATGGGGATAAAAATCAAACATGAAAATGCAGCTAGCCGGGGGCAGGAAATATTGCTCACTGCAATTGATTCAAAAGTTTGCGTTTTGGTGGTTCCCACGAAAGAGGAATTGATGATTGCGAAGGATACTTATCAGATTATTTCGGAATAGAAAAGACGCTTCCAGCGTGCGCAGCTCCTGGAAGCATCTGTCTTACAAGAAAAAACCAAGGCTTCCAGGTCGTTCCGGCTCCGGAAAGTTGTTTATATCCGTACATTCAGGGCAACCATCACTGCCAGTAACGGAATAATGGCAATCAGCAGGAGCTCAATGCGGATAAAAAGCAGGGGTTTTCTGATTTGTGTTTCTTCGGGAGCGAATTCGCCATCCTTTGCCGCTTTCTTTTTCCACTTGCTGAAACGCAGGGTCGGCGCAATTGACAACAAAGCGACAATCAAAAACAAGGTCACTTTAATGTGGAACAAATGCTGCAGGGTGAAAAAGTCGGCGCCTTTGGGGTCGTAAACAAGCCAGCGGAGCATGCCCGTACCGAACACCAGCAAAACGGAAATCCAGTATATGATGTCAATTTTGGCTAAAAACTGCAAATGGCTCCCAGCCGGCCTGGAGCGAAGAAGCACATATTCGGCAAACAACGAGCCGGTTAAAATAAAAATGCCGATAAAGTGTAAATAAGAAATGAAGATGTTCATGGTTTTAGACGTTTTATGTAAGATTTTTTGATGTATCAGCTATTCACTTTGACAACTTTAAACTTTCAACTTTGAACTTTCAACTTTAAACTTTAAACTTTAAACTTTGAACTTTCAACTTTAAACTCATTTACATCTCCCCCATCAGTTCATCCGTAATTTCCAGGTTGTGGAAAACTTTCTGCACATCGTCGTCGTCCTCAAACTGGTCAATCACTTTTATGATTTTCTGTGCCGATTCCAGGTCAAGTGTTTTGGTATCGTTGGGGAGGCGTTGTAATTCGGCCGATTCGGGCTCTACCCCGAGTTCTTCCAGTTTTTTGGCCATGGTACCAAAATCTTCCATGGAGGTAGTGATGTGAAAAAAACCCTCATCATCCAGTTCCAGTTCTTCGGCACCGGCATCTATCAGTTCCATTTCAAATTCCTCCTGATCCAGTTCTCCTTTAGGTACAACGAAAACACCTTTGCGGTCGAACATAAAACTCAGTGAGCCGTTGGTGCTTAAACTCCCGCCCGCCCGGGTAAAAACAGACCTTACATTGGCAACCGTCCGTTGGGTATTGTCGGTAGTGCATTCAACATAAACGGCTATTCCGTTGGGCAGGTAGCCCTCGTAGGTCAGCTCTGTAAAACTGGCTGCGTCTTTGTCTTTTCCTTTGTTAATGGCACGTTCAATATTATCCTTGGGCATACTTGCCCCTTTGGCATTGGCAATGGCCATGCGCAGGCGGGGGTTTCCATCAGGGTCGGCTCCACCACCTTCTTTCACGGCAACAGTGATTTCTTTAATCAATTTTGAAAATATCTTTGAGCGCTTGGCATCGGCTGCCCCTTTTTTCCGCTTTATTGTTGACCATTTACTGTGTCCCGACATGTAGTTCTCTTTAAATATTTCTGACGGTAAAAATAAAAAAAAAGCTTGTCGGTTCAATGAACGAACAAGCTTTTCGTTTGAACTGAACGCCAACACTTACCAGCCCACCAGTGTTATACCTATTGTCCAGGCATAAAGTTTTGGGCCCCGATTCGACTGGAAGAAAGTGTTCAGCGAGTATGTGCCGAATATACTCAGAATGCCGTAACCAATCCGTAAAGAAGCATCGAGTTTGACCGGTTGTAAATAAAAGCTTCGGAAGCTCTTAACAATGTTCCTGTCGTAAATATTGGGTGTTACATAAGTTCCCGGTTTGTATTCGGCCGGATCGCTGTCGGGAACCCGTAATTTGTACGCTTTAGCAGCTTCATTAAAATAAATCTTGGTATGCGAGCTGATGCGGGCACTGATCAATCCCCCCACAGAAAAGAAAAACCGTTTGATGCGTTTCGGGTTTTTGGTTTGCATTTCAAAAAGCAGGGGGACAGTAATATACATGGCAGTTAGTTTGGTCTTCCTGACAGAAACACCTTCCATATAATAACCCTCAATGTTTGAACTGAGGGGTTCAAGATAGGTTGGCTGGTTAAAACGATAGTTGTTCCATGCCAGGCCAATCCCGGTGACAAGCCCGATATTTTTGTCTTTGTTCAGGGCGATGTTTTGCTCGTAAATGTTCAGGTTGACGGCAATGGATTTTTCGTAGCGCAGGTTGAGGAAATCATTTTCTACACCCCAGTTGGTATGAATACCAGGGGTTACGTAGCCATTGATTCCTAACTCGAATCCCCCCCAATGACCATTGAACCGTGGCTTTCTACTTCTTTCCCATTTTACGTTTCCGTCATCGTCAACAATCAGTGTGTGGCTGCCGACCGTTACCTTGGTCGTGTCGCCTTCCACCACCTCAACATGCAGCGAGCCGACATTAACCGAAGTGGTATCGTTGTCGTTATAGTAATTGGAAGTGTGGGTGGAGTCCCTGATGATAACAACTTTCTCCGTGCCTTTTTTATTTTCCACGATGACGGTTTGCGGTTTGTTTACGTAGCTCACATCCGACGAGCCCGAAACCTGGTAAGTAAGGTTGGTTTTGGCGTTGACAAAGCAACTGCTGGCACCGCTGGCCTTTACCACGGTTGTTGTTGTTGACAACAATTTGGCTTTCACCACCGAGGCGCCGCTGGCTTCGATGCTGTGAGCGGCAGACTTCCCTTTTAAACGAACTACCGAGGCGCCTGACGCTTTGGTGGATATGTTGTTGTAGTTGACGAGCAATTGCAGGTCGGAAGCGCCGCTGGCCACAAGACGCAGGCTTTCCCCCCTCAGCGTGTCGATGGACTTCACATCCGAAGCGCCCGAAACCTGTATCTTTTCCAGTTGAGCAACTGTAATGTACAATTTGAGTACGCTGTAGTTTTTCACATTGTTCAATTTCATCTGGAGGGTTTTCTCCCTGACGAAAACTTCGACCCTGTCCTGGATGTTGGCATTGGTTTCTACAACCACCCCTTGTTCTCCGCCCTGCATGAGGATGACTTCGGCAGCACCGCCCGTTTTAATTGCAGTAAATACACCAACTTGTCGTTCTTGTTTGCTGATTGGGCCACTGCCTTTTTCCTGCGCTGACAGTGGCAGGCTAAACAGTAAGGTTACGAGGAAAATAAAGGAGTGCAATTTTTGAATTTTCATAACATATATTTTTTTATTCTTATCTGTTGTCTTGCATTTTAAAGTATGACGCAACAGGCAGGCGATTAGTTACAGGACTTGGTATTTTAATACAAATACTTGCTTCTTTAGACTTTATTCCCATCTTTGTATGCAATTATTGTTAGCATGGAAAGACGTATTGATATCGGAAATGACAGGGATGAGTTAAAGGGGTGGATATTGCGCAGTATTGAACTTTTTGAAAACACGCCTTATCTCGATAATATTTTAAGTGTGTACCCATTGCAATCGGCAAGGCCGGAAAGGTTAAATGAGCAACTCAGGAGAAGAATTATTTCAGCACATCAGGGAAGGTGAACAAGAGAATTATTAGAGATTTTGAAAACTGAGGTAAAGTTTCCGTACGATGAACCTTTATGGTTTCTTATAAAAAATATTCAGGGATGTATCGAAAACAATCCGGTTCAAATCCAAAGAATTGCAACTTCTCTTTATGCAATGACGGCTGAAGAAACGGTTTTTAGTTTAGAGTCAGCCCCTAAATTGAACACACAGATGGGACCGATGTTTTCTGTGTGGTTAAGAAAAGCCTTCAATCTTCTCCCAATAAATGATTTTGAGAACGTCAAAAATGGAATCCATATTCTGGATGCAACCGAAGAAGACGGGAAGTCATTTGTTAATGCAGTGCTAAACCAAAACCTCAATAAAAGGCCCGATTTAGTTGCCAAAGTAAATGGCACTTATGTTGTAGGCGAAGCGAAATGGATTGGTTCTCCGGGGGGAAATCAGGACAAGCAAGTTGATGAAGTACTGGATTTCTGTAGAAACCAAAGAGGAGATGTGCGCAGAATAGGTATTATCGACGGTTTTCCATGGGCAATAAAAAAAACGAACAATACGGTCATAAATTTTAAAGCTGCTGTACCTCCAATGTCTGCCTTGCGGAGGCATTAAACCTTTCCATTCCCTTCCGGTGTCGCCGTTGATGGTTTTGCCGGGTGCATGAATAGGGTTTGTTGTATAATAGCCTAAGCTTGCGTGTTTTTTTGGGAAAAGCTCTTTTCTTTTTTCTTCAGACATCGGCTCTTTAAGCTCGTTCCAAATATTGTTGCCCCTCTCTTTCGCATAAAAAAGAACCATATCCGAAAAGTTACCGTAAGCATTGCGGGAGAAATTTTTGGGATTGCACTTAATTCTTGTAATATCATTGATGAAATTATTGTATCCAAAAATTTCATCCATAATGATTTTAACATAGTGCCCGATTTTTTTGTCGATGTGAAGGTAAATACTCCCGCACCCTGACAACAACTCACGTAACACAACCAGCCTTTTTCTTAAGAATTCTAAAAAATCACTATTTACTAATTTGTCAGAATAAGCCGTGTCATTATTGAACGAGCTAAAATCCTGCCCTGTTCCAAATGGAGGGTCAATATAAATCAGGTCAATTTTATTCCGGTGCGTATGCAAGAGATGCTTTAATACATAGAAGTTATCGCCAAAAATAAATTTATTGTCTTGTAGATGATGATTTTTTTCTACTAACTTGAACACCCCTTTGGTGTTTGTATGGAGTATCTCAAGCTTGTCAGTTTTGTCAGCATAATCCAACAGACAGTTTTTACTTTTCTTCAGATAGCTTATTTGTGGTTCGCCGACAATAGAATTTCTCGCAATAAAAAGCTCAAAATCCCGGTAAGCTATTCGATAGCTTTTATTGATTTTTATCGCATTTAACGCTTCATTCTTAATGTACTTGGCAACAGTTTGACGTGTTACTTTCAGGTTTTTGGCAACCTCGTCAACAGTTAAAAAACCGGACTGATTCATATTAATAGTTTTAAACGCAGATTAACACAGAATAACTTATAAAAACAAGTGACATTTAAGATAAAAACAGAAATAGCAAAAACAATTACTGAACTGCTTTACATTCATTAAAAGAAATTTAGGGGTGTACAAATCATTCCCCATTCCCCGGTTCAGGAATGCTGCGGTTGATGTTTAGCGTTTCGCTTTCAATCTGGTAACCTGACAGTCGCCCGTCTATGGTATAAACTTTTGTCATTTCAACTTCACTTCCGGTAAGGGTGTTGAAAGCAATGATGCTGCCATCCAGAATTTTCACGAAAGCAGGATCAGATGAATTCTTTTTGCCCCATTCGGGAAAACGTTCAGCAAGAAGTTTCAGGTTCCGGCTCAGAATACGGCCAAGAACACCCTTTTTCTTTTCCTCCTCTTTCGTTTCGTCCGTTGCAGAAGCTAAAAACCCATTGCTGCGATAATGCAGGACAAGTGTGGTGGATGCTATTTCTTCGTTCAGGTTGATTAAAAGTTCCCTGCGGCTTATCTCCGAAATATTCACTGTTTCTAAAGCCGGTGTTTCCATGGTGCCCAATTTTGCTTGAACAGCTAATTCTTTTCTGGCCCCGGAAATTAAAGGGATGTCGGTTGTTAAAATGCCGTGAGGTGGTTTAGGGGTAAGTTGAACGAGCACCATCGGCCCGGTTTGATTTACTTTGTCAGGTGGCATAAAGTTGAACAGGGCAAAGAGCAGGGCGATGGCAGCAGCAACCCCGGAACCGGCAATCCACCAGACACCAATGACCGGTTTCTTTTTTAAATCTTCTTTAGGGTGATAAACCACAGACTCGTCTTTTTGCAGCTTTAACTTTCCATGAAGTTTAAACGCTGCCTCCAGTTGTGGGTTTGCTTTCAGAAATTGATCCAGTCCTGATTGCTGTTTTTTCGAAAGGTCGTTTTCGTAGAAGGCAACAAAGTATTCTTCAAAGTTTTCCTCCCCAATCCCGGCAATGGTTTTGATTTCGGTTTTTTTCAACGAACCTTTCCCTGTAAAACGGATATTTTGGCTTTGGAGTGAGATTTCTTCAAGTCCTTCCATTTCTTCCCGGATATCGGGGTTTTCTTCCAGAAACAACATCAGCTCCACTTCCAAAACAGCATCCAGCGTGCCATCGAGGTAGTCGAGAAGAAAGACTTCGTAGTTGTTTCTGTTAATCTTCATTTGTTCCTTTTATTAAATCACCATTTCCGGACGCCCGATAAATTTCTTTAAAAACAATCTTGCCCGGTAAATATACACCTTCACCTGTGCTTCTGTCAGTTCGGTTATTTCCCCGATTTCTTTGTACGAATAGCCTTCGTAATCCCTCAGCAAAACCACCGAACGCTGGATGGCAGGGAGTTTGTCTACTGCAAAATCCAGTATTTCTTTTAAGTCACTGTATCCGTGCTCAGTGATGGCAGTGTCCAATTCATAATCGTTTTCAGTTTGTCGGTTGTCGAGTTTTCTTACGTGATCAATTAGTGTGTGGTAGGCAGTCGTAAATAAATAGGACTTGCTTTTATTGTAATCAATTCCTTTTCGCTTGAGCCATAACTTCAGAAACGAATCCTGCACCAGGTCGCGCGCCAATTCCACGTTTCGGCTGTTCTTTAACAGAAAGCGGTAAACGGCATCCGAGAATTCGTCAACACAGCGGTTGTATTCGTTTATGGTCATCAATAAAAAGTAAAATCTGCTATTCAATTAAGACGGGGCAAGGTAGCGATTTGTTACAGTACTGTGAAATTTTCCCTGATTAATCATAGCTGTTTTGTGTTGAAGATATGTAGAATGAGTAAAAACGAAACAGGGATTCACGAAAAAGAAAGTGTTGATCCGTGAATGGCAGGCCAAATCTTTGTTGCTATGCGTCCGGATTACAAATCCGGACGAGTGATGGGCAAGGTGTTTCTAAACCTGCTGAGTGGACTTTTGCTCTCAGCAGGTTGAGAATTGCATGATGTATATTTTCGACCTGCTAAGTCCCGGCCCTAAAAAACGGGCAAGGCGACTTAGCAGGTCTGATGGTTTAATACCTCAAAATATCATTCAGTCCGCTTTTAAGGTTTGCCAGTTCTTCAGATGTAATACTTCCGGTTTTTTTTACAAGCCGGTCTTTAGCATCGGAAATGACAATGTCAGGCATTGGCAATGTCAGATTTTAAGTCAGATAATGAGGTGCTAAAAACAGAAACTCCATACTTACCAGGCAACTCAATAAATGTTCTTTTTGAAAGGCCGGCTACTTTTGCTGCCTGTCCGGATGATAGTATTCCGTCTTCATCTAATTTTGAGGCGACTATCATTGAAAGGTCGTATGTTTTCAAATCAACATTGTCTGGTATTTGTAATTTTATAGTTCTCATTATCAAATGATGATATTTTTCAATTACAAATAACGAAGATTATCAGACTTTGATATTAAGCTTAAAAGAAACCTACTCAATCATTCAACTTCAACACCACCAAAAAAGCTTGCTGTGGCACTTCAACATTGCCTACCTGACGCATGCGTTTCTTTCCTTTTTTCTGCTTTTCAAGGAGTTTGCGTTTGCGGGTAATGTCGCCACCATAACATTTGGCTGTTACGTCTTTGCGCAGGGCTTTCACCGTTTCGCGGGCGATAATTTTCGCACTGATGGCGGCCTGGATGGCAATGTCAAATTGCTGGCGTGGAATCAGGTCTTTGAGTTTTACACAAATCCTTCTGCCCAAACTGTAAGCATTGTCATGATGGGTTAAAGTTGACAAAGCATCAACCGACTCCCCATTCAAAAGAATATCGAGCTTGATGAGTTTTGCCGGGCGGTAGCCCGAAATGTGGTAATCAAAAGAAGCGTAACCTTTGGAGATGCTTTTCAGTTTGTCGTAAAAGTCGAAGACGATTTCTCCCAGCGGCATGTCCACCGTTAGTTCAACCCGGCTGGTGCTGAGGTAAACCTGATTTTTCAGCTCACCCCTTTTGTCGAGGCAAAGTTTAATAATGGGGCCGATATAATCGGTTTTCGAAATGATTTGTGCCTTGATAAAAGGTTCTTCGATATGGTCTACATATTTATGCTCGGGCAGGCCGGAAGGATTGTGGACTTCAATCACTTCCTTTTTATTGGTAATTACGCGGTACGACACATTGGGCATGGTGGTGATGACATTCATGTCGAATTCGCGGTCGAGGCGCTCCTGGATAATTTCCATGTGCAGCAATCCCAAAAAGCCACAGCGAAAACCAAAACCCAAAGCCATCGACGATTCGGGTTCAAAAGTCAGCGAAGCATCGTTAAGCTGTAGTTTTTCCATGGAAGTGCGAAGCTCTTCGTAGTCGTCCGCATCAATAGGGTAAATACCCGCAAAAACCATGGGCTTTACATCTTCAAAACCTTCGATGGCTGCTTCACAAGGCGCATCAACATGGGTAATTGTGTCGCCTACTTTGACTTCCTTCGAGGTTTTTACCCCCGAAATAATATAGCCGACATCGCCGGCCTTCAATACTTTGCGGGGTTCTTGTTTCAGGCGCAGCACCCCAATTTCATTGGCCTCGTATTCTTTTTCGGTATTTACAAATTTCACCTTTTCCCCTTGTCTGATCTCACCGTTAAAAATTCTGAAGTAGGCAATAATTCCCCTGAAAGAGTTAAAAACAGAGTCAAAAATCAGCGCTTGCAAAGGTGCGCCGGTATCTCCTTTGGGGGCAGGAATCCTTTCTACTATGGCTTCCAGAATATTGTCTACACCGAAGCCTGTTTTGCCGCTGGCTTCAATAATTTCACTCTCATCGCAACCAATCATGTCCACAATCTGATCCTTTACCTCATCGGGCATGGCGTTGTCGAGGTCCATTTTATTCAGGACGGGAATAATTTCCAGGTCGTTCTCGATGGCGAGGTACAGATTGGAAATGGTTTGCGCCTGGATGCCCTGCGTGGCGTCAACAATCAGCAGTGCGCCTTCGCAAGCTGCAATGGAACGCGAAACTTCGTACGAAAAATCCACATGGCCGGGGGTGTCGATGAGGTTCAGTACATAATCCCGGCCCTGCTGCTTGTAATCCATCTGGATGGCATGGCTTTTAATGGTAATCCCGCGTTCGCGCTCGATGTCCATATCGTCCAGCACCTGGGCTTCAAGGTCTCGTCCGGCAACAGTTCCGGTGAACTCAAGCAGACGGTCGGCCAATGTACTTTTTCCGTGGTCGATGTGGGCAATAATGCAGAAATTCCTGATGTTTTCCATAGGTTGCAAAGGTAGGATTATTTTGTTTGTGTGCGAACGGAGGGGACTTTGATGATGACTCCACACAACATGCTGCATTCCGCACTAAAACCCTACCTTTGCATGAATGGAACGTATCACCCTTTTTGCTGACATTTTGTTGCCCCTCCCGGTTCCGGGAACTTTCACTTACCGCGTGCCTTACGAGTTGAATGAGTTTGTGGCTGAAGGCCAAAGGGTAGCCGTGCAGTTCGGGCGCAAAAAGATTTATGCCGGGCTTGTACGGAAAATTCACCGTGAAGTACCCGAATACGTTCCCAAATACATTCTGCACCTGCTGGACGAAAAGCCACTTGTCAACGATTTGCAGTTCCGTTTCTGGAAGTGGATTTCGGATTATTACATGAGTACCCTTGGACAGGTGATGCAGGCTGCCCTGCCTGCAGTTTTCAAGTTGTCCAGCGAATCGAAAATATTGCTTTCGCCCGACTTCCTTCCCGACAGGGAAAACCTCGACGAATTTGAATACCGTGTAACCGAAACCCTGTTGGTTAAAAAACGACTGGCCATTGACGAGATTTCAAGGATAGTGGGTTTTCAGAAAGTCCTGCCCCTGCTGAAAAGGATGATAGACAAAAATATACTGGTGATGGAGGAAGAACTGAAAGGAGGCTTTAAACCCAAAACAGAAAGCTTTGTTTCACTTTCGGATACATTCAGGGATGAAGAGTCCATGCGCGAACTGATGGACAGCCTGGGCAAAAGGGCCCACAAACAACTCGAATTGCTGATGCACTTTCTTCGACTGGCCGGTTTTCCGATGGAAACGGACTTTGAAATCAGGCAAAGCGAGTTGCTGAAAAAGGCCGACAGCACGCATGCCGTGCTCAGGGCATTGAACGAAAAAGGTGTGTTCCTTATCACGAAAAAGACCGTCAGCCGGCTGGAAGAAAAGGGCAATGCCGAAAACATTGCCGGTGTTATATTGAGCGAACACCAGCACGAAGCTTTTCAGAAAATCAACCATGAATTTAGCGAACACAATGTGGTTTTGCTGCACGGGATAACTTCATCGGGGAAAACGGAAATCTACATTAAACTCATCGAAGAAATACTGGCAACGGGCAAACAAGTCCTTTATCTGCTACCTGAAATTGCCCTCACCACCCAAATCATCAACCGCCTGCGCAGGTATTTTGGCAACGAGGTCGGGGTGTACCACTCGCGCTACAACCGCAACGAGCGAGCCGAAGTGTGGAACAACATTGCCGGGCACGACGAAGACGCTGTGCGCAGCCGGTACCGGATTATTCTGGGACCACGTTCGGCAATGTTTCTTCCCTTCAGCAATCTGGGACTTATTATTGTTGATGAAGAGCACGACCAGTCCTACAAACAGTTTGATCCTGCACCACGTTACAATGCCCGCGATTCGGCCATTTACCTCGCTTCACTCCATAAAGCCAAAGTCGTACTGGGCTCAGCTACGCCGGCCATCGAAAGTTTTTACAATGCCCAAACGGGAAAATACGGCCTGGCAACCCTCACCGAAAGGTACAGTGGCATCACCCTGCCCGAAGTGGTGGTGGTGAACATGAAAGACCAACTGCACCGAAAATTGATTCGCTCGCATTTTTCGTCGGTGTTGCTGGACGCCATTAAAGCTACTTTGGAGGAAAAGCAACAAATTATCCTTTTCCAGAACCGCCGGGGGTTTTCGCTGCGAATAGAATGCGAGCTTTGCAATTGGGTGCCCGAATGTAAAAATTGTGATGTAACCCTCACTTACCACAAACACAGCGAGTTGCTTAAATGTCATTATTGTGGGTTCTCCACAACTGTCCCCGCCACCTGTTCCGACTGTGGGAGTACCGATTTAAAAATGAAGGGCTTTGGTACAGAAAAGGTGGAAGAAGAACTGGGTTTCCTGCTTCCCGAAACCAATATAAGCAGGTTGGACCTTGATTCGACCCGTAGCAAGAACGCTCTTCAGCGCATTTTCTACGAATTTGAAACCGGCAAAACGG
This sequence comes from Bacteroidales bacterium, assembly GCA_021647205.1. Classification (GTDB taxonomy): domain Bacteria; phylum Bacteroidota; class Bacteroidia; order Bacteroidales; family F082; genus B6-G9. Next base: position 51,611 of record JAKIVD010000019.1, on the reverse strand, counting down.
ATATCCTTACCGGTACACAAATGGTTACCAAAGGCCTCGATTTCGATAATGTGCAGGTGGTTGGGGTTTTAAGTGCTGACAACATGCTCAGTTTCCCCGATTTCAGGGCACACGAAAGAAGCTACCAGATGATGGCCCAGGTAAGTGGCAGGGCCGGGCGGAAGAACAAAAGGGGAAAGGTGATCATTCAGTCATGGCAACCTTCACATCCCGTTATTAAGAATGTGGTTGAAAACGATTACCAGGGTATGTTTGAGCGCGAGTTGGCCGAAAGGAAACGGTTTAAATACCCGCCTTTTCACAGACTGATCATCATCCGGATGAAACACAAGGATCCGCGATTACTGGCAGCAGCTGCCCTGGTTTTCGGTAGGGAAATGCGGGCTAAATTCGGAAACAGGGTTCAGGGGCCGGAACCCCCTATGGTGGCACGAGTCCGCTCTTTTTACATCCGGCAGTTGTTGTTGAAAACCCCGCGGGAAGCAAACCAGTCGGCAACAAAGAAACAAATACTTGCCCTGTTGGGGGAGTTCAGAAAAGTCACCAGGTTCAAACCCGTAATGGTACAGTTTGACGTGGATCCGCAGTAAGAAGTGGGAGAGTGGAGGAATGGAAGGATGGGGGAACGGAAGACCTTCCAGCGTTCGCAGAACCTGGAAGAGTCGGTATAATGGAAGCATCGGTGCCTTGCCCCCGGAAGTTCGAAAAAACTCTCACAATAGTTCAGGTGTACAAGCTTTAAGCAGGTTAAAACAGACGTCCGAAACATCGCTGAGCGGGATTACTCCTCCGGAACCAATACAAAAACATCCTCCCCGTCCTTTTTCATATAATATTTCTCACGGGCATATTTTTCCATGCGGAGGGTGTCGTGTTCCAGTACATAAATGGCTTCGGTGTTATTTTTGATTTCTTCGCGGTAAAAAGCCTTTTGTTCCTCAAGATCACTCAGGCGGCGGCTGAGGTTCAGTTGTTCGACAATGTTCTCCTGGTCGAAAAATACCATCAGGATAACAAAAGCAAGTCCGGTATAAAAATATCGGTTGTTGATGTATTTTCTAAAAAACATGGCTGTTTGCAATAAGGCCCAAAGATACACTTTGACAGCTTAATATTTTACTCCGTGCCGATGTTTTTTGAACTATTGAATGTTAACGCTTACTTTTTACAAAACACCAGCCTGCTATGTTGCTCTGGCCTCGTGGGGCAAAATAGCAGAAGTACACAAGCTACACAGCCTCAATCCCGAATTGCATGTGCAATTCATAATTTGAGGGTCAGTTCACCATCATGTGCGTACAGATATGGCAGGTACCCCTTATTTTGTATTGAGGTCGACTAAATCTCCCAATTCGCTGTTGATAAGACTTTTAAATGATTCGTCAATTTGATGGTTCGAGCGCTTGAAATCGTTGATCTCGTGCAGGAGAAAATCAATACGGGGCACGGTTTCTTCAAATCCATCGAGGCCAAGTTGGTTGTAAATTCGTGAAAGCTCTTCTTTTTTATGGTCTTTGAAGTATTCGTATTCCACTTCCACAAGCTGGCCTTCAGGGATATAAACTTTATCTTTCGCATAGGCCTCCTGCATCAGTTTGTACAGCCTGATTAACTGAAGTTTGTTTTCCGTTTCATCATATTCCTGTAATTTGACACCTTTGAGGACACCTTGTACAAACCGGATAAACGAATAAATGGTTTCGTAAGTATTGCGGTGCATGTAGATAAATTTTGCTTCGGGAAACATATCGAGTAGTATCTTAATCCGGAACGTATTGGGTGGGTTTTTAGAAACAAATTGATTTCCATTGGTATTAATGAGGGCCGTATTCATCAGGTAGGTGTAGGCTTCTTTCCACCGGTGAAACTGCTCTTCACTTATATTTTCAAAAAAAAGGCTTTCGCTGATGAATTCCTGAATATCCCGCGGGAAATAAAAGAAATTATAAAAACTGATGGGCTGCAAATTTCCCAATGCTATTTCTTCTTCCTGCGGATAACTGAAATCCAGTTTCATATTGTCGCCGGGACGGGTATCGGGCAACAATAATTTCGCGATGTTTTTCAGCCACCACTGATTGGCAAGTATGTGATTGGGAAAGACAGAATGATAGGTATTCAGAAAGCCGAATTCCTTGTTCAGCGTCATCAGTTGATGCATGAGCGTAGTTCCCGATCGCCAAAACCCAATGATAAAAACCGGTGGTTTAACAAAATTAAGCCCCTTCATTTTTTGCCGGTAAGCCCTTTCTTCCAACGAACTGAACATCCCGAGTATCCGGGCTGCTGAACGGGTAAAAAAATACTTCTGCCTGAATGCATCGTCAATTGTCCGCTGCTTTGCTATTGCCTTAATATTTGAACACGACCCACCTAAAAGGGTGGTTACCGGTAATAATTCAAATTTCTTTTTTTTTAAATGAATACACATAAATCTTTTACAAAGTTAGAAAGCCTGCGTTAGCGAGCAGTAAATCTTGTAATTTTTTAACAAGCTTTCTGATTTTTCTATTTTTGAATTCACCTTTCCCCTAAAAGTTTACATTTGTTAATGAAAATATTCTCTATTGCTGTGGAAATGAAACAAGAAGTAAAGCAGTCAGTTGCTGCCATGTCGGCTCATTTGCTAAAAGTCCGTCACCACCTTCATGCCCGTCCCGAATTGAGTTTTCAGGAAAAAGAAACGGCGGCTTACCTTTCAAATTTGTTGACCGAATGGGGAATTTCGCATAAAAATAATGTGGGTGGATATGGTATTGTCGGATTGATAGAAGGGAAGAACCCCGCTAAAAAAACCATCGCCCTGCGGGCAGATATGGATGCGCTGGCACTTACCGAACAAAATCATCTCCCCTACAAATCGTTGAACAGCGGTGTGATGCATGCCTGTGGCCACGATGTGCACATGACTTGTTTGCTGGGAACGGTGAAAATTCTGAACGACTTAAAGAACAATTTTGAAGGGACAGTCAAATTTATTTTTCAACCTGCCGAAGAGGAACTCCCCGGCGGAGCACTGCAAATGATAAAGGAAGGTGTACTGGAAAACCCCAAACCCGATGCCATTTTTGCCCAGCATGTTTTTCCCGAATTGCAAGCCGGACAAGTGGGGTTTAAAACCGGAAAATACATGGCTTCCTCCGATGAGCTTAGCTTGTTTGTGAAAGGAAAAGGAGGACATGCGGCCATTCCGGAAAAACGGGACAACACCGTGTTGGCAGCTGCACAGGTTCTGCTCAGCCTTGAAAATGTACTGACGAAAAACAAACCCGCAGACCTGCTTTCGGTACTGGCTTTTGGCCGTTTTATTGCCGATGGCACTTACAATATTATCCCTTCCGGGGTTCAGCTTCGCGGTACCTTCCGCACTTTTGACGAAAGCTGGAGGGAGCAGGCCCACCGGCTGATTAAGAAAACGGCTGATAAAATTGCCCTGGAATATGGGGTAAGTTGTGAAGTGACCATCCGGAAGGGCTACCCGGTTTTGGTCAACGATGAAAAACTTACTCAAAATGCCAGGGAAGCCGCCATTGAATTTCTTGGGAAAGAAAATGTAAAAGGCCTGGAAATCAGAATGACGGTGGAAGACTTTGCCCGCTACGGACAAATCATCCCGGCTTGTTTTTACCGGCTGGGAACAGGAAACAGAGCCAAAGGCATCACAGCAAACCTGCACACTTCCACTTTTGATGTAGATGAAAAAAGCATCGCAACGGGTACGGGACTGATGGTGTGGATGGCTTTGAAAAATTTGAGTATATGAAGACCTTCCAGCGTCCGCAGGACCTGGAAGCGTCTGACAATCAATTAACCAATGACCAATTAAAAATGCTCGTCAACGATAAATCATATCAAACGGTTTGGATGGAAGGCACTTCTGTTTTTATGATTCAACAGAACCTTCTGCCCTTCGAATTTGTGATTCACGAATGTAAAACCTATTGGGATACCTGCATGGCCATTACCGACATGACCATCAGGGGCGCCGGTGCCATTGGTGCGGCAGCCGGTTATGCCATGGCACAGGCTTTTCTGTTATCGAACGAAAAAACCAAGGCTATTTCCATTCGTGAGGCACGGCAGGACATTGAACACACCCGGCCAACGGCCAAGAATTTGTTTTATGCGGTGGACAGGGTTTACCGTGCCGGGCTGAACTCTCCTGAAAATGCAAAAATTGAAGCCCAGCGGGTAGCCACAAAAGACACTGAAGATTCAAAGAAAATAGGGGAGTACGGCAGCGAACTCATCAAAAAATCAGCCAATATCCTTACCCATTGCAATGCAGGCTGGCTTGCCTTTGTTGATTATGGCACTGCCCTCGCCCCGGTTTACCTTGCCAAACGACAGGGAAAAGACGTATTTGTTTATGTCGACGAAACCCGTCCGCGCAGCCAGGGCGCCCGGCTCACGGCCTGGGAATTGTATAACGACGGGGTACCCCATGTGATTATCCCCGACAATGCCGCTGCCACACTGATGGCCCAGGGAAAAATCGACCTGATTATTGTTGGTGCCGACCGGATTGCTGCCAATGGCGATGTGGCCAACAAAATCGGGACCCTTGAAAAGGCCATCGTAGCCCATGCTTATGATGTGCCTTTTTATGTAGCGGCACCTACTTCTACTTTCGATCTGGAATGCAAAACGGGGAAAGGAATCCCGATTGAAGAGCGCGACCAGGATGAAGTACTTTACCAAACAGGTGTCGATGCCAATGGCAATAAAATCAAAGTGCTGGTGGCTTCACCGGGTTCCAAAGCCTACAACCCCGCTTTTGATGTTACACCGGCCAAATACATCAGCGGAATCATTACCGAGAAAGGAATCATCAAAGCACATCACCAGGCGGTGAAAAAACTTTTTGAGGAATAGCACATGAACCATCAGGAACAAAAAGAAGAAGTCGCTTATTTTATGCGCCGGCTGTACAGCAAGGGGTTGACGACCACTTCCGGTGGAAATATCAGCCTGAAAATTGGTGAAAACCAAATACTGCTTACGGCTTCCCAAACCGACAAAGGCAGGATGGCTGTTGATGACATCGGCCTAGTTGACTTTAATGGAAAAAGCCGCAACCCTGATTTCGAAGCCAGCATGGAAACGGGCATGCACCTTGCCGTTTTTAAAGCACGAAAAGATGTGCAGGCCATTGTTCACGCCCATCCGGTTTTCGCTACCGCTTTTGGTATCAGCGCAAAAAAGGTCAACTGCAATCTGATGGGAGAAGCCCGTGCCATTTGTGGGGAGCCGGCTACTGCTGCTTACAAATTGATGGGGACTGCCGGGCTCGCAAACGAAATTGCCAAAGCTGCCATTCATTCCAACATAATCCTGATGCAAAATCATGGGGTGCTGGCCGTGGGCAAATCACTGTTGGAAGCTTTCGACCGCCTGGAAGTTTTTGAAGCTTCGGCAAAACTGACTTTCATCACCGGATTATTGGGCGACAGCAAAGAGTTGACCAAAGAGGAACTTGGGGAGATTGATGCTTTGTTTGGGTGAGTTAATTATTAAATCGTTTGTCATGTTGAGGAAAGCGCAACGACAAGACATCTCTAACGCGTGGGTGCCGTATCCCGGGAGTTCCCTCACCGCCAACACCCAGGCCGTCGCAAGGGGTTGGGACAGACTGCACCCTCCTCGTTTCGACAAGGTTATTTTGACGCAATTCATTCCTTCGTCAGACAGGTGCAATGCAAAAAGCTGTTCGCAGGTGTCTTTTATTAGCCGCAGATAACGCAGATTTTCCTTCACCCGTTCGGGTGAAGATCGTTTCCTTCTACCTGAACGGCAAGCGTATCGCCGGCCAGGCAGCCATTTTTATCCACCACCACCCAAACAAGGGTGTCGGTATTCCCTACTGCCAACTCGGTAGCTTGCGAAACCTGACCGCCTGACCAGGCATATGATGAACCGGGGTTTCCGGCATCGAAGGTGATGGAAGAACAGGCGGGCACAAGGGTGTCATCGCCAATATCTACCGTAGGTTTCGGTTTTACCGTCACGGTTTTTATGATGGTATCGGAACAACCGCCGGTTTTGTCAACTATCAATTCAACCCGGTATTCACCGGCTTCGGAATAGGTATGCTCCGGGTTGATGACCGAAGCTGACTGACCATCCCCAAAATCCCAGTTCATCGATTCGATGAAATCGGGCAAGACCGAACAGTTCAGGTCGAAAGCATTAAAATAAATTTTTTCACCGGGACAAACAGATGTCGGTTGCGGTACAAAATCAATGAATGACCGGTAGGTAAAATCCATAAAACGGGTCAGGGTCTGCGACATACAGTAAAACCCGAACTTCCCGGCGGGAAAACATCCTTCACGTTCAAAAATCATTTTTCCGTCAATCGAAATGCGGATTCGGTTGGAAGAGTAAAACAATTCAAATAAATACTCGCGGCTGTTCACCCAGCCAAGTGTATCACCATATTTTTTATCGAACAGGCGGCGTTGCGGTGATTTTTCAACTTGCCCCCAGAAATATTTCTCCTGGTCGGCCATATTGATGAAGCCGTTGTACAAAGACAACCTGAAACCTTCTTTCGCCTGGTAACCGTTAAGGCTTCCTGTTCCCCCTTTCCAGCCGAAAAGATAAAACTGATACTGATTGTCATCGGCCAGCGTTTTCGGGTTTTGATAGCCGAAAACAATACCGACAAAATCATCATCGGAACCGGTCTCAACCGACATTGTCCCCTTGATGAAAACATTAATCAATTTCTGTTTATTGACAAAAAAAGTGGCCGGTAAAATATAGCTGGTGTTGACGACATCATTGGGGCCTGCCACCTGCCAGTCGCCATCGGCTGTGCCCTCCAATGACCATTCGGTAAAATCGAAGGCCGTTTCACATTGCTGGCTGAAAGCTGCTGAGTAAATACAGGCAATCGCAACTGAGCATAGCAATGCTTTCCTGAAGATTTGGCTGATGACACGTCGTTTCATTTTTTAAAGACGCCAAAGAGAGGTAAAAAGTTGCTTGGTAAGACTTCATTGTCTGCTGATGCAGGAAAACTACCAAGCTGCTCGCAAATGTCAGGTACTTTATGCACTGGTAATTCTACCTACCAATCGCTCCCGAACCTTGAGTTGGAGCAGGCGCCACGGTTATAACTCAGGCAAGCGCCCTTGGTGATATTAAAACGGATTGAGAAATAAAAATCCATCCCGTTAAAATCAGAGATTCCCATGAGCGAGCCCAGTCGTTCGGTCCCGACGGTCAAAGAATAGATTCTTACCGCGAGGCCCAGCCGGGGTTCGGCATAATTGTAGATGGATAAAGGTAAGCTTACACTAAAATAACGGGTTTCGTAACGCGGGACAAAAGCCAGCTGGGCGGGCCGCCACAGTGTTCGCGGGTTGAACCTTAAAGGGTGCATCCACAAAGCGGAAAGGTAAAGTTTCTCCCGCAAATGGTAATCAAATTGCAGACTGATGGTTGCCGGCAGGTTTACCCTGATCCTGTCACCAGAGTAGCTGGCATCGGAGTCGCCGTAAAACCCCCTGCTGTAGATTTGTACGGCATCTTTAATCCCCCTGAAATTGATGGTGTCAAATTCCTCCCAGTACTTGCTTACATTGTTGAACTGATGTAGTTCAGCATCCTTTGTGAAAGTAATACCACCGATATCGAGTACGGAAATGCCTATTTTGTAAAGGTAATCATCATAGGGTTTTTCACAGAGTTTGTGTCCCCCTTCGTAAGTGTAAGTTGACTTCAATTTTGTAAAAACCATACCGAGGTCAAAGCCCACACCATAACCTTTTACCACGGGCCTGAAATCTGTGGCCAGTTCGTTGCCGTAACTCACCGGAAGGGCATAAGCAAGCTCCGCATCGAAGTTCTTAAAATCAACAGTACTCGCATCGTGAATAACATAATTCGAATTTCGGATATTGGCATAACCCCCTTCGTAACCAAACAGGGCTTGTACAGAAAGCCCGAAAGTAATCCTGTTACCAAAGTAGTTGTAAAAATCGTAAGCATAATTTAATCCGATCTCAGACCAGGACATGCTGACAATGCTGTAATCACCATTGTTAAACTCTACATCGTAGTACTCTGGAACGGACAATCCTTCGTAGAAAGTGATGGGTACGGTATAAGGAATGTTGTTCCCCGCATGAAATGAATTGAAAGCTGTGGATATACCAAAAGCATGCCGTCCGTTTTGAAGCATTATTGACGGCCCTGTCAGGCGCAGGCCGGATGAGAAATATTTGTCGCGGGTGTTGTCGTAATAATTAAACGTCCTGCCCCATCGGTAATTGCCGTTATAAAAAATACTGTCATCAACCCGGAGCGTCTTTTGAATCGTCTTGTTCTCACGCCCAAAATAAAACATGTTGTTGGCAAGGGAAACATTCCCGCTGATGATATCAATATCGAGGTAAACCTTTGTTCCGGTCAGGCGTGCCGGATTAATGGCTGCCGAGGAAATACCACTGTAATCGCTGAATACAAGGCCCAGCATCTCCTGGCCGTTAAGTGTAGAAGAAACACAAAATAGAAGTGCTAAAACTACCTGAGATATTTTCAACCTCAACCTTTTCATTTTGTTTGTTTTTCCCGGGTCATCAAGCCAAAAAAACCGGCTTTCCTGTCCTTATACTTCGTAATTGTAAAAAGGTTTGCTTTTTGTACACAGAATTGTCAATTCCGTTCACACGAAAATGTCTGTACACAAACCCGGTTGATGAACTACCGGGCCGACAATTTTGTGTTACCCTAAATTACAATTACTTGCTTGTTACCGGTTTGTTTGTTGTGCTTGTTGTTACCGATTTGGCAAACATACAAAAAAAAACTTCAAAAAGCAAATGCTTTTTTCCAGGCCGTGTTTTCGCTTTCCGTTACTTCAACAGAAACAAAGGGGGAAGGGCATTTAATCCACGTTTAAGTAAGTGTTCAACAACTTCCGTTGGCTTTGGCTTAAGGTACTGTCGGACCCGATGAGGCTGCGCGCAGCAGCCCTTAAAAACTGTGACTCAAACGAGCGTTCTTCTTTTACTGATGATTGATAAACTGCCAAAGTATTCGGCTTCGACGCTTTTAAACTTAAAAGGTAATCATGTAATGTTGCTTCCTGAATGCTGTCGGCCAACCGGTCAACCTTGTATTCAAGTACCCTGACCATGTTTATTTTGAAAGATTTATTTTTTGATTTGGGATCGATCTTTTTGAGTTCTTCAAAAGCTTTCTCAAATTGCTCGTCCTGAATATAAATTTTGGCCAGGTTGATCAGTGTTTCACTCGAATAAGGCCGCAGTTCCAGCGATTTCAAAAAGTTTTCTTTCGCTTTAACAAAACGGCCTTTGGTTGCGTAAAGTATGCCTATGCTGTTGTAGGTGTGGCTGTGAAAAGGGTTTATGACGGAGGCCCCCAGAAAGTTTTTCAGGGCTTTATCGGTATTGCCTTTCCTGAAGTTGGCCAGGCCTTTGTACCATAACAAAGGTGTGGCCGTGGGGTCCATCCCGTAAAACCAGGTGTAGCCTTTATCAATTTCCCTGATGGTGGTTTCAAAGCGGTTGGTATGCAAAGCATTTATTGCCAGTCGTGTATGGCCTTCGGCTTTTATCCTGATAATTCCCACATAAGAAGCAGCCAGTAAAACCAGAACCAGTGGGGAAGCCATAAATAACCATACTTTGGCAGAAGTGCTTTTTTCGGCCCCGACCCGTAGCTGATGGTATTTTGCCGTAACAAGTGACAGCAGGAAAAACAGATAAATGCTTGTTTCCGCCCGTTCTCCCGGATAGCTGAAAAAGGAAAAAACCATATATCCGACAAGTCCGGAAAACATGAGCAGATAAAACATCCTGTCTTCCTTGTTCTGGGATTCATCAATTATCCTGAACAGGTAAAACAAACTGATGATAAATACCGATAGAAAAGCCAGAAAGCCCAAGGTCCCGTTTTCGGTAAGTATCCACAGGTAATCGTTGTGGGGCCGTTGAAAGCGTTTTTTATTCCGTATTTTTATGTCGTTGTAAACGCCGTAATTGGGAATTTGCACTTTCCAATTTCCGCCGCCAACACCAAAAAACGGATGGTCGGCAAACATTGCCAGGGATTTTTGCCACATGACAAGGCGGGCCTCGCTGGAAGTCATTTTTTTGTTCATCATCCCTTTTGGATCTGTAAAGCCCCCTGATGCTGCAATTATCAACAGGGTAATGGTGATTGTGCTTCCTGCCAAAAGGAGTGCTTTCACCCGCTTACCCCCAAATACCACCAGCTTGTTGTCCCTTTTAATATTGTAGATGCCGACAAAAGCCATCGTTGCAAAAGACGAAACAATGAGCGCCAGCCAAACCGACCTGGTAATGAGCAGTGTGATCACTACGAGGATGAGCAGGCTGTTCACAGTACTCCAGGTTTTCCACTTTGTACGGAAAGCAAAAATACCGTATAAATTAAACGGAAGTGTCAGATAAAGCATCTGGGAATACAGGTTCTTGTTCATAAAAACAGCCTTGACAACTTTGGTACTGGCATCAGTCAGCGCTTCGTGTACCATTACATTTAGGGTCTGAAACAGGCCAATCGCAATGATCAATGAAGAAAATACAACGACTATCTTCGTGATTGCCGAAAGTGGGACTTTGTTGTTGACCAACACAAGTGTTGTGAATGCAAAAAAGACAAAGAAGACACCATTTTTCAAAAAACAGACAACAGCCTCTGACAGGTTGACCGCCTTGAAAATGGATAAACAAGAGAAGATGACAAACAAGAAAAGGAAAAGGAAAACAGGGGTTTTTATGAAGCGGAAGTCGATGTGGGATTTGTCCCGCAGGAGGCTGAAAGAATACCATACAATAAAAACAAGCAACCCGACAGCCAAAGCCGTAAATTTTGAGGATAAAGCAGGGTCAATTAAAGTGTTCAGGTTCACAAAAGGGATGAGCAGCAGACAATAAACAAAAAAGGCCAGGCTGCCGCGCAGCCGTATTTTTTCTCCGGGGGTTTGGTAACTATCGGGTAATTTTTTCTGCGTACTCATTAAATATGTGCTAAATGTTTTTGAATCACCGATTATTGAAAGGTTCCCATTTACAAAGTCCGCCTTTTCATGATTTTTCAAAATTACGATTAATCCGGTGCGTGGGCAAGAAACAGCTCTTTTGGTTTTTCAGGACGGGTTTCCATCTTACAACCAGCGAACCTGTATAGATTATAAAATCAGATTGTGACCGTTTTTTTTGCCTTATGGTCAAATATATTATTTAAGCCTCAGGCTGCCTTCATCTTTTTCCAAAACAGAAAAACCTGTCAGCCTGGCGAAGTAAAACCCGACCTGGCTTTTTTATTGCTTCAAACGTAAGCCACTGAAAATATTTTTTACTTTTGGGGATTGCATTCAGGCGCTGAAATAAGGCCTAAATAGCCGCGATGGCTTGTTGACCTGAGCAGTTAGCCGGTATAAGAATCTCAATAAAAACAGGAAGGGGAAAAAGACGATGATCGAAACCATTAAAATAGGACGGCTGCGGTGGCTGAACATTAAGTCCCCTACCGAGCAGGATTTCGAGCACCTGGAAAACACCTACCACTTTCACCAGCTCGACATTGAAGACTGCCGCCAGGCCAACCAGCGTTCCAAAATTGACGAATATGACGACTACTATTTCCTCATCCTTCATTTTCCGGTTTTCGACCGCGACAACCGATTCATTAAAACACGTGAAGTAAAAATATTCTGGGGCGAAGATTTCATTATTACGGTTGGGAAATCGCACTGGATTGTGGACAATTTGTTTGCTGAAGCCCTGGCACAGGAAAAACGTGGCGAGGATTTTGAAATCGGCACTTCGGATGCGCTGCTCTACCTCTTACTCGAAAAAATAATGTACGAAACCCTTTTCCTGCTGCGTAAAGTGGGTTTGGAGCTCGAATTGATCAACCGTGAACTGTTCAGCGGAAAACCCACAAGAATTATTGAACGCCTTTCGGTTACACGCAAAAATATTATTCTTTTAAATACCATGCTCAAACCCCAACTGCGGGTATTTAACAAATTTGAATCGGGTTCGGTACAGGGTTTTGCCGACAACATGGAAGATTACTGGGGAAACATCCTCGACTACTACAACAAAATGTGGGACATGACCGAAGACTACGGCGAACTGATTAACGGGTTGTCAACGACCTTCGATTCGCTTCAGGCCAACAAAACCAACGAGATCATGAAAATCCTCACGCTGATCTCTTCAATTATTCTTCCTCTTACTTTTTTAACCGGCCTTTACGGAATGAATGTCAGCTTGCCGCTGGAAAAGAACCCCACTGCTTTTTGGGTCATCATATCGGTGATGGTAGTCGTGGGTGCCAGCATGTTTGCTTATTTCCGGCGTAAAAAGTGGATGTAGGTTGTGGACAGTTGGTTGGGGGTTTCTTAAAGAAAGGTCTTCCGTACCTTTTCATACTTTCGTTTTTTTCCTGTCCGCCTGCATGAAAATATCCGTCTGTCTTTGCAGCGATTCCTTGTGGATAACGTTTAAAAGTTTTTTCAGGAATCCTTCGCCAAGCCCCAGGTGGGTACCTATTGAAAGACGGTCGCGGATAATGCCCGCCCAGCGCTTCATCTGCAAAATGGTGATGTCGTTTTCTTTTTTGTACAAACCAATTTCATCAATAATTTCCATCCGTTTACCGAGAATCTGAAGCAGTTCCCCATCCAGTTTGTCAATCTCGGTGCGCAAGCTTTCCAGTTTGTTTTGGAAGTCGATATTCCCACTTTTTCTGCGGCTCACCAATTTACCGAGCAGTTCTTCCAGTTCTTTTGGGGTAATCTGTTGCGCGGCATCGGTAAGTGCATGCCCGGGGTCAAAATGGCTTTCTATGATAAGCCCGTCCATCTCCAGGTCAAGTGCTTTTTGTGCCACCGGTTGTAACAGGTCCCTTTGTCCACAAATATGGCTCGGGTCAATAATAATGGGGACGGAAAGCAGGATGGACTTGAGTTCGATGGGGATTTCCCACATGGGCGCATTGCGAAAAGGTGATTTTTCAAAATAGTGGAATCCACGGTGGATGGCGATGATTTTCCGGATGCCGACGGCATGAATACGCTCGATGGCGCCCAGCCAGAGTTTCACATCGGGGTTCAGCGGATTTTTCACCATCACCGGAACATCGTGGCCTTTGATAGCGTCGGCAATTTCCTGTACATTGAACGGGTTGACCACCGTTCGTGCACCCAGCCAGAGTATGTCAACATTGTGCTTCAATGCCAGTTCAACGTGTGCGGGTTTGGCAACTTCAACTGCGGTCAGGAGGCCGGTTTGTTTTTTTACCTCTTCGAGCCATCGAAGGCCTTCTTCCCCCACACCTTCAAATTCGCCGGGCCTTGTGCGTGGTTTCCAGATACCTGCCCGAAAAACTTTTACGGCAGGAATTGTTGCTATCTCACGGGCCGTGCGCAAAAGTTGCATTTCGCTTTCGGCACTGCACGGGCCAGCAATAACTAGTGGTTTGCCACCGGTCGGCAACCAGTCCTGTAAAGGGAAAATGTCAATGTCGCTGCTCATCGCGGCAAAAGTAGCAATTCCACATCATCTGAACTAAGACCTGTGCGAAACATTGGGTTTTGTGCTTCTGAGTAAGGGGGTACCTGCGCCGGGGCGAGCTCAGGGTGACAGCTTTTCTGGTTTTAGCAAAGGCCTGGGATTGTTTATTCCCCAATAAGCGCAAGCGTTTTCTGCACAATCAAATCTTCATCCTGTTCTGTCATACATTTGAAATGTTTTTTCGGGCATTTTTTATACCCCAGTTTACTACAAGGCCGGCATCTCAAACCTGGCACTTCAGAAATATGTGAGCGTTCCCCAAAACCCGGAAAATATGGGGACATCCCAAAAGCAGGGACGGTATTTCCCCAAAAACTGACAATCTTTTTATGGAAAGCAGCAGCAATGTGCATCAATCCCGTATCATTGGTCAGCACAACGGCGGCTTGCCTGATCATGGAGGCTGATTGGTCCAGTGAAAGTTTTCCGGCAGCATTTAAAATAATGGCGTTATGACTCAATTTTTTGATTTCCACCCCCTTTTCAGCATCTTCTTTTCCCCCCAGCAAAACCACCGGGAAATTAATTCTTGACACCAGGGAAGCTACTTTCCCGGCAGGCATCATTTTGGTGAAATGCTGGCCACCGATGGCAAAGGCAATGAATTCTTTGTCGAAACGGGGGTCAATCTCATAAGGGTTTACGTGTGCTTCGTCCGGTATAAAATAATCCAGTCCTTTGTTATCGTTTGTTACGCCAAAGGATTTGACAGCTTCAAAATACCGGTCAACAATATGTACGCCGGGCAACTTGTTGATTTTAAAATTCACCAGCAGCCACTTTTGTTTGTTCAATTTGGGAAAAGAAGCCGACGGCTGTTTCAATGCGCGTCTGACTTTCAAAGAGCGCAGGTTTTTTTGCAAATCGACGACAAAATCAAATTGCTGTTTTTTCAAATCAGGATATACTTCCGACAGCTCTTTCTCAAAATAATGCACCTTGTCCACATGGGGATTGTGTTGGTAAATACCGGCATACTGCTTTTTTGTAAGGACATGCAACTGGCAATCCAATTGCTTTTTCAATGCCCTGACCACCGGTGTGGTTAACACAATATCGCCGATGGAACTGAAACGTATGAGGAGGATTTTTTTCAATAAAAATGTTTGATGCAAAGCTAACAAACAACCGGAAAGTGAGGAGACAAAATTTTTAAGAACCCATCTGCAACCAAACCTTTTACTGCGAAACGGCATTAATAGTGCAGGTGAATTTCCGGTAGGTGTCGGTTGACTGACCTGAGATGGTAAGTTCCACGGCATGTGCGCTTATCGTCCCCGTAAGACTAGTCCCGTTGGCCATGTAAAACGGCATGATCATTTTAATGCCCGCGACCTCATCCCAGGCCCACAGAATATTGGAGGCGGCAGATTCGGCAATGTGATTGTCAGTCAGTGTTCCTGAAATCTTGTCACCGTTCAGTGAATAGTTCCAGTACTGTAGCAAGACCTTACCTACCAGAATATCGTTCACAATAATGCAGGAACTAAAGTCTACATGGCCTTCTTCGCTTTCGTTGCCGCTGCGGTCGGGATAGATCTGCAAACCAAAGGCATTGGTTTCGGAAACTCCATCCAGAACCATCGGTGGATTAATGAAAACAGAGGTTTTGTAATGGTATTCTTTTTCCTCAATAAATTCATCCTGGCCTGTGTAAGGATTGTACTCGTAGTACCTGATCACGACAATTGCCGTGCCTTTGTACTTATCTTTATTCGCACCTGGCGTGTAGTTGTTGGTTTCCGTTTTTTTGCAGCCGGGCAGTCCGCTGAACAGGAGAGAAACCAAAGCCAAAACAAGAAACTTTTTCATGGTTTTTAATGATGGTTTAGCGTCTGCAAGATAATACTTTCTAAACCGAAAGTCAATCTTTTAACTGAAATTCTTCCCTGTAATTGTCTCTGAAGTCCCTTCCTCAGCTGGTTCTGTAAAAATCATTAGCTTTACCTCTAAAAAAAGGCCATGTCCCTAACCCTCACAAAACCCATCCCCCTCGGTTTCGAGGCACCCGATTTTATTTTGCCTGATGCCATCAGTGGTAACATGCTCCGGCTGAAAGATATCCGGGGCGAAAAAGGAACACTCGTCATGTTTATCTGCAACCACTGTCCATACGTAAAGCACGTCGTTCACGAGTTGGTAAACATTGGAAATGACTACCTTTCAAAAGGCATCGGAATGGTGGCCATCAATTCCAACGATGTGGAAAATTACCCCGAAGACCATCCTGATAAAATGAAGGAACTGGCCAATAATCTCAATCTCCCTTTTCCCTATCTATTTGACGAAAGTCAGGAAGTGGCCAAAAACTACGACGCTGCCTGTACACCCGATTTCAACCTGTTTGATGCAAAGGGAAAATGTGTGTACCGGGGACAGTTGGATGCATCCCGACCGGGAAACGATGTACCGGTGACCGGAAAAGACCTGAGAGCAGCCCTTGAGCTGGTGGTATCAGGAAAAGAAGTGCCGGTAAATCAAATACCAAGTGTGGGTTGTAACATCAAGTGGAAATAGAAGAAGTACTTGGAGTGCCTTGAGTGCCGTGAGTACTTGGAGTGCCGTGAGTTAAAAGTGAGGTTCGATTTCCGCTAATCGATTTAAATCCCGGTACAGAGCTTCCGGTTTCTGATTTGGAAAGACACAACAACATAAACTACTTGATCTGGTAAAAAAGTGAAAGTACCAGTGCATCGTGAAATTGCCCGTAGGTCCATATCCGCCACACGTCGCCGGTTACATTTTTGGTGCGGATATTCAGCAACGAATGGTGGGTACGGAAATCGACACCAAAACGCCCGGCAATCATCCAGCGGATACCGAGGTTAAACTGAAGCGTTAATCTGGCCGGAACATTATCGGTATAATCGCTAATCACCTCCCTTTCATCTTCTTCGTAATAACCCACCAGTACACCCATCGAAGGGCCGGCTTCGATAATAAACTTTTTGTCTTTGCCGGTTTTGTACTGGTACAATAGCGGGAGCTCGATATAATCGGCACGGAAAAGATAAAAGTCGTAATTGTTTTTCTCGGTGGGATTTTCCCGCGAACCTTTCTGAAAATAGGTCAGTTCCATTTGGAAAGCCGAACGGTCGCTAACATCAAGGCTCACAAAACCCCCTGCATAAACCCCTCCTTTTTTGTAGCCCGAATACGTATCGCCTGCCACCTGTGAACCAACCAGACCGGCTGTGATACCACCGTGAAACTGTTGGGCTTTCACTGACTGGGAAATACACCAAAGCAAAATAAAACTAATTATTAAACTGACTTTGAGCTTACTCATCTTCCAAGATTGTTAACAGCCCAAAAGTAGTAATTTGTGTGTTGTCAACCACAACTCTTCCAGATTTACAAGCCTTTAAACTTTTCCAAAGTTTGAAATTTTGGAAAAATTTAGCAGCATAATCCAAAAAATTAACCTAAAAATAACACCAACAGCAGCAGTTCATTACAAATATGACTACTTTGGTCAAATGAATTTTCAACCTTTCGCATGAACAACAACAATTACCGCATACTCCTTGTGGACGATGAGGAAGACATTCTCGAATTTCTGACTTACAACCTCTTGAAGGAAGGCTTTAAGGTTTCTACGGCAAGCAATGGCATTCAGGCCGTTGACCAGGCCAAAGCCGAACAGCCCCACCTGATTATTATGGATGTGATGATGCCTCAAATGGATGGTATTACGGCCGTAGAAGAAATCAGAAAAATACCGGAACTCGACAATACATTAATCATCTTTTTAACGGCCCGTTCTGAAGATTATTCGCAAATTGCCGGCTTCGAAGCCGGGGCTGATGACTATGTCACCAAACCTGTAAAACCCAAAATACTTATCAGCAGAATTACAGCCCTCTTACGCAGATCAACCAAAAAAGATGACTCAAAAATAATCAAAATCAACGAGTTGGAAATTAACCCGGTAAGTTTTGTGGTGTTGAAAAACGGGAAAAAAGTAAGCTTACCGAAAAAAGAATTCAAATTGCTTCAATTGCTGGCGGCTTCGCCGGACAAAGTTTTTACCCGGGATGAAATTTTTCATCAAGTATGGGGCGACGATGTGATAGTGGGCGACCGTACCATTGATGTGCATGTTCGCAAAATTCGTGAGAAAATAGGCAACGCCTACATCACCACCGTCAAAGGAATGGGTTATAAACTGGAAGTGCGATGAATCATGCAAGCCCCAGAAAAATAGCTTTGTTCAATGCCCTGTTTATTACCGTGGCGGCTGTATTTATTTTGGCTCTTGTACTTTTCTTTTTTTACGAACTTCAACTTCTGCCTTTCTTTGTTTTTGCACCCTTTATTTTTATTTCCTCCTACCTCGCCATCAGCTATTCGCTGGAGAAATTCATCTACGAAAAGATAAAAATCATTTACAAAACCATCGGCTGGATGGGTTCGCGACAAAAACCGGAAAAAGGAAAAAGAAAATCCAGGGATGACGAACTCGAAATTGTAAACCAGCTTGTGTTGGAATGGAGCGGGAAAAAAGAAAAAGAAATTGAAGAACTGAAAAAAATGGCCACCTACCGCAGGGAATTCCTCGGTAATGTTTCCCACGAATTGAAAACCCCCATTTTTAACATCCAGGGCTACATTTTAACTTTGCTTGATGGCGGGCTGAAGGACGATAAAATCAACACCAAATTTCTGGAAAGAAGCGTAAAAAGCATCAACCGCATGATAGCCATTGTGGAAGACCTTGAAGATATTGCCAGGCTGGAGTCGGGCGAACTCACCCTGCATCAGGAAGCTTTCGATTTAAACCAGCTTGCACGCGAGGTAATTGAGTTTATGGAAATGAAAGCTGCCAAGTACAAAGCAAAAATTGTGTTCAGATCAGCTTCCCAAAGACCGGTGAACGTGTTTGGCGACAAGCGAAGAATACGGCAGGTATTCATCAACCTCATCGACAATGCCATCAAGTATGGCGACAGCAAACAAGGCGAGGTCAATATTTCGTTTTACGATTTTCACGACAATTACCTGATAGAAATTTCTGATAACGGCATGGGCATCCACGAAGAAAACCTTTACCGGATTTTTGAACGCTTTTACCGTACCGACGAAGGGCGCTCACGCAAAAAGGGCGGTTCAGGCCTGGGACTGGCCATCGTTAAACACATACTCGAAGCCCACCGGCAAACCATCTCCGTGCGAAGCCAACCAGGCGAGGGAACCACCTTTTCGTTTACTTTAAAGCAGGGATAAGTTGCCCTGTTGAACTGTCTCCCCAAAACAGTACAAGCATACTGATTGTGTTAAATCTACACCCAAAGGGTAGGGTAAATATCGTTTAAAACGGTATGTTTTTATCTTTGTGTTGTCAAGAACTGGCTAAATCACAAAAACAGCCGCTTCAAACTATTTCTAACAAACTAAGCAACCATGAAAATTCTTTCTTTTATTCGAGTGTTTCTTCTTTCTCTTCTATTTGTTTTCACTGCTAAAAGCTATGGTCAGTACGACGATTACCTCGGCGCCGGCCACAGCCAGGGAATTACCGTCACCAGCAGCAGCAATTACCAGCCCTGGGGATGGGAACAAACCGCCCTGGGCGAAAACACCATCAACGGCAACGGGCTTGAAGGCCGGCTGATGGAAGCTTCCCGCTTTTTAACCCAGGCCACTTTGGGCGCCACCCCCGAACTGATTGAGCAGTTGGCAGCCACGGATTTTGAGGAATGGATTGACCAGCAATCTGAACTTCAGGCCACCCTTGTACTCGATACGGTGAGGGATATTTACGCACGTGCCAGGCAGTGGTTTATCGACGATGGCGGTGACCCCGAAGATTATGCCTACTGGCCCTACAACCAGCATTTTTTATATGGCTGGTGGCAGGTGAATATGACGGCTGAAGATGTGCTCCGCCAGCGGGTGGCATTGGCTTTGAGCGAAATTATGGTGATTTCTTACCGCGATGTGCTCGATGATTTTGGGGAAGCACAGGCAGCCTATTACGATTTGTTAATCGATAATGCGCTGGGCAATTACGAAGAGCTGCTGTTGCAGGTGGCTGTGCATCCAGCCATGGGCGTTTATCTCAGCCACTTTAACAACCCCAAAGCCATACCCGCAGATAATATTCATCCCGATGAAAACTTTGCCCGCGAGATTATGCAATTGTTCACCATCGGTTTATTTGAACTTAATCCTGACGGCTCCAAAAAACTGGACAACAACGGAAGTCCCATCCCGACCTACGACATTTTCGACATCAAAGAATTTGCAAAGGTTTTTACCGGCCTCGGCCCGGGTGCCCTCATCGAAAACGAATGGCTGGACGAACCGGAATTTGGCGTTCCCAAATGGATTACAGACATGACCGTTCCGATGGCCATGTACGAAGACTGGCACCAGCAGGGTGAAAAAAAATTACTCAACGGATTTGTTATTCCTGCCGGCCAAAGCGGGATGGAGGACGTGGAAGCCGCTGTTCACCACTTGTTTATGCACCCCAATGTGGGGCCTTTCATCGTCCGTCACCTGATTCAGAATATGGTAAAATCAAATCCCACTCCGGCTTACATTGCACGGGTTTCAGCCGTTTTCGACAACAACGGAGAGGGCGAGCGCGGCGACCTGAAAGCGGTGGTGAAGGCGATTTTGCTGGATACCGAAGCGCGTGATTGCAATTGGGTGAACCATCCCCAACAGGGTAAACTGCGCGAACCGATGATGCGGTATTTTAACTTTTGCCGCGCCGTTGACAAGAACAATACTTACGAGGGTGTGTACTGGAATATTGGCTACGAATTCTGGCGGAATACCGGGCAATTGCCGCTGGCCTCCCCCTCGGTGTTTAATTTTTTCCTGCCCGATTTTCAACCCGTTGGCCCCATTGCCGACGCGGACCTCTACGGGCCCGAGTTCCAGATTCACAATTCGCTCACCAGCCTGGGGTACATCAACAGTGTGGATGACTGGGTAATGTGGGGCGTGCTGATGGACAGCTGGGAAGTAGTGGGAACGGCGGTTACCATCGACATTTCGCAACTGACACCACTGGCCAAAGACCCCGAAGTGCTGGTGAACAAACTGGATGTTTTGCTTACCCACGGTGGTTTAAGCGACGAAACCCGCTACATCATTCTTACAGCCCTTGATTATATGCGCCACGACAACCTCTGGTCGTACTACCTGGAATACCGCGTAAAAATGGCACTTTACCTCATCATGATCAGCCCCGACTACGCCATTCTCAAATAATAAATCTAAGAAAAATGAAAAGAAACAGAAATATAATTTCCCGCAGAAAGTTCATCGGTCAATCGGGCCTGGGCCTTCTGGGCGCCTCGGCCCTGCTTTCAACAGTTTCGCCCCTCAGGGCGCTTTCCGCTGCCGCGATGAATCCCGGAAAATCAGGAAGAGCACCTTACAAAGCCATGGTTTGCCTGTTGCTTTCCGGTGGCAACGACTCATTTAACATGCTTATCCCGCGTGGCAATGCCGAGTACAATGAATACGCCATCACACGTTCTAACCTGGCCATTCCGCAAAATGAGATTGTCCCGGTTTCGCCACTGACTTCCGACGGGAAAACTTACGGCCTCCATCCCGGCATGCCCGAGATGGCACAACTGTTCAACGACGGAAAACTGTCATTCATCAGCAACCTTGGGACGATGGTTCGCCCGACAACAAAAGAAGAGGTGTTAAACGGTACCGCCGAACTGCCACTGGGCTTGTTTTCGCATGCCGACCAGATTCAGCAATGGCAAAGTGGCCGCACCGACGAGCGCTCGGCCATCGGCTGGGGGGGACGGATCGCCGATTTGATGCACACGGTGAACACCAACCAAAATATCTCGATGAATATTTCGCTTTCAGGTAGCAATGTTTTTGAAAACGGTGAAAACATCATCGAGTTTGTCATTGACCGTTACGGGGGTTCGGGCATCTGGGGTTACGGTGGCGACTGGACTTACGACCAGGTTCGTACCGGCGCCATCAACGCCATGCTCGACAGGCCTTACGCGGATATGTACCGAAAAACCTACATCAATACCATCAAAAAATCAAACGATGCCAACCTGGAATTTAACCAGGCCATTGAAGCCGTGCCCGACTTCAACACCGCCTTTTCCGACACCGATCTTTCGCAGAGTTTTTTGATGATCGCCAAAACCATTGCAGCCAGGGAAACGCTTGGCTTTGAACGGCAAATCTTTTTTATCAATTACGGCAGTTGGGACCACCACGACGGACTGATTGAAAACCAGGCCGTCATGCTTCCGGAAGTGAGCAAGGCTTTGAGTGAGTTCAGCAGTGCCATGGAAGAAATCGGCACCAACAATGAGGTTACCACTTTCAGCATGTCGGATTTTAGCCGTACCCTCACTTCCAACGGCAACGGCACCGACCACGCCTGGGGCGGGAATGCCCTGGTGATGGGCGGCGCAGTGAACGGCCAGGAAATGTTTGGCGCTTACCCTTCGCTCCAGCTCGGCAATCCGCTCGACATCGGCACCGGCATTTTGGTCCCGACCCTTTCGACCGATGAATACATGGCTGAAATTGCCCTCTGGTTTGGGGTTGACAATGAAAATGTAAGTAGCATTTTCCCCAACCTTTCTAATTTTTACGACATCAATTCGGGCACACCTCCCATTGGTTTTCTTAACTTCTAAAAACATCCATTAACCGATAGGTTAACCCATCGGTTCACATACGAAAATGATTATTTAAAAATATACACATGAAACCAACACGACAAAGACTATTGACACATCTGCCGACAGGCAGACAAGGAAATGATAACCGTATTCTCCGCGTCTTAGTGTCTTTGCGAGAAAAATTAAACAGATGAAAAAAATATTTTTACTCCTTTTTGCCGGCACAATCTTTCTTGCCGAAACTTCGGCCCAATGCTTCCCCGACCGCCACAACAGCACCTGGTTTGACGGCTGGATTTCGTGTGATGAAGCCGAAAGCCCCAATCCCGAAAGGGGGATGTCGCACTGGATCATGTACGATTTTGTGTACCAGTACCAACTTGGGCAGGTACACCTGTGGAACAGCAACGACCCCAAAAACCTCGACCGTGGGGTAAAACAAATGATTGTTGATTATTCAACAGATGGTGAAAACTGGACGGAACTGGGCACCTACAACATGGAAATGGCCAGTGGAAAAACAACTTACCAAGGCTTTGATGGCCCCGATTTTGAAGGCACCGAAGCCCGTTACCTCTTGCTGACCGCCAAAAGCAACTGGGGGGGCGATTGCGTGGGATTCAGCGAGATTCGTATCCAGGTAGAAGGTGTCAACGACATTGACGAAAATGAACTGACCGAAACGCTCCGTGTGACCGTTTTCCCCAATCCGTTTAAGACTGCTTTCAAAGCTGAGGTTAAAACCCAAAAGCGTGAAAACATTGCTTACCGGCTGATTGATATTTACGGCCGGCAGTTGCGAAGCGGAACCGTTGAACAACAGGGAAGTACTACTTACATTACCGTGCAGGTTGCAGATTTACAGCCGGGTGTATACTTTCTGATCGTACAGCAGGGCGAAAGCCTGAGCCGGCATGCGGTGGTGAAAGCGGAGTAGCGCTGAGGTGTTAGCGCTAAGCAATCTCAACAGCACAACTAACTTGAGGTCGCCTGTCTGCCGAACAGGCAGGCTTCACCCGACCGCACAGGCCTTCCCGCTGTGTTCGCGATGACGTTGATTAGGAAATGTGATAATAATTTTAACATCCTTCAGAACAGCTAGTTATCAGATATTTGTCATTAGTGCCATCAGTAGCCCGTGGTTTAAGCCACAGGCTACTGATGGTTTTACTTTCGCCGCTCAATCGTATATTCTATTAGTTGTTCCAAAGCTGTCCTGGCTTGTTTTTCAGGAAACTCGTTGAGTAAATCGAGGGCCTTGTTTTTAAACTCAAGCATTTTTGATTTGGTATACGCCATCCCCCCCGATTGGTTGACCTGTTCCATCAGCCAGGCGACTTTTTCAGTATCGGTATTGTGGTTTTTGATGATGTTGATGAGCTTTCTCCGTTTTGAACTGGTGGATTGGTTGAGCAGGTAAATCAACGGCAGTGTCATTTTCTTCTCCTTGATGTCGATGCCACTGGGTTTGCCGGTTTCGTTGGTTTTTTGAAAATCGAAAAGGTCATCCTTGATTTGAAAAGCCATCCCGGCGTATTCGCCAATCAGCCGCATTTTTTCTGCTTCTGTTTTACCCACGCCGGCAGAGGTTGCCCCGGTGGCAAAGCAGGAAGCCAGTAAGGAGGCTGTTTTCTTGCGGATAATTTCGTAGTACACTTCCTCGTCGATGTTCAGTTTGCGGGCTTTTTCCAGTTGGAGCAATTCGCCTTCGCTCATGTCCTTGACTGCTCTTGAAACAATTTCGAGCACTTCGAAATCCTTGTTTTCCAGTGCCAGTAGCATCCCCCGCGAAAGCAGGTAATCGCCGGCCAGCACGGCAATCTTGTTCTTCCACAAATAATTGACGGAGAAGCGACCGCGACGCTGATCCGAGTCGTCCACCACGTCGTCGTGTACCAGGGTGGCCGTGTGCATCAGTTCCACCAGTGTGGCAGCCCGGTAGGTGGAAGGGTTGATGTTGTCGAACAAAGCCGCAGAATAAATGACAAACAACGGGCGCATCTGCTTGCCTTTGGCCTTCAAAATGTAGCGCATAATCACATCCAGCAAAGGCACTTTCGAGCGGACCGCTTCACGAAAAACTTTCTGAAAAGCTTTAATTTCGGCAGCTACCGGTTGTTTTATTTCTTTTAATGAAGGCAATTTTATGACTTTTTACGGCAAATAAAAGTAGTAAAGTTTTGGTTCTGTTGAACAAGCGGATCTTCGTACTGTAAATCACTTTTTTGCCACGCATGCACGAATACATAAATTAAAGAAAGATGCGTGCATTCGGCTTTGCATTCCTGGTAGTAGTGCCGGATAAAATTTACTTTTGCACAAAAAAACGATGGCCGGATTTTTATTTGACAAACTGGTTTTCGGCCCGGTGTACAGTCGCCGGCTTGGGGTTTCGCTGGGCATCAACCTGCTGCCTGTAGACAACAAGCACTGCAACTTCAACTGTATTTACTGCGAATGCGGCTGGACGGAACGCCCTGCTTCAAAAATTATGCTTCCGCGACGGGAGAATTTAAAAAATCAACTGGAAAAGAAACTGATAGAAATACAGGGAACAGTAAACGAGCCCGATGCCATCACCTTTGCCGGCAACGGCGAACCCACCATCCACCCCGAATTTGCGGAAATCATTGACGACACCATCGAGCTTCGTAACCGGCTGGCACCCACTGCGGCCATCAGCATTTTGTCGAATGCCAGCCTGTTGCATAAAGCCAAAATCAGGGAAGCACTAAAAAAAACCGACAAGAACATTCAGAAATTAGATACGGGTATTGAAGAAACTTTCAAGTTACTGAACCAGCCATCAGGAAATCTTTCGCTTGCAAGAATTGTGGAAAACCTGCTCGCTTTTGATGGGAAGCTCATCATTCAAACGCTGTTTGTAAGAGGCGAGTTCAAGGATAACATCATCGACAACACCAGGCCCGAAGAGCTTGATGCCTGGTTAGAATTGATAAAGAAAATCAATCCCGAGTACGTGATGCTTTACCCGATTGAAAGGGGAACACCGGCAAAAAGCCTGGAAAAAATCCCCGAGAGTGAATTGAAAACCATTGCGGAAAAGGTGGAAGCTGCGGGGATAAGAACGGAGGTGTATTTTTAAGGTTCCGTTTTCTGATATCAGTTTGTACCAAACTTAGCCTGAAGGGCGAAAGAGCCCTGCAACAGAACCCAGCCATTCGTGTTTTTCAAAAATCGAGTTGACAGCGTTTTCGTATTCGTCAAATGACTTGGTTTTCTTCAAAAGGTTAAAAACCCTGTGGGGCTCATCGAACGAAAAGCAGAGGAACCCCCAAAGCTCTTTCAGCACATTGATGGCCTGTGGCCGGTCGTTCATTTTTTTGCGGTATCCGAAATACAAGTCGTCAATGAATTTCCTGACAATTGCTTTCCTTTGGGAAAGTTCCGGTAACAGCAGCCCTTTGATGATTGCCGGCAGAAAAGGGTCAACCAGCAGGCCACGGCCGATCATCCAGGTGTTGGTCTCCGGAAAACGCTTGTCGAATTCACGAAATCCGTCAAGGCTGAAAATATCGCCGTTGTAAGCTAAGGGAATTTGGCTGGCGCCGGCGGCATGCTCAAAAGCAGACAGGTTCACCCCTCCTTTGTACAATTGTTTCCCGATGCGTGCGTGGATGATGAGTTCGGAAACGGGGAAACGGTTCAGCACCTGGATGAGTTTCAGGATTTCGTCCGGGGAAAAATAGCCCAGCCTGGTTTTCACAGACAAACGGATGGGGATTTCCGGCATGAGACTGCCCAGTATTTCATCCACCATTTCGGGATGCGGGACCAAGCCCGACCCCCGCTTTTTATTGGCTACGCGCGGATAAGGGCAACCGAGGTTCCAGTTGATTTCGTCAAAGCCTTTTGCGTGGCAGAAATTGGCAAAACGCAACATCTCGGCAGCATCCTTGCTCAGGATTTGGGGAACCAGCTTTATTCCATTGTAGTGTGTGGTTTCAAATTCCCCGGCTTTTGACGACAAGCTTTTGGCTTTATGAATGCCCGTAAAAAAAGCAGTGAAAAATTTATCAACACCTCTAAAATGTTTCGCAAAAGACCTTCGGTAAACATGACCGGTGATGCCCTGAAAAGGAGCCAGATAAATTTTTAAGGGTGTGCTCATCTGCCTGCAAAAATAGGAAAGCCGGGCGAAGTGGCGGAATAGGGGAACAGTGACAGGCTGGCATTGGCCCGGTGGGGTTGGCTTTCCTTTATTTTTTTCCGTATGATCAGTATTCTAAGCCAGGATTCGCATGTACTTCAGCTGGTTTTCTATGCTCCAAACTTAAATGAGGTTTTAGATTATTTTTAAAGGTTCTCAAGAAAACAAAGAGAAATCATAATCAGTTGGATACTGCCTGCTTCATGTTTTTGACACACTATCCACTTAGCTTGATGGCCTTTACTATTATTGTTTCTCCAAACAGAATACTTTTAGTAAACATTGATTTGAATACTTCCCTATTTATTTGTTGTGTCCCATCTTTTTTCGCTGTTCTCCAATATACAAAAAGGGTGGACAGATAAATAAATGGAACAAAAACAGCGTATAGCCAACTGATTGGTTTAATCCGGTTAGTGGAAACTTTAATTACACGAAAACCTTTTGTGTGGAGCAAATACCTTATTTCAGGAAATGAAATCATACCAATATGATGAAGAGGTGTGGGGTTGTTTTCATCCAAAGGTGAATTACACTTATGGTGATGACCTGTCATAAGCCATTTGAACCGTGACCTGATGGAACTGATGTTTGGTGTTGAAATAATAAACTCACCATCATTCACTAATATACGGTTTACTTCTTCCACAAAATCAAACTGTTTGCTTATATGTTCAATTCCATCAATACAAATAATACAATTCAAATGGTCATCAGGAAATGGAAGTTTTTTCGTCATATCACCTATAACAAAATCCTCATGATCTATTTCCATTATATTTTCAATATCGATGGCTGTAATATTCTTATAGCCATTGTCTTTCAATCGCTTAATAAATGCACCCTGCCCCGAAGGAATGTCTGCAATTTTAGCATTAACATCTTTAGTTATCGTGTTAAATACCCGTTCGTGCGTGTTCAGGGTTGTGTTAATGGGAATTCCCTTATAATTTCTTGACATAATTTTTGTATTCCGGTGTATCTTAAAAAAATGCAGGAGTGTTCAGTCTTTGATGATCAGTTCAGGGAATAATTGCTGCACCTCTTATTCACTGAATCAGGTTCACTATTTCCGTAATTTTATCGTCAAGCTGAAATTTATTTTCAACTGATTTTCGCGCATCAATTCCCATCGAGGTTCTCAGTTTTTCATTTTTAATCAGGTTTTCTACCTTTTGGGCCATTGCTTCAATATCAGGATACTCAATCAAGAATCCAGTATGGTTGTTTGAAATGATTTCCGGATTACTCGTCATGTCAAATGCAATAACCGGTTTGCCTGCAGCCATCGCCTCAACAATTACATAACCAAAGCCTTCCCACTCTGAGCTAAGAACAAATATATCAATTGAGTGCATAAAGCTTTCCATATCGGGTATAAACCCTGGCAAATTAACATATCCGCTCAAACCTTTATCCTCAATCAATTGCTGAAGTTCTTTTTTCAGCTCTCCGTCTCCGGCAATTATCAGTTTAAATTTCAGCCCTTTATTTCTCAACAATTCAGCAAGGTTTATCAAGTGTTTCTGACCTTTCTGCGGAGTTAACCTCCCTGCATTTCCCAGTAATACTTCATTTTCTTTTTCAAAAAGGTTTTGAATTGGTTTATCATCATATTCTTTCAAATCAATTCCATGATATATTACACTGATTTTTTCATCAATTTTTGGGTCAATCATGTTTTTGAGCATCATTCTTTTCGTTTCCTCAGAATTGGGAATGATATGAGTAACTGCATTTTTAAGAATGTACTTGTTAAGGGGGGTGTATTTAATTGGAACGGCAAGTCCGCGAAGGTAAACGATGTTTTTTACGCCGGCCAATTTGGCTGACAAAGCAGCTGTTTTTAAATCGGGCGAGCTGGAGATAACAATTGTGTCTATTTTCTCGTTTTTGAAAAAACGCGTTAGTTTCCTGTAGTTTAACGGGTTCAGAAACGATAGGTTTTTTAGGGAAACATCAAAATGAAATAGTTTATTTCCTTTTGCTTTTTCATACAACGGACCGTTCTTTTTGGCAGCAAGATATACCCTGAACCCTCTTTCTGCAAATTTGAGCGCATACTCAAGGTGGAGTTTCTCGCCCCCCCCCCAAAATCTTGTTGTATTTACGAAACAAATATTTTTCATTCGGCACAATTTATGGTTGATATACTTGCAATATCACAACTTTTTCAGAGATGCATGTTGATTCATGTTTTTTAATTTACGATACTTCATCGATACAGAACGTGCGGAAAGATAGCATATAATAAGGCCATATTTCCCATCCAAAAATCCCAGCAGCAAAAAATAATCGCGGATGAACCGGACAAACGGGCTGAAAACCAGTTTAACCAACGAGGCTTTTTTGCCTTTTTCAAAATAAGCCCGTGCGGCAATGTCGGTGAAATGCTCAATTTGTTTGTGGTGGTCTTCGATGGAGAAGAAGGAGTAATGCAATAAATCGCCCTTGAGGTGCACAGTTGTAGCATTTCCCGAAAACAGGAATTCATCATGGGGGTTGACACCTCCCCATTTTCCTTTGGCCCGGTTAAACAGCCTGAGTTTGGTATCGGGATACCAGCCGCAATGGCGAATCCATTTTCCGATATAATTGGTCAGCCGGTTCATGGTGTAACCGTCGGCATGCAAATTTGATTTGGCTTGAATAACGGCAGCTTTTAATTCGTCGGACAGGGCTTCGTCGGCATCAAGCGACAAAACATAGTTGTGCGTGGTTTGCGAGAGCGCGAAGTTTTTTTGTTCGATGTAGCCTTCAAAGAGATGTTGAATAAAACGCACACGGTGCTTCCGGCAAATTTTTTCGGTGTCATCAGTTGAAAACGAGTCCACAACAACAACCTCATCAGCAATATCGCGAACCGATTCGAGGCACCGGCCAATATTGCGTGCTTCGTTTAAGGTAATGATGGCAACGGATATCTTCGGCATGGCTTACAGTTAAACAAACCCGGCAATAATTAGTCAAATATAGTTTTTTTATCAAAGTGTCGGCAACAGTGCTGACAGAGCGTGGGATTCAATTCCCCCATCCTTTCTTTCGGTGAAATCACTTTGGTGAAATTATCAATAATGAAGTATCTTTGCCTTCTTAAAAAGTGAAGAAAAATGAAGAACGTAGTATTTGGATTTGGCATTTTCGCTATGCTGTTTTTGGCTTCCTGCCAAACTACCCCCGAAAGTAAACTGATTGGTACCTGGAAGGTAGTTGAAGTTGAGACGGATTTTGATGAGGCCCGTGTTACACCCCAGACCATCAAACAAGTGGTGGAAACACAAAACCAAACTTTTTTCAAGATACTGAACGATTCGGTAATGGTGATCATCTCCCTCGGAAACACTTTCGAAGCCAAATGGCAGCTGAATCCTGATGACCAGAAAATTACGTATGTTTTTGATGATTCCGATAAACTGGCCAAACCTTTTGATTTGGGCGTGTACAAGGACAAGCAGATTGTCGCCGAATCGGAAATGAGCATGGGCAAGATGGTTGTTCATTTTGAAAAGGAGTAGCGGATTCCGAACAGCGGCTTTGACCCCCGGCTAACTATGAAAAACAAGCAGCGGGGTTTCGGTACTTAAAGCCAGTTGGTTGCTTACGCTGTTACGGAACAGTTTAACCAGAAAGTTTCCCGGCCTTTCAACCAATGCCAGCATATCGGCGCGGCAATGGGTTAAAAACCCGCTGATGCCTGCGGCGGGGTCGTTGTTTTGTAAATAATGAAAAGAATGGGGGATGTTTTTTAAATACAGGTTCATCATTTCCTCAAAAAGCCGGGCATCGGGCTTTGCTTCGCGGTAAACGTTCAGGATCAGCAATTCGGCACCAAAAAACCGGATAATCTTTACCAGCCGCTCAAAATGTTTTTCGAAACGGCATTCCTTCAGGTCGGTGGCAAAAACAATTCTTTCCGGTTTCTTAAAATCAATACTTTCGGGAATAACCAAAACCGGGGTTTTCGCCAGCCTTACAAGCCGGCTGGTGTTGCTTCCCAGAATCAGTTGTTTAAGGATGTTCGATCCTCTTGAGCCGAGAACAATGAGGTCGATAGGCCGTTTTTCATGCAGTTGGCAGATCACCTTGATCAAATCGCCCTGCCCTTCGATAAGATCAATATCCAGTTTGCCCAATTCCTGTATTTCATCTATTATCTTCTTCTCCCGTTTCAGGTCTTGCCAGGCATAGCGCTCAAGAACGTCATCAATTTTCAGCAATTGCGACTGACCGGTTTTGGGAACGGAATAAACATTCAGTAAACCAAATTTGGAATCGCTTTTCAGTCTGCTGTGCACTTTCAGGTAACTGATGACGGCCTTGCGTGCCGACTCCGAAAAATTGGTCAGCATCAAAATCGTTTTCATGCCTTCAATAGTTTATTTTGAATTGATAAAGATACACTTTTCGTTTCCGTAAAGCAAATTTAGCTGCAACCAAAGCAAACTAATCAATAAAACGGGTGGAGTACAAGATGGATTCAACCTGTCTGAGCAGGTCGCGTTTCTTTTTGTTGGGATGGTAAACGTAACCGAACAAAGTGATAATCTGGTTTGAACGCGGGTCCAAAAATGTGTAGCTGACGAACGGTCCTGCCATAAAATCGCCTTCAACCTTCCACAGGCCTCTGATTTCGATGGCGTAATCGCTCACAAAACCACTGATGTTTTTTGCGTGCGGAACGACAAACTCATCGTAAACCTGCATGTACGAGCTGTCTTGTTCGCCGGGAACGTATTGTTTGAGGGACCTGTTTGAACGTGCCAGGATACTTGCGGCGGAAAACTGTGCCGTGTCTTTGTAAGCTTCGCTGATGATAATAATTCCCTGGCTGTACTTGTTGGCTTCTTTCCTAATCCACATAAAGCCCGGCTCTGACTTTGCCATAAAAAACCCGCTGGGGATGGTCATTTTCAGGTGAAAAGCCTGGGCCAGCCAACCGGTTACTTTGTTGCGCGAAGTTGGCCGGAAGACTGACAAAATCCTTTGGCGTTCGGCGCGGTTGTATTTTTCGATGATGGTGTTTGCGTTTTCCCTAAGTGCATCAACAAATGCCTGGTTGTCGGGAGACTGAATATTAATAATTTGCTGGGGGCTGGCCCACAGGTTTTCGAAGGATTCAATTTTTGTTTTTTCAATTGCCGGATCAATGTGGACAATTAGGAGGTTCCTGTGTTTTTTAAACAAGTCAGAGAAACTTTTTTTGGTCAGGTGTGCCAGTTTAAAAATGGGCTCCGGCTGGTTGAGGCCGTACTGTTCCCTGCCAAAATAA
Source organism: Bacteroidales bacterium (assembly GCA_021647205.1). Taxonomy (GTDB): domain Bacteria; phylum Bacteroidota; class Bacteroidia; order Bacteroidales; family F082; genus B6-G9. The sequence goes on along the minus strand of JAKIVD010000019.1, from coordinate 19,955 downwards.
TCGCGGATGGTTTTCCCAACAGTGTTGTCCCATTGTTGTTCGTTGTCGAGCACGACAAGAATCTCAGATGTATTGCCGATGGACCTTGGTTTGCTGCCATTTTTATCTTGTTCGCACGAACTCATCAGCAAAACCAAAAACAGGGCGCACAGAACGCCTGCGATTCTTTTTCCGATCATCACTTCAATGTTTTAATACAGTATGGAAAACGAAAATGTTTCAAAAAAATTGCACAAATGAACAGTACTGAACGCTTTAGTAACCTATCACTTAACTTCTGTCATTTTTTGGCAGAAATTTTTATGCCAAATTCTTTTGAGGCCGATTTACACTGATTTATTATGGTAAGCATAAACAAACTGAGTTAAACCCGTCAGTATGGATCTTCGCCTGAACTTTTCTGGTTTGTCAAGCTCAGCAGAACGGAATAAACCATCAACTCACAACCGCAATCTTAATTTTTTGCCCGGGCTGCAAGCGCCTGGAATTGTGAATATTGTTCAGCCGTTTAATCTGGTCAACTGTTACACCGTCATATTCTTTGGCGATGTCCCAAAGCGTATCCCCTTTTCTGACAACATGGTAGAGGTATTTTCCATCTTTGACCGAGCCGGAAGGTTTTTCGGCAGGTTTATAAACAACGAGTTTCTGGTTTGGATAAATTTTTGAACTTCTCAGGTTGTTCCACTCTTTGAGGTCGGTGGTGGTGCATTTGTATTTCTTTGCAATCAAGCCCAGGTTTTCGCCCGACCTTACCTTGTGGTAGGACTTGGAGGAAGACCGTTTTACCGGTGTTTTTGAACTTTGGTAATACTTACTGTTGTTGGCCCCGAAAAGGACGAGTTTCTGCCCGGGATAAATCGTACTGCTCCGCAGGTTGTTCCATTGCTTGATCTGGCTGACGTAAACATGGTAGCGTTTGGCAATCAGGCCCAGGTTCTCGCCACTTTTTACGTAGTGGATGTTCCGGTCTTTGGCCTTTTTCACTTCGGCAAGCAGCTTTTCCCTTTCAATACCTTTTTTTGTTTTGTAAGCGTAAAGCGCTTGTTCGTTGTTAAGGAAGTCAGCCACAAATTTTCGCGGGATACGGATGGTGTAGGTTTTTCCTTCCGTTGCCGGGATGATGCTTTTCTTGAACTGCGGGTTCAGGAATTTTATTTCATCGACAGGAATGCCCAGCATCTCGTTCAACTGGTCAAAAGCCAGGATGTCATTAATTGTAACTGTGTCGATGTCGTAGAAAAACATGGTGGGGCGCATGGGAAAAATGTTGTGTTCTTCGGCATAATTCATGATGTAGTTGACCGCAATGAAAGCCGGAACATACCCTCTTGTTTCGCGGGGAAGAAAAGGCCAGACCGCCCAGTAGTTCTTGGTTCCCCCGGCGCGGCGGATGGCACGGTTCACATTACCGGCACCTGAATTGTAGGCAGCCAGGCTGAGCGACCAGTCACCGTAGATGGCGTAAAGGTCCGTCAGGTGTTCGCAGGCAGCAACAGTGGCCTTGTAAGGGTCGTAGCGGTCATCTACCAGGGAGCTCACTTTCAGCCCGTAAACCTTTCCGGTTCCGTACATGAATTGCCACAGGCCTTTGGCGCCCATCCTTGAACCGGCAGCCGGGTTGAGTGCCGATTCAACAATGGCAAGGTATTTTATCTCCAGCGGGATGTCGAATTTGTCCAAAGCTTCCTCAAACATGGGAAAATAAAGCTCGGAAAGGCCCAGCATTTTTGCAGTCAGGTTTCGTTTTTTGACACCATATAAATCGATGTAGCTTTTCACAACTTTGTTGTAAGTGAGTTCGATGGGTGTTTCGATGTTCAGGGCATGGATGCGTTGTTCGTAAATTGAATCGGGATAGGATGGAATCTCCCCGGGCGCAAACCGGCGGCCGGTAATTTTTGTGCTGTCGGGCCGGAAGTATGGTTTTTTGTAAAACTTCACAAAAGCCAGACTGTCAAGCATCCGCACAACGGGTGAATCTTTAATCAGTAAATCCTGCTCGCCCAGTTTGACTTTCAGGTCCTGAACCTGTTTGTTTCTGTTATTTTCAACAGCCTGACGTGACGTATCAATACGGCTGATAATTAAAGTATCAGCGGGTAAGAATGCCGTTTCAGAAATTGTATCAGCCCGGCCGGCAGCTGTTGTGGAGTCGCTTTGTACTTGTGCAGCCAATGGGTTAATTATTGACCAGGTCAAAAACAGATTGACAACGATAAGGACAGTATTTTTCATAAAAGGGGTTTCTTCTTTGTGAGAACGTCAAACCCGGCAAAAATATACATTTTAGAGGCAGTTTTTGGGGGCGCCGGGTATATTAACCAACAAGGGAAAGTTAGTTAAAAGATAAAAGTCTTCAACGGCTCGTCTTCGGCACCTTTCCAATAACCAATAATCCTTCAAAAAAAAACCTGCCCCGGATTCGGGGCAGGCCAATGTGTGTTTGCGCAAATTTTTACAATCCGCTTGCCGCTTTAAGCTGGTCTGTCCATTTTTTTATGCGCTCACCGGTCAGCTCATCCTGGTTGTCCAGGTCAAGTGCAAGGCCGAAAAACCGGCCATCGGCCAGGCCGTCAGAGTCGGAGAATTTATAACCGTCAGCAGGCCATTGCCCGATAATTTTTCCATTTACTTTTTCGGCCTCTTCTTTAAACACACCCAGCCCGTCAACAAAATGTTCAGGATAAAGTACCTGATCGCCCAGTCCAAAAAATGCGATGTATTTTCCGCTCAGGTCAAAATGCTCAATATTTCTGAAAAAGCGGTTCCATTCGTTGTTGGCTTTGGTGTCGAGCCAGCTTTCGGCGCCTATGGTTGAGCCCCCCCAGATTATCAGCTTGTAGTTTTCGATGGTGCTGACATCAAAACTGTCCACATCAAAAATGTCGGTTTCATCAGCATTAAACATAGCATAAACCTTACGGGCAGCACGTTCCACGTTACCGGCTTTTCCCCAAAATAACACGACAATCTTTTTCATTTGTTGCTTTTTTTGATTATTCATTTTCCCCGTGAGAACAGACAAACAGGCTCACCTGCCTGTTTAAAGGAACTTCATCTGCATACAATTTTAAGCGCGTAAAGTTAAGACTATTTAACAAAGCCGGCCGGCAAGGCCAATTTTTAGAATGAATAAAAATTAACGGTACACCATTGCTTCAGTTTCTCCCTTCAACACCCGTAACCCGTTCATGGCAAGTGCCAGCATTTCATCCTCGCCGGGATAAATGTGTACGGGTGCGAGCCGGTGAATGTAAGCAGTGATTTCGTTCACGAAGTATTTGTCGTGGGCAATACCGCCGGTAATCAGAATTCCATCAATCTGGAAAGCGAGCACCGCACCCATTGCACCCACTTCTTTGGCTACCTGGTAGGCCATGGCGTCGTAAATCATTTTGGCATATTTATCACCATCGGCAGCCCTTTGTTCAACCTGGTATGCGCTGTTCGTATCAAGGTAGGCAACCAGCCCGCCTTTTCCGGTAATCATTTTAAGGACTTCCTTCTCGGTGTGTTTTCCACTGTAACAAGCCCTGATAATGTCACCCATTGGCAATGTCCCGCTGCGTTCGGGCGAAAAAGGGCCGTCACCGTCCAGCCCCTGGTTCACGTCAACCACGCGCCCTTTGTGGTGGGCACCTACGGTAATCCCGCCACCAAGATGGACGACAATCAGGTTGAGCTCTTCGTACTTCCGCAAAATTGACCTGGCATGTTGGCGGGCTACGGCTTTCTGGTTTAAAGCGTGAAAGATGGAGCGCCTCGGAAAAAGGGGGTGTCCCGAAATCCGGGCCAGGTCGGTAAACTCGTCAACTACGACAGGGTTTGCGATATAGGCGCTCGCATCGGGTAGCAATTGGGCAATATCGCTGGCAAGCAATCCGCCCAAATTGCTGGCATGTTCCCCATAGGTGCAATGTTTCAGGTCGGCAATCATTTTAGCGTTGACGGCAATCACACCCGATTTAACCGGTTTCAACAAACCGCCCCGTCCCATGACCAACTTAATCGACTCAAGCCGGATATGGGCTTCCCCCAGCTTTTTCAGTATCAGTTCCTTGCGAAACTGAAACTGGTCGGTAACGATTTTAAAGTCCGCCAATTCTTCGATACTGTGCCGGATGGTTTGGATAAACACAGGGCTTGTTCCGTTAAACACCGCAATTTTGGTAGATGTTGAACCGGGGTTGATGGCTAAAATCTGAGGTTTGCCCATGAGAAATCTGTTGCGTTTCGCGCGCTGTTTGTTAAATTAAGCAATGGCTGCGGCAAGGGCGATGGACAAAAACTTGCTTTTTTCGGTATCGCCCCTGGAAGTAAGGACTATCGGTACTTTGGCACCCATGATGACCGCTGCGGCCACTGCCCCGCCCAGAAAATTCATGGTTTTGTATAGAATATTTGCCCCGTCAATGTTAGGTGCAAGAATTAAATCCACATCACCGGTCACGTCGCTGGTAATGTTCTTGACCTCGGAAGCAGCTTTCGAAACGGCGCCGTCGATGGCCAGCGGGCCGTCGATGATGCACCCTGTTATTTGTTTGCGGTAATTCATCATCGAAATGGTTGCAGCATGCATGGTGGCCTCCATTTTCGGATTGATGGTTTCCACTGAGCCCACAATGGCCACTTTGGGATTGGGGTTGTCAAGGCGGTGAAAAACTTCAATCGCATTTTTAATGATTCCTATTTTCTCAACTAAATCAGGCTTTACATTCATGGCTGCATCGGTAACACCCAGTAGTTTATGGTAATAGGGTGTTTCAAAAATGGCAACGTGGCTCAGTAAGGCACCCTTCCTCAGACCGTTGTCTTTGTCCAAAACAGCTTTCAGCAATATGCCGGTGCTGACCAGCCCTTTCATCAGTATTTCGGCTTTCCCTTTTTTGATGAGTTCGACCGCTTTTACTGAGGCCTGCTGTTTGTCGGGTACATTGATTATTTCAAACGGGCTGATGTCGAAACCAATCTTTTTGCAGATTTCCCTGATTTTCTCTTCATCACCAACAAAAATGGGTTCAACAATATCTTTTTCCACAGCGATGGAAATGGCGTCCAAAACGTGGATGTCGCCGGCAGAGGCCACGGCAATCTTTCTTTTTCTTTTATTTTTTGCGCGCTCAACTAAAGACGCCAGGTTTTTTATCATGGTTTTAAGTGTTTTAGCTACGGTTACCTCAACAGCAGTTGTACCTGCAAAGCTATAAAATTAAGCTGATTGCAAGAAAAACTTAAAGTAAATGCCCCCGTAATTTTTTCTTGGCACACGAATTTGGCAATGAGCTTAAACTATGTGAATTAGCCTGTTAACTTTTCCGGGTTTCAGGGCTTTGGGGAAGCTTGTTGTTTAAACTATTGAAAGCAAGCTGTTCTTACAAATGTAAAGCTTGGTTTGCGCGGAGGGTATTTGTTTCTGTTATATTTTTGCCGGAAAGCATACTGTCAACAAAATGAAGAAAACCAAAATATTGTTCGTGTGCCTGGGAAATATTTGCCGGTCGCCAAGCGCTGAAGCTGTTTTTAAGAAAATTATAAAGGACAAAGGGGTTGAAGAATTGTTTGAGGTTGACTCGGCAGGAACCTATGCCTATCATGCCGGGGAGCCGGCAGATGCCCGAATGCGGAAACATGCCGAAAAAAGAGCTTATCAACTTACTTCCATTTCAAGGCCTTTTCACCCGCCTGTTGATTTCGATAAATTCGATATGATAGTTGCCATGGACAAGGACAACCTGAGGGAGCTGCGGCAAATGGCACGACATGCCGAAGATGAGAAGAAGCTCTGTATGATGACAGATTTTTCGCGGGCCTTTTCCTACGACCACATCCCCGACCCCTATTATGGCGGCGATGCCGGATTCGAACTGGTTCTGGATTTGCTGGAAGATGCCGGCGAGGGGCTGTACCGGAGCCTGAAAAATTAATTTTTCGCTTCCCTGATCCTGTTTAATATAAGCGGGCACTGATTCCCGGACCGGCGGCTGTCCACCCGGCCATTTTAAAGCTGCCAAACCGAACATTAAAAAACCCTGCACGGTATTTTCACCATGCAGGGTTTAAACCAAAAGGCCGCTGATTAAAAGCTACTTAAAAAGCTTGACTTTTATTGCGGAAGGGCCTTTATGCCCCATTTCCACTTCGTAGCTCACCACATTGCCTTCCTTTATTTCTTCAAGCAAATTATTGGCATGAACAAAGACACTTTCCTTTGTTTCGGAGTCTTTGATAAACCCATAACCTTTTGAGTCGTTAAAAAAAGAAACAATTCCCTTTCTTACGGGATCAATGTCTTCGAGGGCTTCGCGTTTAGGGATACCTATTTCAATATCCTCTAATTTAACATCCTTTTTCTTGGTGGGATCCGGCGGAGTTGAAGTTAACATTCCATTTTCGTCAACGTAGGCAATCATGTCGTCCATGCTGCCCTTTTTCTCATTTTCTTTTCGGGCAAGCCTCTTCTTCTCTTTTTCTTTACGCTTCTTTTCCTTTTTATTTCTGACTTCCTTTTTGTTGAATGTTTCCTGCGATCTACCCATAAGTTAAATGTACTTTATTAGTAATTAGATTGTTTGAAGGGTCATGAACAGTTCATGCCCCTTCAATAATAATTCCCTGAAACAGCGGTTCCGGAACTTATTCTGCCGGCTTTACGTCAACAGCAACCAGTCCTTTGTCGCCTTGTTTGATTTCAAAAACAACGGTTTGCTCAGGTTCAAGCCCGTCGTATGAATTAACCAAACCGGTCCGGTGAACAAAAATATCCTCACCTGTTTCCGATTCAATGAAGCCATAACCTTTGACTTCATTATACCATTTTACTTTTCCTTGTGTCATAATAAAATATTGTCACTTTGGTTTAGTATTCTTTTTTGGGCCTGGCCTCGTTTACCACCATTTCTCTGTCTTCCAATGTGGTACCATTCAATTCCTGGATTGCTTTGTTCCCTTCTTCATCGTTGTCCATCGTTACAAAACCAAAACCTTTGCTTCTGCCACTGTATTTGTCTGTGATGATGTTACAAGAACTGACAGTACCAAATTCTTCAAATACTCTTGTCAGGTCACTTTCTTCTACCTTAAAATTAAGGTTTCCTACATAAATGTTCATTTTCTTAAAATTTTAATTATACATTATTTTTACAAAGCTTTTACTTTGTTTTTACTAAAAAGTTTAAAAATAGGATTTAAAAAGGAGAGTAGTGATAAACTAATACGAGCGGTGAATTAGTTGACAATAACGCAAATTTTCAAATCTAAATTTTTGCAAAGATACGTATTTATTTTCAGGGTTTTACAATTTCTCTTTTTTTACCGAATCATGGACATTCCAATACCACCCTAAAAAATAATTCAACGCCGCAGCTTAGAACAAAGTCAAGTAAATGGCTTGACCTGTAATTTAATGATGGAACACACGGTTCTTCAGGGACATTTTCTTTGGTTCAACTTACAACGATAAAGAAACGAGTTGAAGACGGAATAATATTTCTATCAGAATTAGCTAGTTGATCATTTGTTAGAAACTTTGGTTTCATTCTAGATCAGAACAACTGTACATCCACAACTCAATGTTGTTTTGCCCATCTCAATACAGTCCGTTATAAAATAGTTCATTCAGAAAGTAACATTTGCGTGTTCTTGTTGTTATGTGTTGGATAGTAAATGTTTTTGTCTTAATCATTTTACGATCCCTCCACTATCCCAATCTCCTCTTCCGTCAGGCCATACAAGGCATAAACCATTTGGTCGATTTCTTTGTCGGTTTGGTCGATTTCGGCTTTGAGGGATTGGGCTTCGGCTTTTTTGGCTTCAAAAACTTCCATCCATTCCATTTCATCTGTTTTGCTCAGTTTTTCCCCTCCGGATTTTTTAATGGCTTTGTTGAGCTCTTTGATGAAATCTCCAAATTCAAGATTGTGCCAGTTTTGGAGTTTTTTGCTAATTCTGTCAAATTTCGCGCGAGATTGTATAAATAAAATAAATTTAGAACCAATACTGTTGAAAAGTCTTCTAACAGATTGCAATTGCTCAACTTTTCGACTAAATAATCTTTGATTTTCTATATTATTTTTTTTGATTGGTAAATCACGCAAATCTTCTGGATATATGCTTGAATAAGCTCCTTGCAAGGTATCAGTACTTAGAAATTTACTAAAATAGTATGTCATGAGTTTTGAGCATATTATTGCCAAAATGTATTGTATATTAATTTCATCATCAATATTAATGTGCCATTTTTTATCAGGTTTTTGATAATCCAGAACATGCTTATCCCATCTGATTAAATGGGTCATACTATCATTGCTATAATATTCTTCATTATCATAATAACCAATTATTGAGTTATTATTTCCACTTGTTCTTCGAACAATTATTTTTTCATTTTCAAACAGTAATTTGAATTTTGGTCTATGAAAGTATTCTGCATTTGAATTATAATCAATAAATTGATTATCAAAAACAAGGGAGTATCTACTTAGATTGGATCCAATAATGTATTTTTTAAATCCATCTTGATAACTATTGTAAATTACATCATCTTTTTTGAATTTTATTGGGCTATCACTTTTTGAGTGTGCCACAACACCAACATTTATGCACATTAATTCTCCTAGTTTATAGCTCCCTTTATTTAACTCCTGATACAATTTTATGTCTTTGGCTTTAACAGTAGTTTTAAATGTTGTGTTTTTTAAAGTTTTGAAAAATTGTTGTGGAACGAATGTTCCTTTACTATCAATACCAAACTTAATATTTACCTTATTATCTTTATTTATTTTATTTCTTACAACATAAATAAATGTTTGCCTGGCAACATTTTCAAAAATTATATTTTCTCCAAAGTCAATAATTTCAACCAACTCTTTCTTACTAATTAGTTTTTCTCTTATAAGTTTTCCATATTTTTCTTTTAAAAATGATGTTGGGAGTATGAATGAGTTATACCCACCTGGTTTCATATAATTTAGACTAATTGAAATAAAACAAATGAACAAATCCCAATGTCCTGTTAAATCCTCCTTATATCTTTTACTCAGCCATAATACCATATCCCTGTTTGTCTCAGATAACGTCCAATTTGAAACATAAGGAGGGTTCCCAATCACCACATCAAAGCCGCCCTTTTCAAATACTTCAGGAAATTCTTCTTCCCATTTAAAAGTCTTGTCACCGGCCACCTCCGGGTCATCAATCAGGGAGTTTCCGCATTTGATGTTTTTGTTCAGCGTGGTGAGTTTGCGTCCCCGTTGGGCAGTGCGCAGCCAAAGGGATAAGCGTGCAATGTCCACACTTTCTTCGTTGATGTCCACGCCAAAAATGTTGTTCTCCAATATCTGGTTCTCCACATCCCGGAAAACCATGGTGCTGCCAAAAAGCCTGGCATTGAGCTCGTCAATGTAGTGGTGCTCGCTAATCAGAAATTCCAGGGCCTGGTTCAGAAACGCACCGGAACCGCAAGCCGGATCGCAAATGGTGAGTTCGAGCAGCCAGGAACGGTATTTTTCCAGAACGGCCAGCAGCTTCTTTTTGGTGGCTTTCTGCCGGCTGGGAGTAAATTCGTCATCCCTGATCCCGAGTTCCGTTTTCTTTTCTTCGCAAAGTTTCCCGACGGTATTATCAACGATGTATTTGGTAATGTATTTGGGTGTGTAGAAAACCCCGTCTTTTTTGCGCTTCGATTTTTGCTTGTCAAAGTCAATCCCTTCCAACTCGGCAGTGGTACTTTCAATTTCGTTCAGGCTGTGCTCAAAAATATGTCCCAGGATATTGACGTCAACACTCGAATCAAAATCGTAATTGGTCAGGGTGGAAGTATGTTTCAGCAACACCTCATCTTCGATTTCAATTTTATCTAGCAATTCATCCGGCAGAAAGAGGCCGCCATTGTATTCGTGAATATCATCAGCCGGAACCTTTCCCGGCCGGCCTTTGTTCAGGTATCCAAAATACTGCTTGTAGATCTCGTAAAGTGGTTTGTAGGCATCCAACTCCTCTAAGGCTGTCCAGCGTTCAATCATCCGGGAAATAGAATTGGGAGGGAGCAGGCCCCGGTCTTCGGCAAAGAAGATGAAAAGGAAACGGTCGAGCAGCTTTTGGGTTTTCTTGTACAGCAGCAGTTTAGAAACACCTTCAATCTCCATATTGAGCCTGACCATGCTTTCAAACAGATCTTTCTTGAAAAGGGAATAATCGGTATAAAACTTCTTAGTAATCTGCTCTTCTTCGAGGAGGGAAGCATTCTTGATTTTCAGTGGCAGGTCCGAAAGCAGATTTTCGCTGTTCAGGCACAGAAAAAGTACCTCGAAGCGTTCTTCCGAAAGAATAAACAAATCGAATTCCTCAAATTCAACCGCATCATTAATGTAAAACCGGAGTTTTTGAAAGTTGGAAGTAATCACATACACACAGCCGGTCTGATTGGCTTTGTAATCGAAGGCCTGTTGCCGGATGGATTCGAGGTCTTTGGTTTTGGTGGATTTCAGTTCGATTACGGCAATGGCTTTCCCTTCCTTCAGGACGGCCCCATCCGCTTTTTTTGCCCCTTTCTCATTTTTAAACTCGGTAGTCAGGTTGAAATCGGGTTGCGGGTTCAGTACAAAGCCAAAAATATCCACAAACAGTTCCCTTAGAAAACCCTCCTGGAATTGCTCCTCTTTGCTTTCCCGAATATTTTGCTGAATCTGCGGGTTGTGGAAATAAGCCCGGTATTTTTCGTAGGCCGAATGAGCAGCAGTTTTATCCTGCTCTTTCAGGTATTTGTTCAGGACGGATTTCTGGAAGAGGCTCATATATGATAGTCGTTCTTACGATAATTTAATGACTCACACAAGCTATCCAAATCCTGAAACAGAGAACTTTTGTGGATATCTAATTTGTATAACATTCCTTTAATTTTTTTCTTGAATTTGCCTGGTATTTTGAAAACAGCTTCAATATTGTTCAATGCTATTGATGGGTTTTTAGGCAGACCCAATACTCCAGATTGATGACTTATCCTAGATATTGAGTGTGGAGGTACAAAAAAGAGGTATTCTTGTTCAAGTTTTTTAAAGATATCTCTCAAAGCACTTTTCAATATTTTATCTGTAGAAAGATTAGAAAGCATATCATCGACAACATAAACAAATCCATCATGGTTTTTGTCTTCATCTTCGACAGCAAAATATAAACCAACCAATGGATTAAGTGTAAAATCAAGCAATCTTGTAGCTAGTCCATGATGTTGGCCTATTATTAAGTATTCAATATCACTTCTTTCTTTACTTTCAAGAAATTTGATTGCCTCTAGTTTAAACCAGTTTAAAAGTTTTATTTCACGTTTAAAAGCAATCATTGATGTCTTGCCCTTGTGGTTTGGTGGTCTACCAATTTTAGGCTTAAGTTTATCATCAAAATTTTGACACTCACCTCTAAAAATTTTATATTCAGGATAATCGAAACTATTTACTTTCTCAATAAAGTCAGCAACAGACTGAATATTGATAAGTATATTTTCATTTATTAAATCCATCGGGATGAACTAAGATAACTTCTTCTGAATAGAATCGTTCGTTAATCAGCCACTAAATTATGAAAAAGGAGGCTCACCCAGTTAGCAATTGAAATAAATTCTAAACCGCCAACTCACAATTTAAACGTTTACAAGGTAAGGGGGATCTAGCCCAAACGTTTTTATCAAACGTTTGGGTAATGGTGTTTGTGTCATTTTTTACCTGGATTTAGTACTTATTCTTTCAAGTGTCTGATAAACGTTGGTTGCGGCAATTAGTATTTGTTTTTCAACTATTTAGGCATTCATAATCTGATTTGGTTTATAATTATTAAACGTTTTAGGAACGTTTAATACCATTATTGATAAGGCCAAAGCCATAACACTGTTTTCTTTAATTGGTTTTTCCGCTAAGGCATCCTTTGTAATGTGTGAGTTTTTGAAGCGGATTTTAGCGAAATGATAGAGTAAAAGATGCGTTTTGTATTGGCAGATTGCTTCAATCCGGAAAGTTAATTATCTCCGGTTTTTAACTAATATTTAACAAATCATACTAAAACAGATATGAAAGGATATCTGTGAATTGGCTTTCCTTACCCTTATAATCCTTATAGTGTCAGCGGGTTGCGAAAAACCAGAACATAAATTACCTGACTCGCCGACTAGTTGTTTTCAGCTATTTTTTTATTTCGTTGTTTTCAGCTAAAAATATCCGGTTTAATATACTTTACTTTGACGTTGAAATTATATTTGTCACTCACAAACAATTATCAATTAGTATCAAATCATAACAAAGCAAGCAATTTAAAGCAAGCCTAAAACTGTCAGAAAAACAAGCAATTAATCAACCGTTATACATTTCTTGGATAGAACTGCGCAAAAGCGTATTAACCAATATGGTAATTAGTGGTGTATTTACACTGCAAGGTATTTGTTGGATGTAAAACTAAAAGATTAGCTTATCGATAAATCAATAAATACAAAGTAATATTTAACCCAAAACAAAATCATTATGAAAAATCAAAAATTCTTTACTGCCCTTTACCGTTTACCCACCTTTAGCATGGCAGCCCTCCTTTTCACCATTGCCGTGGTGGTGGTGAGTTGTCAGAAAACACCCGATGTACAAGAGCCTGTAGTTACGGGTTTGGACGAGGAGTCAAATATTGTTACGCAACATATTCTTGACTTCAAAGCACAAATGGAATACTACAGACAAAATCCAGGATTAAGGAGTGAAGCTAAAAAAGAAGTGCTGGAAACAATACTCGACTGGGAAGCCGATCTGAGCATGAGTTTCTGCCATAGTTATCTCGACTTAACAGATGTAGTATTTTACGATACGGTTATTGACTTGCCTTTGATAAGTGATGACAGTTTATGGATGACTGACGTATCATCCAAATATTACGATGAAATTGTATTAGCCGTGCAGACACATTATTTTGCAGCACCTTTTAGCAGCAAAGAGTTAATGGTTGCTGACCTTGAACCTGTAAATGGTGGTGATAGCGTTTGGGTTGGTACACTGATAGGAAATACTCAGCTATTTGCTCATCCGCCAAAGGATTGGTACTGGGGAAAAACACAAGGTACTTGTCTTGATAACGAGTACTATGGTACTTTAGATGCAGCTATCAAAATTGCCCAAAACACCCGTTCCCATTATGACGAAGACCCACCGGAGGGTACAAGCTGGTATTTTACTGATCTTGAAGAACATGTTATTTTAAACCCTCTTGAATTGGATGACGAGGGAAACTATATTTATATAAACCCAAACGATGATGATGACTTTGATAATTTTCAGGATTTTCTGATATACTATGCAAATGATGATTGGGAAGACGGTCTTATTGAAGACGTAAGATGCTTGGAGCATTATGGTGAACTGGCTTTTTACAAACAAAATTACATCAACATCACTCAAACCTGGATTGATTCTTCCGGGGGTAAGAAGTTTAAGGAGTGCGAATATAGGGGAGTTGAAATAGATAATACAAATGAGAATTATTTGAGGCATGAATTGACAAGGACAGTTCTGGGTTTTAGATACCATACTGAAATAATTGTACCTACTGATGATATTTCAACATATTAATAATCGGCGAGCCCGTAAATACTTATCCATGAAGCATGCTTTTCTATACCTGCTTATCCTTGTTTCTTGTACTATATATGGCCAAAACAGCTATGAAATGTATTTTGCTACTGAGAGACATGAACAGATTACTCATATTTTCTTTGAAGACAATGAGAACTTTATTGCAGTATTGCGTACGTATAACACCACCAATAAGTATATCTCAAAAGAGGTGATTTATTCTTTCAGCAATTTTGAAGAAGGTGACACAGCACGCTGGTCATTAAACCTATGGAGGCAAGACACAGTATTACATGTTTCAAATATCATCAGGGATAATGGCAATTACATTTTGGAAGGTGGGGGGATGCATTTTTTTAATTATGATTCCATAATTTCAGGTTTCGATTGGATAATGAAACTTGATGAAAACAGAAATTTATTATGGGAAAAAATGTACAACAGGTCTGAAGAAGCAAAAGAACTCGAAAGAGGTGGTGGTACAGCATTGATTAATATGGGCGAAAAAGGATATCTTTCTGCTGGAACTATTTCCAAGTTCACGCTTCCTCCAGTCGAGAAGATGTATATGATACTTTTCAACAATGACGGAGACACGATTAAAACTAAACTGTTCAGTCAATACCTGAGTGGCAGGGTTCAGGCACTTACTTATAATCATGATTCTTCGGCCTTACTTTTACACAAAAGCGATCAACCCATTTTATTTTGTGATTATTCTGAAGGAGCACTTATTCTCGACACAGTCAATTTTGACACCATCGGGGGTGTTTGCTATAAAGACGAAGAAAACTGGGGTAGGATACAAAATGTTTTTGATGCCAGTATTTCATCAACAGGTGAATTGATTGTTGCAGGAAAAAGCTATTATTCTGCCGGGGAGCGCTTAAGCGTTTTTAAATATGATACATCTTATAATTTAGTGCAGACAGCTCATTTTACTGACCCTGATACTAATATAAATCCCGGCTGGGTAGAGAACCTTGACATCAACCAAAATGGTGAAATCTGTATTACAGGCTCTTTCGATAATGCACTGGGGCAATTCCCGCCCTACTATTGTTGGGTTTATGTCGCAAAACTTGATAGTGAACTGAATTTGATGAGCGAACGCTACATTGGTGGTGATGCTTCCTATGATGTTTATAGCATTGTAGCAACAGGAGACGGGGGTATTGCAGTGGGAGGGTACCGCTACGATTACCTGACTAACGGCGAAGAAGAAGGCGATGCTTTCGTAATAAAAACCGATGCAGGACTTTGGGTCAGCAATCCTGAATACAATTTCATACCTGTACATTCGGCTTTAGTTTACCCCAATCCGGGTAACAATCAATTGAATCTTCGGACAACATTGAAGAATACCGTATTCAGGCTTTATGATGTTTTTGGCAATTTAGTAATTGAAAAAGGTGTGAACAATTTAGAAACACCAATAGACACACAAAACCTGCCACGGGGAACCTACTTTTGGACAATAAGCCAGAATAGTTCCATAGTTGACAGAGGTAAATGGATTAAATTATAAACCAATAAATTTATTGATATGAAAACAAAGCTCATTTATTTGTTAATGATAATTTCTACAGTTTCTTTTTCAAGGTTACAGGCGCAGACACCCTGTGTTGAATGTGATCCCAATAGCAGTACTGAAGGAACCTATGCCACTGCCCTTGGAAAAAGTACGTCAGCCTTGGGTGATTTTTCTTTTGCTGCAGGCACGGGGTCTGTTGCTGAAGGAATAGCATCTTTTTCTGCTGGAACTTATACAACAGCTTTTGGTAATTCTTCAGTTTCACTTGGCACATGGAATCTTTCGGAAGGGATTCTTTCAACTACAATTGGGAGTTATTGTAAAACCACAGCCAATGATGCAATAGTAATAGGACAAGGTATTAGCGAGAACAGCTATCTAACAAACCCTAACTCAAGTTCGCTTCTTATCGGATTCAATTCTGACAAACCAACTTTTTATGTCGGCCCATCAGATGGCATTGGAAGAACCGGAAAAATTGGTATTGGTGATATTCCAAGCTTAAATCCCCAGGCCAAACTCCACATCTATGCCGATGACAACGAAGACGCCACCTTGCTGCTGGAGCCATCCAACTGGACAGGTGGCAAAATAGCCAAACTCATGCTCGGCGATTCGAGCTACTGGCTAAAAACCGGTAATAGCGGAGGCTTTCAATTTAACTCCTCCGATAGTTTTACCATGAGGGTAGGCTATGTGGCAAAAATGTTGATTAACAGCAACGGAATAGATGTCAGGGGAAAAACAATTACCGAAAGCTTCCGTCTGTATGACGCCGGCAATCCGCCGCAAAGCGGCTATGTATTACAAACCGATGCACTCGGCAACGGTTTGTGGCAGGAAGCAAAAAAACAATTGACGGGAAAGAACTCATTGAAACGGCTTCTTATTTACCGAATTCAGGCCAACTCCAGAGCGAAACAAATATAAACCACCATACCACAAACTATTTCTACGATGGATTTGGCAGGCTCATAAAAACTGTATTTCCTGATGGGGTAACAGCTCAACAGGTAATGCGCTGGTCCAATAATTCGGGAGAGAACCCCGCCCATGGCCTTTTCAGGATATGGTCACAAAGTTCCGGTAGTCCCGAATCATCGGTGTATTTCGACCAATTGGGGCGCAAACTGCGTGCAGTTACTGAGAATTTCATGGGAAGCAAAGTATATGCTGATAAGAAATACAACAGTTACGGACAGTTGGAAAAATCTTCTGCCCCTTATTTCGCGGGCGAACAAAAGCAATGGACAAACTATACCTACCTCACCACCGGCGCTGTAAAAACCATGATAAGCCCCACTGCCAATTTTACTTACACTTACGATGGGCGTACCACACAAACTACCAATAACAATACAGGCATTACCACCTCCAAAGAGGCCGATGCCATCGGCAATATGGTTAAGGCAACAGACCCCGGTGGCATCATTAATTATTCCTATCTTAGCTCCGGGCAATTATACACGCTTGCCATGGGCGAAAATACGACCACCATACTTTACGATGAAGCCGGTTTTCAGCAATCACTCGAAGACCCCGATGCAGGAACGACCACCTACGCATACAATCCTTTTGGCGAACTGATAGAACAAACGGACAACAGCGGAAATACTTATAAAATGACTTATGACGCGCTGGGACGGATGACAACAAAATTGCTGGAAAACAAAACGCATTATACGTATTATGTCTATGACGAAGATGCGAATGCCCTCGGCAAACTCAACTCGGTAACAAGCGCCTGGAACGACATCACGATTAACTATGACTATGATGGCTTTGCACGCGTAAAGACAAAAACCGAAACCATCAAGGGTGAAGCATACACCTTCGGTTACGACTACGATGTTTACGGCAAGCTGAAAACGGAGATCTGGCCTGACGGTTTTTCCATTACCAATAAATACAGCAAAGGCTACCTCACGAGCGTACAACGTCCGGCCACGGGAAAAACACTATGGAAACTGACCGATGTGAATGCCCGCGGACAAATAAAACAATACCTGTCCGGCAATGGACTGCTCACTACCAAAGATTATACACCAACCGGTTTTCTGAAAGAAATTGAAACCGGAAACGTGCAACAGTTGAAATACGATTTTAACGAAACCACCGGCAACCTCAACTGGCGCGAAGACCTGAGTGGGAACCTCAATCTTCACGAAGACTTTACCTATGATGAATTATTAAAAAACAGGCTGGAAACCTGGCAGGTTGAAAACCGGCAAATGTATTCGATCAGCTATGCCGGCAATGGCAACTTCAACAGCAAATCGGATGTGGGCGGCGACATTGTTTACGGCGACGGCATGCTCAACAGCACAGCAGGCCCCCATGCCATAAAACGTATTATGGCCCCTGCCGCGGATTACCTTAACATGGCGCGCTCTGTGCAGGATATCAGCTATACAGGTTTTAACAAAACCAGTCATATTTCCGTATTAAAAGACAACCAGGGCAACGATGAGCATTGGGAACTAAACATCGAATACGGCCCCGGCAACTTCCGCAGGACGACAAGGCTGGTAATGAACAACGAATTGGTGAAATCCAAAGTATTTGCCGGTGGCAATTACGAGATAGAAACCGATGCCTGGCAGCAGCAGCGCAAACTGCACTACATCAGCGGCGGCAGCGGGCTTTGTGCCATTTACGTAACCGATGATGCATCTGAAGACGGCAAAATGTACTACATCCTGAAAGACCACCTCGGTTCAATTTATGCCGTTACCAGCGAGGAAGGCGAAATCGCCATCCACAACGGCCGGCAGCAGGTTTACAGTTTCGACCCCTGGGGCCGCCGTAGAAATCATAATGATTGGACATTTCAGGATGTGCCCACAGCCTATCTTTTCGACCGCGGGTTTACAAAGCATGAGCATCTTGATGAACTGGGTCTGATCAACATGAACGGGCGCATGTACGAACCCTGGCTCGGCCGCTTCCTCAGCCCGGACAATTACGTGCAAATGCCAGGGTATTCTCAAAATTTGAACAGGTATAGTTATGCGTTGAATAATCCGCTTATCTTTACCGACCCGGATGGGGAGTTTGCCATGCTTGGGGCATTAGGCCTTTTCATATTCGGATCTATTGTGGATCATTTAGTAAATCCTGGCGATTATGATGATGAAAATATCGGCGAAGCAATAAAAGCAGGTTTTAACCAGGGAGTAAATGCTTTTGATGAAATCAATAGTGTATCACAGTTTCAGGTATATTCTGATGATCATTTTAGGGTAACTGTCGGACCTTCATTAACCAGTTTAGGTGTATCCGGTAGTGTAACCTATACCAATGGCGACTTTTCATTCGGTATAAGCGGTGGAACTGGTTTTGTAGTAAATCCTGAAACAAGTGTTTCTGCATTGGAATCAAGCATTGGAGGGGGAGTCACCTATTATGACGCTGCAAATGACCAATCTTTTTCTGCTTATGCTAATCGTTTTGGAGGCACTCATAATCAATATGTTGGCGGAATCGGATACAGTAATAGCAACTTCTCTCTTCGAATAGAGAATGATTTCTTTGCTTTTCGGGGAGAAGACCGTTGGAGAACTTCTGCTGTTGAGATGAGTTTTGGTAGTTTTATTATTGGCACTAATGTTTACACGAATGATCCTGGAAATAATATTCCTAATGGAGAATCTGGAATAGAACAGTGGGGACGTAATTTGAGAGGTAAACAGAATAAGCATGGGTTTGGTGCTTGGGTGGACGGACAAGTTTATAGTGCTCCATTATATGTTGGTTACAGAAGAGGAAATAGCGTAACCCGTATTGGGATTAACAATCCCTGGGTACAGGACAGAACCCAGAACTTTATTCATAAAAACTTTGGCATAGGCAATTTTTCAATTGGTTATCAAAATTTCTATAATAAATATGATTATTTTCCTGAAGGAATAAATCGTATAACCAGCTATTCTGGTTATTATAATCCCTATACATTGTTTTAAAAATGAATGCTCTTATTAAAATTGTTATAGGACTTATTACCATTACATTTGTATCTTGTGCCGTTCCAGCAAGAATCAAAAATAATTTAACTTTTTGTTACGATGGAAAAACAAGAGAGATTGATTCTATCCTTAACATAAATGGCTATTTTCAAATGCTACGTATTTGGGAAAGGGATGAAAGGTTTACAACAAAAGGGAAATGGATTCACAAGATTGACACACTTTATACAAATATTTTGTTTTATGAAGATGGCACATTCGTTAATGGTTTTCATAATTATGGCGAAAACATTAATGATTATCTTGAAGAAGTTTTTTTTGATTCGGAAAAGGGAAAGAAAAACCCTTTTTACAAATGGTATAATTGGGGAATATACAATATTTATGGGGATACTATAAAAGTACAATACTTAAATAATCCCGGTCTTACGAACACATGGACGGCACGTGAAGAATGGTATTTGATAAAGAAAAGAAACACAATAGAACTGATTGCTTCAAAGAGACTGGATATTGCGACAGCTTCGAAAGCAACTAAATATAGTAACATAGCTTTTCGAGGTGCCTCGGACGGGCTTAAAGCATCTTTTATTTCTTTGAAGAGAATTCCTCCTCCGAATGCATGGACGAAAAGAAAGAAATGGTTTTGGTGTGATAAAAATGATTGGATAGTATATAAGCAGAATTTGAAGGACTCGAAAAAGAAAAACTGATCCACTGCTCTAGTCCAAGTCTTCCAGCCAGGCCGGTGTGTTGGCAGGACTTGGACTTTTTCTGCCCCACCACCACCTCCTCGTTTAGCGCAGTGCAACGGGGATGGTTTTAGTCGGGCATTTTTAATGCCACTTTTTCGATCCG
>JAKIVD010000018.1 GCA_021647205.1 Bacteroidales bacterium | reverse complement strand
ATGAATGGAAGCTCGCTCCGGCTACGCCTCCGCTTCGCTTCCATTCATTCAAAAAAAAAAAAGAAAAATAATGTTTAACTTTGAATTCAAAATAAAAGAGCATTACACACTTTTTGGGATACTACCGTATTAGCGGTTGTTTAAGGTAAATTTTATCGGTAAATAAATCGAAACACCTAAGGGTTCCCCAAAGTTCCACCAATCAGGTTTCTGCCTGGAATGATGTTGATGGCCAGGCATGTTGAAATTTGATTTTTGTGCTTACGGCGTTTTCTTGATTCGATCGTCTTCTTTCAAACCGGAAATTACCTGGATGTTCATGCCATCGGAAAGGCCGGTTTCGATAACCCGTTTTTCAAATTGCTGTTCACCGGTTTCCACTTCCACATAAGTGGTGTCGTCGTCAAATTTTAAAACGCTTTCGGAAATGGTCAGTACGCTGTCCACCCTGTCGAGCACGATGTCGGCATTGGCGCTGTAACCGGCCCTGACAAACTGGTCCTTTTTTAACTGGACATCGGCCTTGATTTCAAATTGCACGGCGCCGTTAATTTCGCTGCCCTTGGGCGAAATGTGTTCGAGGGTAGCATCGAACGAAACGTCCTCCAGTGCGCCGATTGTTAAAATCAACGGCATCCCTTCTTTAATTTTTCCCACTTCCGACTCGTCGATGTTTCCTTCAAAAACCATTTCGCCCATGTCGGCCACCGAAGCAATGGTGGTTCCGGGATTAAAATTATTGGATTCGATCACCTGGTCGCCAACCTCGACGGGAATGTCAAGGATCATTCCGTCAATGGTAGATTTGACCAGGGTGTTGGTGGCTGAGCCCGGTTTTTTGATTTGTCCTTCCCGGATGAGTTCCAGTGTTTCGTTAGCGGTTTCCAGTTCTTCACTGGCATTTTGGTAGGCTACTTCGAAGGATTCGAAATCGGCTTTTGCGATGACCCCTTTCTCGAAAAGGCCCAATTGCCGGTCGTAATTCCGTTTCGCATCTTTCAGGTTTATTTTGGCAACATCAATCCGCGATTGGGCATTGTTCAGGTTAATCATGTTGGGGATAATCCTGATTTTGGCAATCAAATCCCCCTTCTTGATCATCGCCCCTTCTTCCACATAAATTTCGTCAATAATGCCGGACACCACCGGCTTGAGTTCAATTTCCTTGCGCGGAACAACCGAACCGGTTGCCATGGTTTTTTTAATAATGTTGCTCACAAACGGCTGGGTGGTTTCGTAAACGACAGGCTTTGTTTGCGATTTTTGAAAAAGGAAGAAAATGGTGTACGCAAAAATGCCAAGAAGCACCACAGCACCAAGTATTTTAAAAAATGTTTTCATTATTTATCCGTTTTGGGGGGTTGTATTATTTTCACACTTTGGTTTTCACGCGGCGACGCAACGTTAATTGTTTTTAATACTATTTCTGTACGATAAGTTTCATTTCATCATTTACACATTCATTCTATTCATCTCTTAATGCATCAATGGGTTTTAACTGAACGGCTCTTTGTGCCGGGATTAATCCAGCCAGGGCGCCGGCTAAAACAAGAATAGTCAGCGCCAAAATGGCCTTGTTAAAATCGACTTCGGGATGGTTAAACATGCCGCTGCTCGCACCTGATTGAAGCAGAATGGTGCTGATCAGTTCCAGCATACCGACACCAAGCGCCAATCCGACGTAGCCGGCCAGTGTGGTTAAAAACACGGCTTCGATGACGATTTGGCTTTTGATTTGAAAAGGTGTTGCGCCAAGGGCCCGTTGAATACCGATTTCTTTTGTCCGTTCTTTAACCACGATGAGCATGATGTTGCTGACGCCAATCACCCCGGCAAGCAAAGTTCCGATTCCGACTATCCACACCAGGGCGTCAATCCCAACGAAAAGGGAAGTCATTTTACGAAATTCTTCTTCCAGATTGAATGAACCTACCGCCCTGTCATCCGCCGGCGCAATGGAATGCCGGGTTTTCAACAACTCTTTTACTTCGGCAAGAACTACGGAAGCTTTGTGCCCTTTTTTTGCCGTAATGGAATACCAGCCCACCCTGTTCCCAAAATTATAGGTTCGTTGCATCGTGGTAAAAGGCATTACAATCTCACTGTTTTCTTCTTCTGCCTGCCGGTCGTTTTTCTTTGAAGAAAAAACACCGACAACCTTAAAATAAACACCTTGAATGCGGATATTTTTGCCGATGGGATTTTCGTCTTTTTCAAACATTTCGTCGTAAACCCGTATCCCGATGACAATGTTTTTCCTTTTGTTTCTAATATCAAGTTCGTTGATAAACCTTCCCTGTTCGATGTTTGACGGATCGATGAGGTTGTAGGCTGGGTAGTCTCCCTGAATGGTGAATGCCGCAGTGCGTTCACCCCTGACTACATTGTTGTTGTCCTGGCCACCGAACACCTGAAGCCGGGGGGCAAGGTGTTCGATTTCGGAAATATTATCGAGTAGGGCTTTGGTATCGTCGTTGTCGAAATTGTAGCGCCGTCCCCTGGGGAACCCTTTGTAAGGAACGGTTGTTTGTTGTGTCCAGACAAACATGGCATTGGTGGCAAGGTCGCCCATTCCCTGCATGGCCCCGTTGCGCAAACCCTTTCCCGAGCCCAGCATAATAATCAGCATAAAAATACCCCAAAACACACCGAAGGCAGTGAAAAAAGTACGCAGTTTGTTCTTTTTCAGTGCGAAAAATATTTCCTCCCATTTATCCTGATCAAACAATCCCATGTTGTTTTATTTTTGGTCGTCTAACCACTGTTGCTCCTTTACCAGGGTTCTTAAATTCTTGTTCAGTTGTCGGACGACTTTTGCTTTTATTACTCCAACTTTCCATTCCTCCATTTTTCTACTCATCGCGCAGTGCCACAACCGGTTTCACGGCGGCAGCTTTCCTGGCGGGTACATAACCGGCAACGGCGCCAGCAACGACCAGCAGCACGGTTGCGCTCATGGCAATGTTTATATTTATCTCGGGGTTGGAAAAATAATCGTGCGCAGGCAAAAACCCGGCCACCAACTCCAAAAGCCCCACACCACTCACAAGGCCAATGTAACCTGAAAAAGCCGTTATTAAAACCGACTCCTGCAAAATCAGGCTGATAATGGTTCCCGGTGTAGCGCCCAAAGCTTTTCGGATTCCGATCTCTTTTGTCCGTTCTTTGACCACAATCATCATAATATTGCTCACTCCGACAATACCGGCAATAATGGTTCCTGCACCAATTATCCAGATAAAAAAACGGATGCCGGCGAACAAGTCCATAAACTGACGGTAATTTTCGATGCTGTTGAAAATATTGAGCGCCCTTGGATCCTGGGGATCAAATTTGTGCCTGGCTGCCATTTTTTGTTTCACTTCCTCTTCGGTTTGTTTGCTCATGCTCACACTTGTTTCGCTCAGGTTCAAACAAACTGTCCTGATATTGTTTCCCATGTTAAAAACCCTTTGCGCAGTGCTCACCGGAAGGTAAACCCTTTGCAGGTCCCGGTCGCTTCCCGGATCGTCGAATACACCCACTACCTTAAAAGGCACGCCGCCAATCTTGATGTATTTGCCAATAGCGCCTTCTGTTTTAAACAAAGCTTCGTAAACAAGCCTTCCAAGGACTGCCACTTTCCGAAAACCGGTAATGTCTTTTTGGTTCAGGAAGCGCCCGTTGATCATCGTTAATGATTCAACAAGCCGGTATTCGGGCGAAATGGCAAACATGTCGAAAGTGCCGTATTCGTTTTTGTAGGAAAGCACACTGTTCTGTAAAAAAATGTAAGTCCTTGACGAGCTCGCTTCCACCTGATCAATTTGAGCCAAAATGTCCCGGTCTTCGTTCTTAAATTGAATGCGCCGTCCTGATTTCAAGCCTTTGTAAGGAAGGGAAGTTACTCCGGAACGGATTGAAAGGTAATTGACTGCGTCTCCTGTAAATTCACGTTTTACACCATTCTCAAGCCCGTAGCCCGAACCCAACAGCACAACAAGCATAAAAATCCCCCAGGCCACACTAAAGCCCGTAAGGATTGTACGCAGCTTGTTGTTGCTGATTGTACTAAAAATCTCCTGCCATTTGTCAGTGTCAAACATTTTTCTCTTGGTTTTACTCAGGCCATTATTTGTTGTGCCAGCCAGGATTTACGGTCACCATTAGAAATGACAGCATCGATCAGGCCGTCTTTCAATTTAATTATACGGTCAGTTTTGGCTGCAATATCCCTTTCGTGGGTAACAATTAAAATGGTAATTCCCATTTCGTTAATTTCCTTGAACAGCTCCATGACTTCGATGGAAGTTGTGGAATCCAGGGCGCCTGTTGGTTCGTCGGCAAGGATGACTTTGGGTTGCGAAATTAAAGCCCTTGCAATGGCCAGCCGCTGTTTTTGCCCCCCCGAAAGTTCGTTGGGCAGGTGGTGTGCCCACTCCAGGAGGCCCATTCTGTCGAGGTATTCCAGTGCCAGTTTGTTTCTTTTTTTCCGGCTTACCTTTTGGTAATACAGCGGCAAAGCCACATTTTCCATCGCATTCTTAAAAGAAATCAGGTTGAAAGACTGAAAGACAAAGCCGATGAATTTATTCCGTAAAAAGGCTGCTTTCTTTTCGCTCATTTTTTGGATGAGTTCCCCATTCAGGTAATATTCCCCTTTGTCAAAATTATCCAGCATCCCGATAATGTTCAGCATGGTGGATTTTCCGGATCCTGAGGAACCCATGATCGACACCAACTCCCCTTTCCCGATGTGCAGGTCAATCCCTTTTAAAACATGCAAACTGGTTTTACCGGTATAATAGGTTTTGTTAATTTCTTTGAGATGAATCATAAAACAGGCGGTTGTTTTCTGGTAATCAAATAACGTTGCAACTTTATCAGTAATTGTGCCACTTTACTAAAAGTGTTGATTTTTAGGGTTTAAGATAAACAATCGTCATTGAAAGTGTTCGGCTGCTCAACAGCAGGTGTGCGAAAGCGTGCAGGCAATAATCCGTTAAGTTTATAGTTCGTATTTTTGAGTTTTAAACATCACTGTTTTGGAGCTGTACACCAAAAAAAAGCGAAGCAAACTTTTTCTGTTTATTCTGGCACTCATCATCATTGCAGGATCAATATTCTTCACCAATGTACTGGTGCAAAAATTTGCCAGTGAGGAGCGTAAAAATGTGAGGCTTTGGGCTGACGCGGTTCACCGGAAAGCCCGGCTGGTACGCTACACTGAGTCTTTTTTTAAGCAATTGCAGGAACAGGAACGGCAAAAAGTAGAACTGCTTGCCGATGTTTACAAACAAATTTTGAAGGACAAACCCGACGAGGATTTGACCATTTACGTAAATGTAATTGCCAACAACAAAACCATTCCCATTATTATAACAGATGCCAACGGAAAAATAATCTCAGCAAGTAACCTGGAAATAAAACTGGACTCGAACACTTATCTCGCAGGAAAGCTGAAAGAAGAATTTTCTACTTATGCACCCATTGAAGTCCCCATTGCCAGGTTCAACAAACAGTATCTTTACTACAAAGATTCCCGCTTTTTTACGGAGCTGAAAGCCGTTCTGAACGATTACATCAGCTCATTCATGTCGGAAGTTGCGTTGAATTCGTCCAGCGTACCGGTGATTATTACCGACAGCAGCAAACAAAATATCATCCAGTTTGGCAACCTCAACGACATCCGGATGAGCGACCCTGTTTATGTGCAGAAGAAACTGGAGGAAATGGCCAGCGAAAATACCCCCATCAAAGTTTCGTTCGGCGAGCAGGGAACCAGTTATATTTTTTATAAGGATTCGGAATTGCTCACCATTATGAAATTCTTTCCCCTGGCACAAATACTGATCATTGCTGTTTTTCTCGGCATTGCCTATTTGCTGTTCAGCTATTCGCGACGTGCCGAACAAAACCGTGTGTGGGCAGGGATGGCAAAAGAAACCGCTCACCAGCTGGGAACACCGCTGTCGTCAATTATGGCCTGGATTGAATTGCTGAAAATGAGGGCCGGAACCGAAGAAGCGGCCAATGAAATAGAAAAAGACATTGAACGCCTGGAGGTTATTACCGAGCGGTTTTCGAAAATAGGTTCTGTTCCCAAACTGGAAGAAAACGACCTTATCAGTATTATTTCAAAAAGCATCGAATACCTGAAACCGCGTACCCCAAAGAAAATAAACTATGTTGTCAACATCCCCGACAAGGAGATTTTGTTGCCCGTGAACGGACCTTTGTTCAGCTGGGTAATTGAAAATATTTGTAAAAATGCCATCGACGCCATGTCGGGTTCCGGTACCATTACCATTCAACTGAAAGAGGAAGCCAAACAAGTTATCATTGATTTTATCGATACGGGAAAAGGTATTTCAATCACCGAACAAAAAGCCATTTTTAACCCTGGTTACACGCGCAAAAAAAGGGGGTGGGGACTGGGGCTTTCCCTCACAAAACGGATAATCCGCGATTACCACAACGGAAAAATATTTGTGAAGTCGTCGGTAGTGGGCAAGGGAACCACTTTCAGGGTAATTCTTAAAAAACAAATTGATTAGCACATGAAACCTTTGGTAAAACATGATGATAAATCCCAGACAGTGCTAAAAGTGGTGGTTTCTTAATCATTTTTACAACAATGCCGGGCATTTATATTCATATTCCGTTTTGCAAACAAAAGTGTCATTACTGTAATTTTTTTTCTGTGGCTTCGGAAAAATACAGAACTGTTTTTGTGACTGCGCTGCTGCGGGAAATTGTCCGGAGAAAAGATTACCTTGCTGACAAAATTATTCAATCCGTTTATTTTGGTGGGGGTACACCTTCCCTGCTTTCAGTCAGGGAAATCAATCAAATCCTCGAACAAATTAATTCGAACTTCACGCTTGACACCGATGCCGAAATTACCCTGGAAGCCAATCCCGACGACCTGGATGCGGACAAACTGAAAGCCCTAAAAAATGAGACGGCTGTCAACCGCCTGAGCATGGGTGTACAAAGTTTTTTCGACAACGATTTGCATTACCTGAACAGGGTTCACAGTGGCAAACAGGCTGTTGAAGCCATCGAAGCGGCCCTGGAACAGCAATTCAGCAACCTGACCATTGACCTGATTTACGGGATTCCGACCTTAACCCTTGAGAAATGGCAACGCAACCTGGAGATTTTTCTGTCCTTTGATTTGCCACATTTGTCCGCTTACTCCTTAACCGTTGAACCTAAAACAGCACTAAACACACTCATCAGGAAAAATAAGGCACGGCAGGTTGATGAAGCACAATCCGTCCGGCATTTTCAGCTTTTGCTGGACGAAACATCCAGAAACAATTATATCCATTACGAAATATCAAATTTTGCCCGTCCGGGCCATTATTCAGGACACAACAGTATTTACTGGGTGGGCGGGCACTACCTGGGATTGGGGCCGTCGGCACATTCGTTCAATGGTTTTTCGCGGCAGTGGAATGTATCTTCAATGAAACAATACATCGACGCTGACAGCCCGGAAAAAACAGTTTTTGAAAAAGAAATACTGACAACCGCCCAGCAGTACAACGAATATGTGATGACTGCGCTACGAACTTCCTGGGGTTGCGACAGCGGGCATATTGTAAATGTGTTCGGGACAAGGTACCGCTCACATTTTGAAGACAGTATCCGGCAATTTGTATCGGATGGCCGGATTGAACAAAAAGGAAATGTTTACCTGCTTACCGCAAAAGGCAAATTGTTTGCTGACGGTATTTCCGCTGCCCTGTTTTCGGTTTAGTTGTTATTTATCGGCGCTAAAACGTGTGATAAAGTAACCAATTACAGGGCTCAATAAAAAGCTCAGAAAAAATGACCATTCAACACCCAGTTTTTTCTTTTTACCGATGTTTTCGGAAATAACCAGCGACCCTGTGTACCAGGTGATAAAAATGGCGATAACGATGTATTCGTTCATGGCTTAATAAAAATAAACAATTAAATAAACAGCCGGGATAAGGATTCCCAGTAGAGTAAGCCAGGCACCCCGTTTGGTGATCCCGCTTCCGCCCCGCGGTATTAATATTCCACTGATGGCCAGTAAAATCAGGGCACCGGAAAAAATATCAGAATACCATGTCCAGTATTTAATGGGGTTGTAATGCAGGTAATTCACTTCGCGGAAAATCATTCTGCGCCGCGACATTTCAATAATGCCCTCTCCCGTTGTCAGATCGATGTAAACGGTACCATCATCAATAAAAACTTTCAGTACATTGCTGTTGGGAAAATAATGGTTTTTGTACACCACATCATCGCCGAAGTGCGCCAGCATTTCTTTTACTGCTTTTTTATCAGGCTTTTGACCCGGGGGGTCTATTTGAATTTCCCGGCTTACCACTACGTAATTCGGGTTCCAGTCTTTCATGTGGTTAATGGCAATACCTGAAAGGGCATAAATTAATGTCATGCCAAAAAACAGGTAGCCAAAATCGCGGTGGACATACCTGTTCCACTTTCTCCATTTAAATGTCATAAAAAGAGGCGCTTTAACAAATTAATACCGGTTTGATTTTTGCTTTTGCTATTCGGTATCGTCAAGTATCTCGTACTCAACGCACAAAATTGAATAAAACGACAGGTGGTCTTTGCCCGATTCTGCAAGCATTTCGCGCAGGTTGTTTACCTTTTCCATTTCTTCATTTTTGTCCGCATCGCTTCCGCCTTTTTCCACGTTTCCGCCAATATGCGAGCCTTCACCTTTGTCGTCGCCCATATCGGCATCCGAAAGAATTTCCTCTTCCCATTCCCTCAGATAGGCTTCATCAATTCTTTGTTCCTCAACAATACCAACAATTTTAAGGCTTTGACCTTCGAGGTCGGTATTGAAAGCAGCGACATTTTCGTCTGGGGTAACTTTCACACGGCCTTCCGAACCGGTATCCACAATAAACATGCGCTGTCCGCCGTGCTTACAAATGTGGTCGGCAGTCCCGGTAACGACAATTTTTTTTCCCACAAGGTTTTCAACAACACTGTCAAATTCAGCCAGGTTGACCGGAGTGATTTCTTCAACGTTAATTTCTTCTGTCTTTGCATTGTCTTGGGTACTTGCTGTTTTACTGTTTTCACAAGAGACCGCAAAGAATGCAAATGCCATGATGGCAATGATAAATTTTTTCATAGTTACGTGCTTTAATTTGATTGGGCGAATATAGAAAATTCCTGAAAAGGAAATATTTCTGAAGAGAGGCTTTTACAAAATCTGATATGCTGGATATTTTTATACAAATCAATTGTCCAAATCAACGGCCACCCCGTCGTATTTTACTTCCTTTCCATTTTTGTAAGTAATGGTAATGATGAGGTTGCCTTCGGGATCATATTTTTTCCAGTCGCCGTTTTTACGGCCCATGACATAGTTTCCTTTTTGTTTAATTTTCCCGTTCACCCAATACCAGCTGTGTTCACCATTGGGCAAATCATCCACATATTTTCCTTCATAGCTTATGCTGATATCTTTGTAATACGATTTCGACATGCCATTGCGCAGGCCGTCTGCAAATTCTATTTCATCGCGGTTGTCGCCAATGGTGTACACCCAAATTCCTTCCTTTTTACCTTCGATAAAATCGCCTTTGGAAATAATGGCACCATCTTCGGCATATTCTGTTTGCAAGCCATCGTGAAGGCCGTTATAAAAACTTTCTTCGCGCAACAATTTTCCGCTTTGGTAATACCAGCGCCATACACTGTCGGGCATTCCGTTCACAAATTTCCCTGTTTCTTCGAGTTGTCCGTCGGGATAGTAATATTTCCATTCACCAGTTTTGTTGTCGTTCTGATAATATCCGATGGCTTTGAGTTGTCCGTCAGGATAATACTCTTTCCAGTTGCCTTCTTTTTCACCGGCGTCTGTAAAAATACCTTCTTCAATAATTTTTCCCTTTCTGAAAACAAATGCCCTGACAACTTCCCCGTCAGGATTGTATTCCCTGCGGACACCCTCGGGAATACCGTCTTCGTCGTAAGTAGCCACTACTTTGAGCTTGCCATTGGGATAATAATCGCGGCGAATATCGAGTTTTACCAATTCCACGGCTTTTTCCATTTCCTCACCATTGGCGAATTTTTTTGCTGAAAGAAGATTGCCCTCACGGTCATACTCTTTAAAATACCCGTTTTTCAAACCGTGGTTATAATTTCCTTCCGATTGTAAAGTTTCGTCTTCAAAAAACCATTTCCATTTACCATGTGGCATGCCGTTGGCATCGTAACGGTTGATGCGCTCCCTCTCTACGACATAGCCTTTTTTATAGGTAATCAATTGAATGATGTTGCCACTGCTGTCATATTCGTGTGCCAGGCCAGTTTCCAGACCATCGGTGAATGGTATTTTTAGTTTTATCTTTCCATTGGCATACAACACATAAGAATAATCCTGTTTTACATCATCAACAAAATATTCTTTGGTAATTTCATCTCCCTGATAGGTATAACGGTAGCCATTTTTTTTTCCCTTTTTGTAGTTAATTTCAAGTGTTAGTTTACCTTTTTCATCATAAAATTTCCAGGTACTGTCGAGTAAAAAGTCTTTCCTGTTCCCTTCCGATTTTAAGCCTCCCGATTTGTGGTAATTTTTCCAGTAACCATCTGGTTTTCCATTGCGCATTGTTCCTTCGCTGGCCAGTTTTCCATCTTTATAATAGAACTTATTGAAGCCATTTGGGTTCAGTTTCAGTGAATCAGCCTGCTGCGCAAAAGTGCAGGAAACCGACAAGGCCAAAAGCGTGGCCAAAGCCAATGAAATAAATATTTTCAGTTTGTTGAGCATCAACAGATTTCAGGTTTAAATCAATTTCAATTTTTTGGAAATCTCCAACATGCGTTCGATGGGTTTACGGGCCTGTTGCACAATTTCATCACGGAGTTTTATTTCCGGTGTTCCGTTTTTTAAAGCGAGGTAAAGTTTTTCCATCGTATTCAATTTCATATAAGGGCAATCGTTACAAGAGCAGGTTTCGTCCGAAGGTACCACCAGAAATTCTTTCCTGGGCGAACGTTTTTTCATTTGATGGAGAATGCCCGTCTCCGTAGCAACGATGAATTTCCGTTTTTCGCTTTTTTCTGTAAAATTAAGCATTCCTGTTGTCGAACCCACATAATCGGCAAGTTCAAGTACGGCTGCATTGCACTCGGGGTGTGCAATGAGGCAGGCTTCAGGATTTTCTTCTTTCATCCCGATAATGGCTTCTGTGGTTAAAATGTCGTGTACCTCGCAGGTTCCGTTCCACAACACCATATTTCTTCCGGTTATGTTGTTTATGTAGGCACCCAGATTTTTATCCGGTGCAAAAATTATTTTCTGTTCTTTCGGGAAAGATTCCACAATCTGTACAGCATTCCCCGAAGTACACACCACATCTGTAACCGTTTTAATGTCGGCGGTGGTATTGATATAAGAAATAACTATGTGGTCGGGATGCTTTGAAACAAAATCCCTGAAATCATCCAACGGGCAGGAATCGGCCAGGGAGCACCCGGCTTCCAAATCGGGCAAAACAACCAGGGTGTCGGGGTTTAGCATTTTTGCCGTTTCTGCCATAAAATGCACGCCGGCAAAAACAATCATGTCCACATCGGCTTCGGCTGCCTTTTGTGCCAGGCCAAGACTGTCACCAACATAATCGGCAATATCCTGTATTTCGGGCACCTGGTAATAATGCGCCAGCAAGAGTGCATTTTTTTCTTTCTTCAGTTTTATTATTTTGTCTTTGTAATTCATTGTATTTTTAATATGAACAATTAACAGTATTATTTATTTATTTAAAATATATAATTTAATAATAATAATATGCTGTTCATTTGTTGGATTACTTTTTAAGCAAATACTTTGATTTGTCAATAATACGATTTTACGAGCACTTCTTAACCGGTTTATACAAGTTTAATTTATTTAAAATGAGTTTTTTGATACTTTTATCAACAAGCTGTTCATAAGCATTTGCTTTGATAAGTCTTTATTGCGGTGCACTTATTTTGTTGTTAATTACTGGTTGTAAAAATTGATAAAAAAACGCTTTTTGGCGATTCTAAAAAAAGCGCCGGACTGCTTGTTAACAACACCCGTTTTATCATTTTTTTCTCAACAAAATTAAGCAGATATTAACAATGTTTTATTCATAAGTAATAAAAAATTGAAATTGAATTAATTATGAAATAAAGTTCACGGGATGAAGGCAATAATTGTCTTCGTTTCCAGACGGTTTAAAGAACAGCTTTAAATTTGGTTAATTTTGTCAACTCATTTTATTAACAATGACAAAAACTGGCATCACATTGGCAATGGCATCCGATCACGGTGGTTTTGCCATGAAAGAATTCCTGAAACGAAAACTGGAAAATCAGGCGTACAAAATTATTGATTTTGGTACGCATTCGGAAGAAAGTGTGGATTATCCCGATTTCATTCACCCACTGGCCAATGAAATTAACAAAGGGAAAATAAAAACCGGGATTATTATGTGTGGCAGCGGAAATGGCGCCCAAATAACTGCTAACAAATATCCGAACGTACGGGCAGCACTCTGTTGGAACAAGGAACAGACAGTACTTTCGCGCCAGCACAACAATGCCAATATTCTTGCCCTGCCGGGAAGGTATATCCCTTTTGAAACTGCCTGGGAAATGGTTCAGCTTTTTTTATCGACAGGTTTTGAAGGCGGCAGGCATCTCAGGCGTATCGAAAAAATTCCGCAACTACTGAAATAAATAACGCTTTGAAAAGATCTGCTGAAAATAAGAGTTTCCTTAAAGCCGCCGAAAAAGTCGGATTTGACAAAGTGCACAGAAAAAAAATCAATTTCAATATTTCGAAATATGATGCAGCTGTGGCTAAAGGGAAAAATATTTATAAAAACCTTGAACTGGCACGCAACAGGGCGGGGCATATTAAATATAAAGTAATCAACGAGTTGGAAAAACACCTTGTTGAGTTTGAAAATAACTTTCTGAAGAACGGGGGCAAAATAATTTGGGCCAGAGATGCGGGCGAAGCTTTAAAGGAAATTTTGGACATTGTAAAAAAACATGGCTTGAAAGCAATGGTCAAATCCAAATCGATGATTACTGAAGAAATTGAACTCAATGATTTTCTCGGTCAAAACGGGGTGGAAGCGGTAGAAACCGACCTGGGTGAATTTATCGTTCAACAAGCCGGACAAAAGCCCTATCATATTGTTACACCAGCCATGCACATGTCGAAAGAAGACATTGCCGCTTTGTATCACGAAAAGTTTGATGTGGCCGAAAACCTCAGCCCCGAAGAACTCACTGCTTATACCAGGAAATTGTTGCGTAAAAAGTTTGTGTCTGCCGATTTGGGTATTTCGGGAGCCAATTTTCTGATAGCCGACACAGGTTCCATTGCCATTACCGAAAACGAAGGCAATGCACTGCTCAGCATGTCTTTTCCAAAAATCCATATTGCCATTTCGGGCATCGAAAAAATCATTCCTTATTTAAACGATCTGGATTTGTACTGGCCACTACTGGCCACCCATGGCACCGGGCAGGCCATGACGGTTTACAATTCCATCCTCAGCGGTCCGCGCAAGGCCAACGAAAAAGATGGTCCCGAAGAAATGTACCTTGTTTTGCTGGATAACGGCCGCACAAATTTATTGGCTCAGGAACGCCAGCGCCAGGCTTTAAGTTGCATCA
This sequence comes from Bacteroidales bacterium, assembly GCA_021647205.1. GTDB lineage: Bacteria > Bacteroidota > Bacteroidia > Bacteroidales > F082 > B6-G9. Next base: position 65,656 of record JAKIVD010000018.1, on the reverse strand, counting down.
AGTGCGGGGCTTGCCTGAATGCCTGCCCCATTTATAAAAATGTGGGCGGACACACTTACAATACTACTTACAGTGGCCCGATCGGTTCGATTATTACCCCCCATTTAAGAGATTTTAAAACCTTCAAACACTTGAGCTTTGCCTGTACGGTTTGTGGTAAATGCACGGAGGTTTGCCCGGTAAAAATTCCTATTCACGAATTGTTGCTTGTAAACCGGAACGATGCGGTGAAGAACGGGTATTTTACTTTTTCGGAGCAGCAGGGCATTAAATGGTCGACCGTGGCCCTCAACTCGCGAAAAATGCTGGATATGACATCCGGAAAAACCAAAAACAAACTGGCAGGTATGTTTGCTTCTAAAATGTGGGGACCCCGTCGCGAACTTCCTAAAATGGCCAGTCAATCTTTCAGTCAGCAGTGGAAAGACAGGAAAGGGGAAGAATAATTTCAAAAATTGCCCCTTCATTTATGATAAATAAGCTTCCTTAATATTTATAATAATTCTGAATTTCTTTCCATACCATCTTTAATTACAATATTTTACGGATATTAGCCACAGTTTTCAATTGAAAATGTAGTATCTCCTTTTTATCCTTAAATCAAATGAATAGATGAAGACAATTAAAAGTATTGCCTTTTAGTTTTGATATGCCTCATTATTCCCGGACAGGTCAGTGCCAAAGGCAAAAAAATAAAGTTTGGAAAAGTAAGTATGGAAGAACTTGAAATGACCGTTTACGATTTGGATACAAGTGCCCCTGCCGTTATTCTTTACGAAAGTGGTTACTATGATGGTGTACGCCACCAGTTTATCCAGCACCGAAGGGTGAAAATTTTAAAAAAGGAAGGCTATTTTATGGCCGATAATAAGTTTTATGCTACCTCGCAGGGAAGTATAAAAGGGAAAACATTTAACCTTGTAAACGGGGAAGTTGTTGAATCGAAACTGGAAAACCGTTCTATTTATAAGGAAGAATTATGGGAATACAATTACATCTACAACGTAGCCATGCCCGATGTTAAAGTTGGGTCGGTATTGGATATCGAATTTAAGTACGATGGTTTTCCTTACATCTGGTATTTTCAGTGGTCGATACCTGTTGTAAAAAGCGAATGCGAATTGGGGGACAGTGAATACCTGACTTTCAGAAAACAATTGAAGAACCGTATTTAAATTCTGATAAAAATTACAGGGCCAGGGTAGAATTCGACCTTAACGAAACACATTTTCCGGGTTACCGCCCGCAGGAATTTGCCTATTCGTGGCGCACAGTAAATACCATTTTGGAAAAAAATAAATGGTTTGGTCAAACGCTGATTTGGCCCAATAATTTTTTGAACAAATACGTAAAAATAATTGAGGAAACGGCAACTACCGAAACACAAAAAGCAAAAATGGCATGTTGCATCCGGTTTATCCGAGTTTATGGAAATTGAATTATGTGCTGGCCTACGCCAAAGTGGATGGTCTATTTATGCCGCTCGATGCCACAAGCGATTTACTTCCTTACAATATGTTGCCCAAAAGATGCCTCAACTACAGCGGACAGGTGCTCGACAGCGAAGGCACATTTAAAGTGTTAATGACCCCCAAAAACAAATCTTCCAAACGAATTTATTACGATCTTGTGCTGGACGAAAATATGACCCTGTCGGGGAAAATAAATTATAAGGATATTGATTATGCGGCCTACAATTTTCGACTGGGCTATCAGGATTATCTGAGCGAACAGGATTATGTTGAAAATTTGATGCATAAATATAACGGTCTAACCGTTACCGATTACCGTATCGAAAACATCAAAGAACTGGACAAACCGATTGCTGAAAAATATGACGGAGAAATTGAAGATGTTATTTTACTGATTGACAACCAGGCCTACATCAATATGTTTTTGTACGAGCAAATTAACGAAAACCCGTTTTCGACGATTACGATATGGCATTGCAGGAAGGAGTGTTTATTGTAAGTTTACCATTGAATCATAAACTCAGGTATTTGGCTCAAAATACGGATAAAGAACCAGATGTATATACGGTAAGAAAGCAAGTCCATTATCGCTGGACTTTTAATAACATAAAACCGATCAAACACGAAAAATACGATTTAAAGTTTGATGATTTGGTTACGAAAGTAATGACCGCCCCTTCCAATTTTGAAATGGATGGCTATTTGGGTAATTCCGATAGCTGGGAAAATTTTGGTTTGTGGATTTATTCGTTAAACCAAGGCCGTAACGAAATACCACCGGAAACAAAAAATGAACTGATGGCTTTAACAAAAGATAGTCAGGATACACGTGAAAAGATAGAGTTGATTTACAATTATATGCAAACTAAAACCAGGTATGTAAACGTAGTAATTGGTATTGGCGGGTGGCAACCTTTTCATGCCTCGGATGTTGACGAAGATGGTTATGGCGATTGCAAAGCGCTTACAAATTACACCTGTTCGTTGCTAAATGCTGTTGGTATCCCATCGTATTATACCATTATCAGGGCAGGCAGCGAAGCCAGCGACATCAAAACCAATTTGCCGTCAAACCAGTTTAACCACGCCATTCTTTGCGTACCCGATGGCAACGATACCATTTGGCTTGAGTGTACCAGCCAGCGCACCCCTGTAGGATATATGGGTACTTTTACACCCATTTTACACGGGATGGGAACAAATTGTATTACACCCGGAAACAGCTCATTTTCAACGGTACTTTCCCGGCAAATCAATACAACGATTTTCGAGCTTATCTAAAGAAAGTCAATATTTGCGACAACCGGAAAGTGTTGGTTTTGCCGGAGGAAAAGGAGTAATATCCCCCCGACATTAATATTTCCCAAGGAATAATAGGCCAGAATTTGACATATTTACAGCAAATTTAGGCCTAAATTTGCTATTTTATTTGCAAAATTAAGCCTGTTTGTTTATTTTTGTTGTTCAAACGAGGGTAATATGTATAAACGGATTTTCAAAAAAACCATTGATAAATGGATAGACTCCAGGGAAATACTTATTATTTATGGAGCACGGCAAGTAGGAAAAACTACATTTCTACATCAGTTTCTGGATGGATTCGAAAATACTGTCATATTCAACTGCGAATTACCGGATATATTTGATATACTTCAAAATCAGGACTTGGGAAGAATAAAATTTCTTTTCGGACAAAATAAAATTATTGCTCTTGATGAGGCACAAAATATACCTTTGATTGGGAAAACCCTAAAACTAATTTATGATGAACTGCCAGAATATAAAATGATTGTAACGGGGTCATCAAGCTTTGAACTTTCGTCCCATGTAGCCGAAGCTTTAACCGGCAGGAACATCAAGTTTATGGTTTTTTCTTTGGTATTAAGCGAAATATCTCAAAAAAGGAGCAGCCTGCAAATGACTCAAATATTGAATGAGTTATTGATTTTTGGCACGTATCCTGGCTTAATTGATTTGCCGGTTGATTTAAAAATCAGAAAGCTCTATGAGCTGACCTCTGATTATCTTTTTAAAGATGTGCTTATTCATGAACGCATTAAAAACCCTGCCGTTCTACGCAGGCTTTTAAAAGCACTGGCTTTTCAAACAGGTTCCCAGGTTTCAATACATGAACTATCAAATTTACTGGGTGTTTCAAGGCAAACTGTTGCAAATTATATTGAGCTGCTTGAGAAGAGTTTTATTATATTCAGGCTGGGTTCGTTCTCTTCAAATTTAAGAAACGAAATAAAAAAAAGCATAAAGATTTATTTCTATGATAATGGTATCAGAAATGCCATACTGAATAACCTTAATCCTGTTCAAAACAGGACAGATATTGGAATTTTATGGGAAAACTTTTGTATTTCCGAAAGGGTGAAACAAAGCCTTTCCCTTCACTTGAACCAGGAATTTTATTTTTGGCGTACTTATGATGGGGCAGAAATAGACCTTTTGGAATTAAAAGATGCGAAAATAACCGCCTTTGAGTTTAAATGGAAAAGTAAAAGAAAACTAAAAATTCCAGAAAGTTTCGCAAAAAAGTATCAACCCAAAGGGTTTAAAATAATCAGTTCAGAAAATTTTTACGAGCTCATGAACCTGTAAAAATCTCCGCCAGTTTTTTCTGCAAATCCTCGCCCCTGAGGTTTCTTTCAATAATGATGCCTTCGGGGCTGATAAGGATATTTTGCGGGATGGACTGGATTCCATACAGTTTTCCGGCAGCGTTGTCCCATCCCTGAAGATCGGAAACCTGTCCCCAAACCAGCTTATCCTGTGCAATGGCCTCAATCCATTTATCATGTTCTTTGTCAAAAGATACGCCAAAAACATCGAAACCCTTGTCGTGATATTTATTATACGCAAGCACTACATTGGGGTTTTCGGCACGGCAGGGCCTGCACCAGGCTGCCCAAAAATCGACCAGTAAATACTTTCCGCCGGCGACAGAAGAAAGGGCGACAGGGTTTCCTGTGGTATCGTTCATTTCAAAATCGACAAAAGGCTGTCCGATGGCCACACGCTTGAGTGTATTTACACGGTCGGTAATAAACTTTACATAATTGGAGGATGAAATGGACGGGTCGAAACCGTTCACCATGGCATCAAGTTCGTCAAGTTCGTAGCGGTAAGTATTGCGCGTAACGATGTAAGCCGAAACTACGGAGGCACTGTTTTCTTTTACAAATGAAGTGATAAAATCAGCCTGCTCACCGTCCAAAGCATCGTAATCGGTTTCGGCCTGTTGCATTTTTTCTTCATCATTGGCTTCACGGGCTTCGTTGTACGACTTGATGATTCCCTGTGCTTTGGTATTAAACCCGTCCATTGATTTATTGAAATCGTCAAAAAGCTGATGGCTTACCGAACCACTGACTTTGGGCTTATTCATGTTGTTTAAATCAACATCAACAGCTAAATCCCCTGCTTCTACAAAAACAGCGGCATATCCGTTGTTGCCCTCAAAAGAGAGGTAGTAAATTTCAGGGAGACCAATATGCCCGCTATAACTTCCTTCCCCGTTTTTTATTTGGGTCGAATCAATCTTTATCATTTCACCATTGCGGCGCTGATTAAGATAGGCTGTAACATCACCTGAATTGGAAACATTCAGTTGAATGGTGTAATTGTCCTTTGTCGTTTTCTCAGTCTGACAGGAAAAAACCAAAGTTGAAAAAACAAGGATTAATAATGAATAAGATAATGTACGCATTAGAAATGGTTTTAATTGATGAACTGCAAAACTAAGAATAGAAGCGGGTTAATGCTGTTTTTTTTTTAAAAAAACAGCAAACAATTTACAGAATGCTTCAACCGGTATAACATTCGGATAATTATTTTTTTGTGCTAAAAACCATCACCACTACCAAAATACCGAGGGTAGTAACCAGGGAACTCAGTAGAATTTGAATGAGTGTAAAGTAGAAATTCGAAAAATCGAGGGTCTCAAAAAAGAACAAAGCGGAATGATGGATAAGTACCAGGACAAATGTGTAACGGACAAACCCACCGACACCGGTTTTTTTCAAATTTGCCTCCTCATTTTTGCCAAAATCAATGGGTTTAAAAAACAAACTGAGCACAACCGGCCTGACAAAAGCAAGCAGGACAGAAGCGCCTGCGTGCAGTCCCGGGGTGTTCCCAAAAAAGTCGATGGTAAGCCCGGTAAGAAAGGCCAGTAACATAACAAGGTTTTTGTTCATGCGGACCGGTAGCAGCAAAATGAACAAAATATAAACAGCGGGATGAATGTAGCCCCCCAAATTCATGTTGTTGAGCACCAACCCTTGTGCCAGCACCAGGGCCAAAAAACGAAAAGGATATTTGAACCAGGGGTTTTTCATGGTATAAATTGAGTACTTAAAATGGCTTGAGTACTTGGTGTGTTCGGGGTACTTAAAATGCAGGCAGCATCTTTCCCTGACCGAACGCTATTTACCACATTTTCAAATTTCCACATTTTCAAATTAATTTAAATACCCATTTACCAACGAATCCTGTTCGGGTTTCATTTTGTTTTTAATCAGGTACACATGCTGCAGGCCATTAAAATCAGTACCAAACACAAGCGTCGCTTCCCCAAGGCTTTTGTTTTCAGGAATTCTTTGTTCTGTTACCGTACCGATAACAATGCCTTCCGGAAAAATCAAAGAATTTCCGCTGGTAACAATAGTGTCACCGCGCTGTAAACGAATATGCGACGGGATATCACTGACCAGGCCTTCAGAATAATTCTGCCCATTCCAGACAACGGTCACCAATTGCTTGTTTTTTTTAATCCGTCCGCTGATTCTTGAGTTTTGGTGCAAAACAGACATGATACTGGAGTAATGTTTCGAAGTCCCAATCACAATCCCTGCGATGCCCTGTCCCGAAATAACCCCCATTTCTTTTTCAACGCCATGCACCCAACCTTTGTTGACGAGTATAAAATTGTTTCGTTTATTTACGCTGTTGCTTAGCACCCGGGCCGGCAGGTAGTGGTACAGGCTGTCGGTAAATGTGAAGGCAGTGTCGGTTATTAAAAATGAAGAAGGGAGGCTGTTTCTCAGCAAAGCATTTTCAGCCAGTAGTTTTTCATTTTCTTTTCTCAGCGAAAAATAAGAGGCCACATTATTGTAACTGCTGAAAAGGTTTCCGGTGGCATCGTTTACCGCATTAAAACGGAGGGATTTATGGTAGGAATAGCTGTTGGACAGCAACCATAACGAAACAACTTCAAGCAGTACAAAAAACGCAAAGAACCGGTACTTCCAAAAAAAGGCCAAGAGGTTGTACATGCGGAGAAAAATTACATTTTAACGGGTACTGACGGTTTCCTTTATTTGATAAGGAAAGGAAACTTCTCAAAATTCTTAAGTGCAATGCCGGTTCCCCTGGCAACGGCCCTAAGCGGGTCTTCGGCCACATGGACGGCCAGTTTTGTTTTTTGGTTAATCCTTTTGTCGAGCCCCCTGAGCATGGAACCCCCTCCGGCAAGGTAGATGCCTGTACGGTAAATATCGGCTGACAGTTCCGGGGGTGTGTTCTCCAGGGCGTTCATTACTGCGGTTTCAATTTTCGAAATAGATTTATCGAGGCAATTGGCAATTTCTTTGTAGTTCACCAAAATGCCCTTGGGGATACCCGTGAGCATGTCCCTGCCCAGCACCTCATAATCGTCGGGCGGGTTGTCAAGCTCGGTAATGGCTGCCCCCACTTCAATTTTAATCCGTTCTGAAGTGCGTTCACCGATGGTAATATTGTGTTCCTTGCGCATGTATTCTTCAATGTCGGCATTGAAATCATCCCCGGCAATGCGGATGGATGTATTGTTGACAATGCCACCCAGGGCAATCACGGCAATTTCGCAGGTACCGCCCCCGATATCAATGATCATGTTCCCGGTGGGTTCCAGCACGTCGATACCAATCCCGATAGCAGCAGCCATGGGCTCGTGAATCAGCCGGATATCCTTTGCCCCGGCCTGCATGGCCGAATCTTTAACAGCCCGTTCTTCAACGCCCGTTATACCCGAAGGGATACAAATAACCATCCGTAAAGAAGGGGTAAACAAGGCCGATTTGATACCGATCATTTTAATCATTTCGCGGATCATAAACTCCGCAGATTCAAAATCAGCTATGACACCGTCGCGCAAGGGGCGAATGGTTTTGATGTTTTCATGCGTTTTGCCGTGCATCATTTGTGCCCTTTTTCCCACAGCAATAATGCGTCCCGTATTTCTTTCAATGGCCACAATCGACGGCTCGTCAACCACTACCTTGTCATTGAAAATAATAATGGTGTTGGCCGTGCCCAGGTCGATGGCAATTTCCTTGGTTAAAAATGAAAACAGTCCCATATTTATCTTACCTCATTTCTTAACGGACGAAAATACGAAAAATCTTTGAAGTGGAAATCTTCGGTTTTTCCACTTTGCAACAGAAGAAAACGGGTGTTTCAGATTCCGGCGTTTAGGCCCTTGTAACGTATTAATTAATGTTTAAAATGTCTGATTCCGGTAAAGACCATGGCCAGGCCGTGGGCATCGCAATAGCTGATCGAGTCTTTGTCACGGATGGAGCCGCCGGGTTGAATCACAGCCTTAATACCGGCATTACCGGCAATTTCAACCGAATCGGCAAAGGGGAAAAACGCATCGGAAGCCATCACGGCCCCCGCAAGTTCCAGTTTAAAATGCCGGGCTTTTTCGATGGCTTGTTTCAGGGCATCAACACGCGATGTTTGTCCGGTCCCCGATCCGACAAGCTGTTTGTTCTTTGCCAAAACGATGGTGTTCGACTTGGTGTGTTTGACAAGTTTGTTGGCAAAAAGCAGGTCTTCGGTTTGTCGGGCCGAAGGTGTTGCTGTTGTTACACAATTGAGTTGCCCCGCTGTTTCGGTGGCCCTGTCTTTTTCCTGAACAAGTATGCCGTTCAAAAGCGAACGGAATTGTTTTCCGGGAAAATCATAGCCTTTCTTTTTCAGGATAATACGGTTCTTTTTTTTTCGGAGCACTTCCAGGGCATCCTCTTTGTAGCCAGGGGCAAGAATAATTTCGAAAAAGATTTTATTGATTTCGTCTGCTGTTGCTTTGTCCACCACACGGTTGGTCACCAAAACCCCGCCAAAAGCAGAAATTGGATCTCCGGCCAACGCGTCTTTCCAGGCATGCAACAAGCTTTCACGCGACGCCAGTCCGCAGGCATTGTTGTGTTTGATGACGGCAAAAGTGGTTTCATCAAAATCTCCGATCAGGTTGATGGCCGCATCGAGGTCCAGCAGGTTGTTGTAAGAAATGGCTTTGCCGTGAAGTTGCGTAAACACCTCGTCCAACCGGCCGTAAAACAGTCCCTGCTGGTGAGGGTTTTCCCCGTACCTCAATACATTTTCATCACCTTTACTTTGTTTAAAAACTTTTATGTTACCGGGGTTCATCCAGTTAAAAATAGCGGTGTCGTAATGCGAGCTGATGTTGAAAGCCTGTGCTGCAAAATATTTTCGCTCTTCCAAAGCAGACGAACCATTATTGTTCCCGAGTATTTCCAGTAACCTACCATACAAGTCCGAAGACGGCACCACCAGCACATCGCTGTAATTTTTTGCTGCTGCACGAATCAAAGAAATGCCACCGATATCAATTTTCTCAATTATTTCTTCAGTGGAATTTCCCGCGGAAAGTGTTTCTTCAAAAGGGTACAGATCGACAATTATCAGGTCGAAAGAAGGAATACCGTATTCTTCCAGTTGTCTGCAGTCATCAGTATTTTCCCTGCGGGCCAAAATACCACCAAATACCTTGGGGTGCAGGGTCTTTACCCGGCCACCAAGGATGGATGGATAGGAAGTCAGCGACTCGACCGTTTGGGCTTCAAAACCCTGTTCTTCAATAAAACGGTGTGTTCCACCGGTCGAGTATATTTTGATTCCGAGCCTGTTCAGTTTCTTTAAAACAGGCACCAGGCCGTCTTTGTTATAAACCGAGATTAATGCGTTTTCAATTTTTTTCAAGGGCGAAACAGTTTAAGGGTTTAACGAAATTGATGAATTGCATTTTGGTTTTGCAAAATAACAGGTTTTAATTAAAACTTATTCTACTTTTACATACTTATTTGAAGCGTTTTTGAGTTTTTTGGAAAACAGAAATACTGATGGCGTTTAATGACCGCTAATGCGCGAATAAAAAATTGTTATGAAGGTTGGTTTGTTGCGGTAAGTTTAAGGAAAGGAAAAGTAAATTGAAATTATAATAATAGGCTTCAACAATACTTAACCCCGCCTGCCGCAATCAGTTGTAAATATACATATTCGCCCCTGAAAAAACCACCTAACATATTGAAAAATAACTATACAATTTGGATGACCCGTGTAATTCAGGGGGTGTAAAACAGCAAAGATATTGAGTAATTTTGAGAGATTTTTCAACTTAGGGTTTTTCGTATGAAAAAGAGCAACGACCGGCAACTTATTAAAAGAAACATCAAACCCACCGCCATGCGCGAGCTGGTGTTGGAGGTACTTACCGAAGAAGAAACTGCCATCAGTTTGCCGGAACTCGAAAAGAGGTTTGAGAAAGCCGACAAAGCAACGCTGTACCGTACATTAAAAACTTTTGAGGAACGAAAACTCATCCACAGCATTGATGACGGTTCCGGCCCCGTAAAATATGCGCTGTGCCTCGAAAAATGTTCCTGCGAAGTCGAAGACCTTCATGTACATTTTCATTGCACAAAATGCAACAAGACCTACTGCCTGCACGAAATTCCCGTGCCATCCATCAGCCTGCCCAAAGATTTTTCGCTGGAAAGTGTGAACATGGTAGTGCAGGGGATTTGTGCGAATTGCGAATAAACAACATCCTCGCCCCATCACCCGGCCCGCAGCCAACCAATCTTTGCAACCCGGTTGCATTACTTAATGTTTATTTTTGCCACTGAGTTTCAAAATTGATGGAATCATTCGCAATGCAAAAAAGAACAAATAAGATCCAATTGCTTTTTATCTGGCTCACTGGCCTGATGTTTTTTGCGCATGGGATAACCCCGCACCACCATCATTTTGATTCTGTTTTCGGGCACCATCAACAGGAAAACCATACTGATGAACCACCGGAAAACATACCTGCCCATTGTCATGCTTTTAACGATTTGGTAATTGTTACTACAGGAGTTTCGATTAGCAATATTTCTATTTCGTATAATTTTTCGGCCTTTATTCTTGAAAGTGATTTGCAACTTTCGCTGGCTGAAAATTCTTTTTCAGGAATACCTATTTCCCATAGAGAACAACATCCTCCTGAAAAGGTTTTTCTGAAAAATTCCCCCACCCGCGGCTCACCGTTTCAGGCCTAACTTAACTTGTTTACATTTCTTTTTCTGCTGCAGTTTTTGGCTGCCGGAGATGGTGTACAAGTATATTTTTTAGGGAAACCCTTCCCGTCGACATGACAATTCAACAAAGTTATTTGCAATTAAATCAAAGATATGATTAACAGTATTATATCCTTCTCAATAAAAAATAAGGCCCTCATCTGGCTGCTAACCATCGGCCTGATTATCGGCGGGTTTTATTCCATGACCAAAGTACCGCTCGATGCTGTCCCCGACATCACCAACAACCAGGTTTTGGTGATTACCACGGCGCCCAACCTGGGAACGGAAGACATCGAGCAATTTGTTACCTACCAGGTGGAACTGGCCGTTGCCAACCTGCCCGATGTGACGGAAATACGGAGCGTTTCGCGTTTTGGCCTTTCTGTGGTTACCATCGTTTTTAAAGATGATGCGGGTACTTACCTTCCGCGGCAACTGGTGAGCGAGGCCCTGGCCGAAGTAAAAGACAAAATACCGGAAGGTTTTGGCGAACCATTTATGGCCCCCATCAGTACCGGTCTGGGTGAGATTTACCAGTACACCCTCGAAGTTCAGCCCGGTTACGACAGCATTTACGACGACATGGAACTGCGTACCATGCAGGAATGGATTGTCAAGCGGCAAATGGCCATGCTGCCGGGTGTGGTGGAGGTAAACTCCTTTGGTGGCAGGGGCAAGCAATACGAAGTGGCAGTAAACCCGGATAAACTAAGAAGCATGGGGCTGACCATCTCTGATATTTTTGATGCCCTCGAATCGAACAACCAAAACACCGGAGGCGCTTATATCGAAAAAAACTTCCAGGCCAATTTTATCCGGGGCGAAGGTTTGATGCGTTCAACGGATGACATCAATAACACACTGGTTGCCAATATCGACGGGCAGCCGGTTTTTATCAGGGATGTGGCAGAGGTGAAGTTTGGCAGTTTTGTGCGTTACGGCGCTTTTACTAAAAACGGAAAGGGTGAAGCCGTCGGTGGTATTGTGATGATGCTGAAGGGAGAAAATTCAAATGATGTCATCAAAGCGGTGAAAGAAAGGGTCGCTTTGATTCAGAAATCTTTACCTGAGGGTGTACAAATCAAGCCCTTTCTCGACCGCAGTAAACTTATCAGAAGTACCACTTCAACCGTTGCCGAAAACCTCGGTATCGGGGCGCTGATCGTTATTTTTGTATTGGTGTTTTTCCTCGGTAACCTGCGCGGGGGACTGATAGTAGCTTCAACCATCCCGCTTGCACTGTTGTTTGCTTTTATCATGATGCATATTTTCGGCGTGTGGGCCAACCTGATGAGTTTGGGGGCACTCGATTTCGGGATACTCGTTGACGGGGCAGTCATTATTGTGGAAAGCATGATTTTTTACCTGCACCGGAAAAAACTGCTCGGCACCAAGCTCCCGGCCAGCAAAAGAAATGAACTGGCTTATAAATCAGCCAGCAAGATGATGAATGCGGCCTTCTTCGGACAACTCATCATTCTTATTGTTTTCATTCCGGTGATGGCTTTGCAGGGTGTCGAAGGCAAGATGTTTAAGCCCATGGCCATGACCTTTGGTTTTGCTGTTTTGGGGGTAGTAGTTCTTTGTTTGACCTACATTCCCATGATGGCCGCTACTTTTCTTCAACCGCCCAAAAACGATAAAATGTCGTGGGGCGATAAAATTATCCGGAAACTTGAGAATATTTATTCCCCTGTTATTGACTGGGCCCTTCACAAAGGCCGCCTGATTGTGGGCATTGCCTTGATTTTATTACTTGCCGGTGGATTTTTATTCTCGCGCATGGGCGCCGAATTTATGCCACAACTCGATGAAGGGGATTTTGCTTTCCAGGCCTTTCTGAAACCGGGTACCTCGCTCAGCGAAGTGAAAAAAGCGTCTACCCGCCTGGAACAAATTATCATCGGGAACTTTCCCGATGAAATTGAATCCATTCAAAGCCGGATTGGCGTGGCCGATTTACCCACCGACCCCATGCCCCTTGATATTGCTGATATTTTTGTTATTTTGAAACCACAGGAACAGTGGACAAAAGTTTCCTCCAAAGCCGAATTGGTGGAGAAGGTGAAGGAAATGGTTACTGTTTTGCCGGGCATCAATTTTGAATTTACCCAGCCCATCGAAATGCGTTTTAATGAGTTGCTGACCGGTATCCGTGAAGATGTGGCCATCAAATTGTACGGCGACGACCTGGATGTGTTGGCCGACAAAGCTGCCGAAATTGCCAAACTGGTGGCCGGTGTTGAAGGGGTGGCCGGGGTAAAAGCAGAGGCCACACGGGGTCTGCCACAAATTACTGTGCATTACGACCGCAACAAACTCGGCCGCTATGGCCTGAATATTACTGAACTCAACACCCTTGTCGAAACTGCTTTTAGCGGGGGTGTGGCTGGTAGTATTTATGAAGGTGAGCGGATGTTCGACCTGGTGGTACGCCTGGATGAAAAACACCGCACAAGTATTGACGACATTCGGAATTTGTATGTTGATCTGCCGGATGGCAACCAGGTACCACTGAAAGAAGTGGCCGACATCAGTTACCAGCCCGGCCCCATGCAAATCAGCCGCGACAATACCAACCGGCGGACTTATGTTGGCATTAATGTAGAAGACCGCGACATCAAATCGCTGGTGCACGACATCCAGAAAATACTGGATAAAAAACTGGAATTGCCACCGGGATATTACATTCGCTACGGCGGGGCTTTCGAAAACCTTGAAAGGGCTACCAAACGATTGAGCCTGGTAGTTCCCCTGGCACTGGCCCTGATTTTTATGCTGGTATTTTTCGCCGTCAAATCCTTCAAGCAAACCTTGATGATTTATATTGCCATCCCCTTTGCCGCCGTTGGCGGGATATTCTCGCTCTACCTGCGCGATATGCCCTTTAGCATCTCGGCAGGGGTGGGCTTTATCGTGCTGTTTGGTGTGGCCGTTTTGAATGGTCTGGTCCTTGTCAGCGGCTTCAACGAACTAAAAGCCGAGGGCAAATACCAGATTGATGAAATCATCAGAAAAGCATCCATCCGGCGTATCCGCCCGATATTGTTAACGGCTTCTACCGATATCCTCGGGTTTTTACCCATGGCCGTATCCACTTCGGCAGGTGCCGAAGTGCAACAACCCCTGGCAACAGTGGTTATCGGTGGAATGCTCACTTCCACCCTGCTCACCCTGATTGTATTGCCGATTTTATACAAATGGGTTGAAACAGCAAAACGCCTGCCCCGAAAACGCATCCTGAACCCGGTGGTTGTTAGCGTGGTGTTGATTTTTGCAGGGCTGGGTTTTTCCGGAAACATGCAGGCACAAGATACCACCTTCACCCTGCCATTGGCTATCGAAAGGGCCAAAGAAAACTATCCTTCTTTGAAAGCCGCACAACTGGAATACGACCGGCAACATGCCCTGAAGACAACAGCCTGGGATTTTGGCAGAACATCAGTTTTTACAGGAAAAGAGGAGGTGGGAAATGGCTTGCCCGGTATTCAGAATAAAATCGGTTTTTCCCAAAATAACATTGATATTTTCGCCGTTCCGGCAAAAAATAAGCTGGCCGAAAGGCGAAAAGACCTGGCCATGGTCAAACAGGAACTCACACTGAATGCGTTAATTCGTGATGTCAGTATCGCCTGGACACGGGCGCTTTATGCCAAAAACCAATGGGTGCTGTACCAACAACTCGACAGTCTGTACGCCGATTTTCAACATGCCGCTGAGCTACGTTACCAAACCCAGCAAACTTCTAAAATCGAGTATTTATCGGCCACAGCAAAGTACAAACAGTTACTGGTCAACAAGCGGACTGCCGAAAGCAATTACCAGGCATCCTTGCAGCTATTGAATCAGTACCTGCTGTTTCCGTCGGATTTTGATATTGCTGATGAAGAATTCGGGCCGATGACCTATCAAATCGCTGTGCCTGACGATTCTCTTTCAACAAGTCCACTAATGAATTTTTATGCCACGCAGTCGTTGATTGCCGAATCGCGATGGAAAAACCAGAAAGCAAAATTCCTGCCCAAAGTCGATTTGTCGTATGCTTTGCAATCGGTCGACGGGCAGTCGGGATTTCACAGTTGGCAGGCCGGAATTTCACTTCCGCTGATATTCAACAAACAATCAGGAAACGCCAAAGCAGCCCGGCTTAATTATGAAATTGCCGGGCAAACCTATTTGCAAAAGCAATTGGAACTCAATGCCGCCTACAACGAACGCCTGAGCCGTTACATCGCCCTGCAGGAGGTGCTTGATTATTACAATGAAGAGGCTTTGCCACTGGCAAAGGAACAAATGGATGCCGCCAATCTGGCCTATCGCCTCGGCAGCATCGACTATATACAATTTATTCAAAACATGGAAGCCGCCATCGCTACCATACAGGAATATTTAATACAGCAGGCAGATTATTTTGAACTGTCGGCACAATTGAAATATTTAAGTGGTCAATAACGAATCGAGACCTCCCAAAGTCCGCGTCGGGTGGACCCGGAAGAGTCGAGATTAAAAGGATTTGTTTTATTCCAATAGAGTCAAAAAAAAAAATAATAATGAAAACAAAAATTATCTTATCAATATTTGTACTGGTATCGCTGATATCGTGCAACACTGAAAACAACAGTCAAAAAGAAGAAGCGCACGAGGAACATGGCCCGGAGGGTGTGGTCGTTTTAAATGAACCCCAGCGCCAGTCGCTGAACCTGAAAACGGGCCCGTTTCAAATGCGCAACCTCACCACCGTTGTAAAAACCAACGGCCAATTGGAAGTACCGCCCACCGGTCGTGCCGATGTTACGGTAGCCATTGGCGGAAATGTGAAAAGCATCAAGGTGTTTTTGGGCGACAAAGTCAAAAAGGGACAATTGCTGGCTGTGCTTGAACACCCTGATTATATTGCCCTGCAGGAAGACTTCGCCGTGGTGGCCAGCCAATTGGAGTATTTAGAAAAAAACTACGAACGACAAAAGGAGTTGTTTGAGAACAACGTCGGTTCGGGAAGAGATTACCAGCAGGCCAAAGCCGAATACAATACATCAATGGCAAGGTACGAAGGCTTGAAATCGCGCTTGTTGTTGCTCGATCTTTCCCCGGAAAAAGTGAAGAAAGGAAGCATTTCGAATACCGTCAGTATTTACGCTCCCATCAGTGGATTTGTAAATAAAATCAATGTAAAAATTGGCAGTTTTGCTGATGCCAAAAACAAGCTGTTTGAAATTACCGACAACAGCGCCATCCATGCCGATTTTATGGTTTACGAAAAAGACGTTTACCTGCTGAAAGATGGACAGCGAATCCATTTTACGGTTTCCAGCCTACCCGGCCTTGAATTGACCGCCACTATTTTTGCCATTGGCAAAGAGTTTGAGCCCAATACACGTGCGGTGCACATTCACGCAAATATCGACAGCAAGGCCCCCGGCCTCATCCCCGGCATGTACATCACCGGCCATTTGCATACCGACGAAACATACACCCGCACCCTGCCCAACGATGCCATTGTAAATGAAGGGACGAAGTCGTTCATTTTTATAGTGGATGAGACTGCGCTGGATAATCATGAAGCTGATGATGGCCATGGGGAGCACAACCATGAGGCAGCGGAAAGCCATGAGGAGCACGGCCATGAGGCTACTGCAGAAGAGCACGACGGTCACGGGCACGATGCTGTTGAAAAACATGACGAACACGAAACAGAAAGCAGTGAATTAATGGCTTTCCGGATGGTGGAAATCATGACCGGAAGAAAGGACGGTGGTTATACAGAAGTCAAACTGATTAACCCCTTGCCCAAAAATACGCTGGTTGTGCTAAATGCAGCCTACTACCTGCTGGCCGATATGAATAAGGAAGAAACCGAACACAAACATTAAAGGAAAGCATTATGAAAGAAATAAAAGCCTTTGTGCGGCCCAATAAAGTAAACGAAATTATTCACCACCTGAAGGATGCAGGGTTCGAACACATCACTATTTCTGATGCAGAAGGAACCGGAAAATATGAGGATGAAAGCAAAGCCTTTGTTTCACGCAAGTTTTCCATCACCGACAGCGAGATTAGCAAACTCGAAATGGTAGTCAGAAAAAAGGAAGTGGACACCATCGTTGGCATCATCTCCGAATACGGAAAAACCGACCATCCCGGTGACGGTATTATTTATGTTTCCGATGTTGAAAAAGCGTTTCGTGTAAAAACCGGGCTGAAAAACGGGTTTTAAATCCATTGCCTGAAAGGTCGGGATTTTAAATCCCAATACCGCGCCACCAAATTTTGAATGATGTGTTCATCCTGCTCAACTTTGCAACCCGGTTGCACTGCTTATCAACTACTTTTGTAATAAATGCACATTAACCATGGAAAAATACAAACTAAAAAACCTGAGTTGCGCCACGTGTGCCGCCAAAGTTGAAGACGGCCTGTCGAAACTGGAGGGGGTCAAATTTGTTAGCGTCAATTTTGCGACGGCTTCCATGAGCATCGAGGCGGACGACTTCGAAAAGGTGAAACAGAAAATCCGGGAAGTGGAACCCGGGGTGGAAGTGGAAATGGCCGGCAAAGAAACAACGGAAGCGCCGTTAAGCATTTTTGCCGAAAACAAATGGACCATCATTAAAGTGTTGACAGGGCTTGTTTTGCTGCTTGCCGGAATTATTTTTGAAGACGAACTGCACAACACCACCAACCACATTGCCGAATACCTGGTTTTCGTAACCGCTTACCTGGTTTCGGGTTGGGGCGTAATCAGGATGGCGATAAAAAACATCATCAGGGGGCAGGTTTTCAACGAACATTTTTTAATGACCATCGCCACCCTGGGTGCTTTTGCCATTCATCAAATGCCCGAAGCGGTTGCGGTGATGTTGTTTTATATTGTGGGCGAACTGTTCCAGGATGTTGCCGTCAACCGTTCGCGCAGGTCCATTAAATCGCTGCTCGAAATCAAACCCGATTATGCCAACCTGAAAGTTGGTGGCGCTTTGAAAAAAGTTTCCCCGGAAGAGGTGAAAATTGGCGATATCATCGTTGTAAAAGCCGGTGAAAAAATTCCGTTGGACGGCATCCTTACCGAAGGCAGCTCCTTTGTTGATACATCGGCCCTGACAGGTGAAAGTGTGCCGCGTAAAGTAGGGGCAGATGATGAGGTGCTGGCAGGGATGATCAACCAATCGGGATTGATCACCTTGCGGGTTAGCAAACCTTTCGGTGAATCTTCCATCTCAAAAATTCTTGAAATGGTGGAGAATGCAACGGCCAAAAAAGCCGAAACCGAAAAGTTCATCACTACCTTCGCCAAATATTACACCCCCTTTGTGGTTTTCGGCTCGCTGTTGATTGCAGTGCTGCCACCTCTTTTTATCGAAGGCGCAACCTTCAGCGACTGGATTTACCGGGCGCTCGTTGTACTGGTCATTTCCTGTCCCTGTGCGCTGGTCATCAGCATCCCGCTTGGCTATTTCGGTGGCATTGGCGGGGCTTCCCGTAAGGGAATTCTGGTAAAAGGTTCCAACTTTCTGGATGCACTTACACAGGTAAAAACTGTGGTCTTTGACAAAACCGGCACCCTGACCAAAGGTGAATTCAAGGTTACAGAAATTGTTACGGTCAATGGTTTTGGGGAGAAAACAATTCTTGAATATGCGGCGTATGCCGAATACAATTCGAACCATCCCATTGCCAAGTCAATCTTAGAAAGCCATCAGCCGGAAATTGACCCGGAACGGATTGGGGAAGTGGGGGAAATTTCAGGACACGGTGTCAGGGCCATTGTTGATGGAAAAGAAATATTTGCCGGCAACGACAAACTGCTTCACAAAGAAAACATTGCCCACGAAAAATGTGATGTGGATGGCACGGTGGTTCACCTGGTTGTCGACAGGAAATATGCGGGTTACGTGGTTATTGCCGACAGCTTAAAAATTGATGCCATTGATGCGGTTGACCAATTGCACAAAAAGGGCATCCATACTGTAATGCTCACCGGCGACAACGAATTTGCGGCGGCTGCCATCGCCAAAAAACTGGAGATTGAATCCTTTTATGCCGGCCTCCTCCCCGAAAACAAAGTGGAGCACATTGAACGCCTTTTGAACAAAAACGGGAAAGTAGCTTTTGTAGGCGACGGCATCAACGATGCGCCCGTTTTGGCCCGTGCCGATGTGGGCATTGCCATGGGCGCCCTCGGCTCCGATGCAGCCATCGAAACCGCCGATGTGGTGCTGATGACCGACTCCCCTTCCAAGGTTGTCGAAGCCATCGACGTGTCGAAATGGACCCGGAAAATTGTGTGGCAGAACATTATTTTTGCCCTGGTGGTGAAAGCCCTGTTTATCATCCTTGGCATTTTTGGTATTGCCACCATGTGGGAAGCCGTGTTTGGCGACATGGGCGTGGCATTGATCGCCATCCTGAATGCCACACGGGTGCTAAATGCTAAATAGTGTTAAAAACAGTCAGCACAGTATGATTGCAACCGGGTTGCATACTATTCTGCTTTACTTTTGCAAAATCATTTATTCACGAAAAATTAATCATGATGAAAATAAAAATCGTTTTATTCCTGGCTGTAATGTTTGCAGTACAATCAATTACAGCGCAGCAAGAGCAACAAAAGTATTATTTCAGCAAAACCCTGAACGGAACCTTTGAAGAAGTTACTGCAAGAACCAAATCGGTACTTAAGGAAGTAGGTTTTGGTGTCATCACAGAAATTGACATGGATGCCAAACTGAAAGAAAAACTGACGGATGTGGATTTACGGCCCTACAAAATTCTTGGGGTTTGTAATCCGGGCTATGCCTACCAGACCATACAACTTGAAGAAAACATCGGTTTGTTCCTGCCTTGCAAGGTGCTTGTAAAAGACCAGGGCAAGGGCCAGGTGGAAGTCGTGATGGTCAACCCTTCCGCTTTAATGAGTACACTTGGAAACGAGGAGTTGAATGAAGTCGCAGCGAAAGTCACTGAAAAATTCAGGCTTGCGCTCGAAAAGCTTTAAAGCCTTAACTTTGACAATTTAAATAAATAACCATGAAATATTATTTTCAAAAAACGATGACCGGAGTCAGCTTTGATGAAGCCATCGAAAAAGTAACCGAAGAACTTCAAAAAGAAGGTTTCGGCATTTTGACAGAAATTGATGTAAAGGCCACTTTAAAAAAGAAGCTGGATGTTGATTTCAGGAATTACAGGATACTGGGTGCCTGCAACCCGCCTTTTGCCCACAAGGCATTGATGGAGGAAGAAAATATCGGTACCATGCTCCCCTGTAACGTTATTGTGCAGCAGCGCTCGGAAGACGAGGTAGCCATTGCTGCCGTTGATCCCGTGGCCTCCATGATGGCTGTTGAGAACAGCGGCCTGGGCAGTGTCGCCACCGAGATCAGGGCAAAACTGCAAAAGGTAATGAACAACCTTTAATTGGTTTTATCAGGCTTTTCCAAAGTGCGAAACTTTGGGAAAGCTTGTAATTTTCTTGAAATTCCCCACCCCTGTTTTCAGCTTATATCGCAGCCCGGGATAGTTATGAAAGGTCCTGAAAAATAAGGATGCGATTTTCTGAAATAAATAAAATATTCAGGCAACCTTCAAAGCGAACACTGGTCTTGTTTTTAAACAAACAGGATGCCTGTGCAGAACAATAAAATCATATAAGATTTTTGTAGAATAATGTAAATCCTGTTTTTGGAATAAGTTGTTGTTTTGCAGCCCGAAAATAAGAGAAGGAGAAACAGAAAAAACCGAATCAAAATAAATATCAATTTATATTTTAAATAGTAACAAAAACAATAGTAAAATGAAAAATGTAATAAAAATTTCAATGATTGCAGTGATTGCAGTGGTAGTTACCCTGGCCTCCTGCAACAAAGCCGACGACACCAACCCCAACCTCACAACAGGGCTTACGGGTACTTATGACGGCACCCTGATAACCAATAATTTAAAAGGTACCAGTCCGGCTAAAGCCGACATTACGGCCGTAAACGATTACACCGTAGAGATTCATTGTTATGGAGAAGACATCGACACCACCATCATGCTCGAATTGTACGAAGACGGCGACATGATGCGGGTTTGCTTTACCGATGAAGATTTTTATGGTGAATACGGCCATAACAAATCCAACGACCACCACATGATGGGTGACAACGGCAACTGGACAAACTGGGGCCAGCACATGAGCCAGGACCATGGCGAAGGTGACGAACATTATGGTTATTTCAATATGGCCAATGGCCAGTTCAATTACACCTTCAATATCGAAGTAAGCGGAGGAAACACCTATACACAGGAGTTCTCCGGTACAAAGCAGTAATTAAGATTTGCTTTTGTGAAAAGGTGTCTCAATAATCGTATTGAGGCACCTTTTTTTTATCCTGCTACCAATAAAGATTCTTAAATTTATTGTTTCTGTAAGTTTTCCATTCCTTTAACGACTATACAACAAATCATGTATTTTAGCATTTGCGCAAATTGAAAGATACCGGAATTATCAAAAACAGAAAAGAAGCCCAGACTATTTATTATTTGGACAAACCCGAAACGATGAGTTTGCTTCAACCCATCTTAACTTGATTTTAGTAACTGAATTAAGACCTTCCTGCGTCTGAAAGACCAGGAAGAGTCTTTACTTTCAAAACAACGCTGGTCTCGTGGAAACTGGAAGGTTGGGGAAACTTAACAATTAGAGCCATGAAAACATCGGTGGATATCATTGTTAAAGCTATTGATGCAACGAGTTACAAAGTTGAAAAGCAACGAATCACAACAAACCTTCACCAATAAATATGTAAAAATGAAAGACTCAATCATTCTCCAATCAGTCATCACCTGTCCAAACTGCGGTCATCAAAAAGAAGAAACCATGCCGACAGACTCATGTCAATTTTTTTACGAATGCGAAAAATGTCAGACTGTCCTGAAGCCAAATCCGGGCGATTGTTGTGTTTACTGCTCCTTTGGCAGTGTACCCTGTCCTTCGATTCAACAGTCAAGTAGTTGTTGCTGATTGCTTAAGGAGCTTTCCATTAACCGGCCTTTTACGAAAACATTCATTAACTTTGTAAAATGGAAAAAACGACTTTGAGTATCAAAAACATGGTCTGTAACCGTTGCATCTGGGCAGTACAGCGCGAGTTAAAAAAACAAGGGTTAAAACCACTGAAGGTCATACTGGGTACGGCAATTGTTGAAGGCCAGGTTGATGACGAAACGGTCCGGAAAATAGACCTGTCGCTGCACCATATTGGCTTTGAACTGATAGACGATAAGAAAAGCCGCCTGATTGAAAATATCCGGACCGAGGTCATCAACTATATTCATTACGATCCCGAATTGTTGGGGAAACGTAATTTTTCAGACTACCTTTCCAAAAAACTTGGTTACGACTATTCCTACCTGAGCAGTCTGTTCTCCTCGGTAGAAGGGATAACCATTGAGAAATATATCATCCTGCAGCGCATCGAAAAAGTAAAAGAACTGCTGGTTTATGACGAACTGACTTTAAGCGAGATTTCATACCGAACGGGCTACAGTAGTGTACAGCATTTGTCAAACCAGTTTAAAAAAACCATCGGGATGAGCCCTTCTATGTTTAAAAGATTACAAGAAAACAACCGTAAACCTCTTGATAAGGTCTGAGGCCCTTTCAAAAAAACCCGGCACTAAACCAAAAATCATATAACACTTCTCAAGAATCATATAACAAGCCTTCAATCTTCCTGACGTTTCTTTGTAGCGTAAAAAAAAATCCGTTTTGGATGCTTAAAAAATCACTACATATTGCAATGGCGCTGCTGCTGATGGTTTCCATCACAGGACTTACCATTCACAAGCATTATTGTGGTGATGAACTCACAAGCGTTTCCCTTTTTGAAGATGCTTCCGATTGCCAGGAAAGTTCCTGTGCCCATTGCGAAGATGTTTCGGTAAGTTGCAAAATTGATGTGGACATCCTGTCTGCTGACGCACAAAACATCCCTGAAAACATCCAACTGGAAATAAGCAGTATTGAGCTATTTGCCAATAGCCTGCTCACCATTTTCCGGGAAGAAAATAAGGTGATGCTTACCAATAAGCAACCCGACCTTTCTGCCTTGCATGGGATGCCTATGCTCCAGTCTTTCCTTTGTTAGTATTTCTTAACTATTTTGAGTAGGTTAAATCTCTGAATATATTTGTATTCGGCTTTTTTAACTCTTCCTAATAAAGTTTACTTTCGGTTGCTCTTAATAACCATCATTTTCATTTCATCAATTGAAACCATTGCATCATGTTAAACAAGATTATAAAATACTTTCTGGAGAATAAACTGGTTACCACGCTTTTAGTGTTGGCCTTAATTGTCTGGGGTATTTCCACTGCGCCTTTTGACTGGGGCGAAGGGTGGATACCCAGAGACCCTGTACCGGTTGATGCCATTCCCGACATCGGCGAAAACCAGCAAATCGTTTTCACCGAATGGATGGGACGTTCACCCCAGGACATCGAAGACCAGATAACTTACCCCTTAACGGTGTCCATGCTTGGCGTGCCGGGGGTTAAAACCATCCGAAGCAGTTCTATTTTCGGATTGTCAACCATCTATATTATTTTTGAAGATAACATCGAGTTTTACTGGAGCCGCACACGGATACTTGAGAAATTGAGCTCCCTGCCTTCGGGCACTTTGCCCGGTGGGGTACAACCGGCACTCGGACCCGATGCCACAGCACTGGGCCAGGTGTTTTGGTACACCCTCGAAGGCCGTAATCCCGAAACCGGTGAACCTACCGGGGGCTGGGACCCGCAAGAGTTACGGACCATCCAGGATTTTTATGTGGGATATGCGCTGACTTCGGCCGGCGGTGTTTCGGAAGTGGCTGCCATTGGCGGTTATGTGAAAGAATACCAGGTCGACATCGACCCGGATGCCATGAAATCGGCCAATGTAACCGTTGCCCAGATAATGCAGGCCGTTAAAAAAAGCAACCTTGATGTGGGTGCCCGGACCATGGAATTCAACAGGGCCGAATACATTGTAAGGGGGCTTGGTTACGTTCAAAACCTGGACGACCTGCGCGAAGCAGTAGTAGCGGTTAATGACAATACTCCCATACGGATAAAAGATGTTGCCGTTGTAAATTTCGGACCGGAAACCCGCAGGGGTGGCCTGGACAAAGGTGGCGCCGATGCCACCGGGGCCGTGGTGGTTTCGCGCTATGGCGACAATCCGCTCGAAGTAATCAACAATGTAAAAAAGGTAATCAAAGACATTTCACCCGGCCTGCCCAGCAAAACGCTGCCTGACGGAACCATTTCCAAAGTTACCATCGTGCCGTTTTACGACCGTTCGGGTTTAATCAAAGAAACCATCGGCACACTCGAAGAAGGTCTGGGGCTTGAAATTCTAATTAGTATTATCGTGGTGATGATTTTGGTGCTCAATCTCCGTGCATCCATTCTCATCTCCAGTTTGCTGCCCATTGGGGTGCTGATGACTTTTATTACCATGCGTAATTTTGGTGTGGATGCCAATATTGTGGCCTTGTCAGGTATTGCTATTGCCATCGGTGTGATGGTGGATGTCGGGATTGTTTTTACAGAAAATATTGTCCGGCACCTTGAATTTCCCGAAAACAAGGGCATCAGGGGCAAAAAGCTGCTCATCGTAATTTATGAAGCAACCATCGAAGTGGCATCGGCTGTAATTACTGCCCTGGCCACAACCGTTGTTAGCTTTTTACCGGTATTCGCCATGCAGGCTGCCGAAGGAAAACTGTTCAGGCCACTGGCTTTTACCAAAACATTTGCCCTTTTATCAGCCTTGGTGATTGCATTGGTTGTTATCCCGGCCATGGCACACGTGTTGTTCAATATCAATTTCGAGAAAAAGCGTATCAAACGTATCTGGAACGGCTCACTCATTGCACTGGGAATCGGGCTTGCAGTTTATTCGGGAATATGGCTTGCGCTGGTGCTCGTTATTTTCGGAATCAACAACCTGCTCGAAAACCGCTGGCCCGAGAACAAAAGAAAATATGTAAACATCATCAACATTGTTGTTGCTTTGCTGGTGGTGGTTTATTTCCTTACCCATGTTTGGATGCCAATGGGCGCGCAAAACAGCATGCTGGTCAACTTCCTTTTTGTTTCGGTGCTCATTGCCATTGTGCTTGGTGCATTAATGACCGTTGTCCACTTTTACTCAACTATTTTAAGATGGTGCCTCGACAACAAATGGACCTTCCTGTTTATCCCCATAACCATCATTGTTTTTGGGATAACAACCTGGCTGGGTTTCAATACTATTTTTGGTTTTGTGGCAGACGGCTTCAATGTTGTTGGGGTTGATCTTCGGCAAACAAGTGGATGGCAAACGATGAACAAAAAACTACCGGGAGCCGGAAAAGAATTTATGCCGGCACTCGACGAAGGTTCTTACCTGCTGATGCCTACGACCATGTCGCACTCCGGTGTTGAAGAAAATATGGAGGTTATTCGCATTGTTGACCAGAGAGTGGGGGCCATCCCCGAAGTTGAATCAGTTGTTGGAAAATGGGGCCGTGTTAAATCGGCACTCGACCCTGCACCCATTTCGATGTTTGAAAACACCATCAACTACAAATCGGAGTTTATGGTCAACGAAGCCGGTTACCGCACCCGTTTCAAGGTTGACGATGATGGTGCCTTTGTTTTAAAAGACGGCAGTACCTATAAATTCGGGGAAGACGAATTCAGACAGATAGCCAGGGAAGACCTGATTGAAGACAAGAAGAACGGGAATTATTTCCGCCAGTGGCGCGAAGAAATAAAATCGCCCGACGACATTTGGCGGGAAATTGTGAAAGCGGCCAAAGTACCCGGAATGACTTCAGCGCCCAAGCTGCAGCCCATTCAAACACGGCTGATTATGCTTTCGACAGGCATGCGTGCCCCCATCGGGATTAAGGTATTTGGCCCCGACCTGGAAACCATCGAAAAAGTAGGGCTCGATTTGGAAAAAATCCTGCAACAGGTACCCAGTATCGAACGTTCATCGGTTTTTGCCGACCGGATAGTGGGCAAGCCCTACCTCGAATTCGATGTGGACCGCAAAGCCATTGCACGCTACGGCCTCACCATGCAGGATATCCAAAACACCATTGAGGTGGCCATTGGCGGAATTAAACTTTCGACTACCGTCGAAGGGCGCGAGCGCTTCCCCATCAGGGTGCGTTACGCCCGCGAATTCAGGGACTCCCCCTCGGAAGTTGGTAACATTCTTATCCCAACCCCATCCGGAGAACAGGTGCCGCTGATCGAACTGGCCGAAATTACCTACCGAAGGGGACCCCAAGTTATTAAAAGTGAAGACACTTTCCTGAACGGTTACGTTATTTTTGATAAAAAACCGGGCTTTGCCGAGGTTGATGTGGTGGAAGATGCACAGCGCGTTATCGAATCCAAAATTGCCTCCGGCGAGTTTGTGCTACCCCCCGGCGTAAATTATAAATTTACCGGGAACTACGAAAACCAGATCAGGGCCACCAAACGTTTGGCCATTGTTGTACCGCTATCCCTCCTGCTTATTTTTCTGATTCTGTTTTTTCAGTTTGGAAATGTGCCCACAACCTTTATGGTTTTTTCAGGAATATTTGTGGCTTTTTCAGGCGGATTTATTATGATTTGGCTTTATGGCCAGGACTGGTTCCTGAATTTCGATGTGGCCGGTATGAACATCCACGCACTTTTCCAGATGCACACCATTAACCTGAGTGTGGCGGTCTGGGTGGGCTTTATCGCCCTGTTTGGCGTGGCTACCGACGATGGCGTTATCATGGGAACTTACATCATGCAAACCTTCGACAAAGAGAAACCAAATACCCGCACTGCCATCCGCGAAGCTGTTTTGCACGCCGGAAACAAAAGGGTAAGGCCTGCCATGATGACGGCAGCAACCACCATTATTGCATTGGTGCCCATCCTGACATCAACCGGAAAAGGTTCTGATATTATGGTGCCAATGGCCATTCCAACTTTTGGCGGGATGATTATCCAGGTAATGACCATGTTTATCGTACCTGTTTTGTACAGCATGTGGCAGGAAGGCAGATTAAAAAGTCAACTAAAAAGAAATTAAAATGAAAGCAAAAACACTAATTATAAGTTTTGTTTTCGGTCTGCTGGTAAGTGGAAGCGTTTACGCACAGGGCAACCTGGATGTGTACCTGAAAACAGCGGCAGAAAACAACCCGGGACTAAAAGCCAAATTCAGCGATTATTTGTCAGTCGTGGAAAAAGCCCCGCAAATCGGAACAATTCCTGACCCGGTAATTGCCTTTGGCTATTTTATTTCACCGGTCGAAACAAGGGTTGGCCCCCAACAATTTGTCATCTCGGCAGCACAGACGTTTCCATGGTTTGGAAAATTAAGCACTGCCGAAGATGCCGTTATTGAACTGGCCAACTCAAAACTCGAAGTGTTCGAAGACAGCCGTTCAAAATTGTTTTACGATGTAAAATCGGCCTACTTCAATTTGTACTTTGTCCAGAAAGGTATTGATATTACAAGGGAAAACATCAAAATTCTCTTTGCTTTTAAGCAACTTGCGCTGATTAAACTCGAAGCCGGAAAAGCATCGGCAGTTGACGAGTTGAGGGTAGAAATGGAAATTGCAGACCTGGAAGACCAGCTGGCCTATCTGCTCGACAGCCAGTACCAGTTGCAGGTTCAGTTCAACAATTTGCTGAATGTGGACAGCCAAAGTGAAATTGTGATTCCCACTATTTTATGGGATGCTGACCTGGCATACAGCCATGCACAACTCATGGACAGCATCGCTGCAAACAACCACAGTATCAAGCAAATTGAACACCGTATTCTTTCCTGGGAAAGCCAGCAGTCTTCTGCCAGAAAAACGACCGGCCCCAGTTTTTCGATAGGACTTGATTACATCAATGTTAAAAAAAGCAGTAACCCTTCACTCGACCCGGGCGAAAACGGAAAAGATGCTTTCCTGGCCAAAGTGGGCATCAGCATTCCGCTGTACAGAAGAAAATATGACGGGATGATACAGGAAGCAACCTACCAGATTGAGGCGGCCAGTTTTGAAAGAACAGACCGTGTAAACCAACTCAACACATTGTTTGAGCTGGGTTACAGAGACTTCAAGGATGGCGAAAGACGCGTTGCGCTGTACTTTAAACAGCTCGACCTTGCCGCCAGGGCGCTTGATATTTTGCTGGCCGAGTATTCAACCGACGGGCAAAACTTTGAAGAAGTGCTTCGTATGGAAAGAAAAGTGCTGAAATACCAGCTGGAGCTTGACAAGGCAAGAGCCGATAACAATGCCGCAGTCGCATTTATCGATTATTTATTAGGTAACTAAAATTTAAACTTATCAAGGCGATTGCTTTGAACAAAAATATAAAGACATGAAAATAAAAATTTCAAAAAAAGATATGGGAAAAGCTGCCGGAATCTTAATTATCGGCATGTTCATCGGTTGGGTCTTTTTTGGTGGAAACGAAAAAAATACAAATACCGAAACCATTGAACAACACGACCACGCTGATGAATCGTCCACAACCTGGACATGCAGCATGCACCCGCAAATTAAACAGGATAAACCCGGAAACTGCCCCATCTGCGGGATGGAATTAATTCCATTGGATGACGGTGGTGACGATGATGAAGAATTGTCGCTGTCAGAAATAAAAATGTCGAAAGCTGCCATGAAAATCGCTGAAGTGCAGACTGTATTTATCGAGAAGAAAGTACCTTACAAAGAAGTGTATTTTCCCGGTAAAGTAAAACCCGATGAGAGAAATATCTCAGAATTGACCGCCCGTTTTGGGGGAAGGATTGAAAAGCTGTATGTAAATTTCACCGGACAGAAAGTACGCAAAGGCGAAAAACTGACATCCATTTATTCACCCGACCTGGTAACAGCCCAAAAAGAGTTGTTCGAGGCCACGAAATTCAAGAAAAATAACCCTGCATTCTATCGTGCAGCCAGGAACAAACTGAAACTTTGGGACCTGACCGACAAGCAAATCGACGACATCGAAACCAGTGGCGAGCCCCTCTTTTATTTTGATGTGCTTTCACCCATCACCGGCACGGTGATGATGCGCCACATTGCCATTGGCGACTATGTAAAAGAAGGCACACCCTTGTTTGAAGTCATCAACCTGAACCACCTTTGGGTGATGTTTGAAGCCTACGAAAGCGATATCCCCTGGGTAAAAATGGGTGATAAAATTGATTTCACCATCAAATCCATCCCGGGAAAAACGTTCACCAGCACGGTAACTTTTATCGACCCGGTTGTTGACCAGCGGAAAAGGGTGGCTTATGTAAGGACCGAACTGAACAACAAAGGCGATTTACTTAAACCGGGAATGTTCGCCAGCGGCATATTAAAAACCATGCTCCCCAATTCAGAGGATGCCATCGTCATTCCTAAAACGGCAATTTTATGGACAGGTAAACGGGCCATCGTTTACGTAAAAGTACCGGATAAAGAAATGGTCTTCGAGCACCGTGAAATTGAACTGGGCGAAGATGCAGGCTCCTATTACGTAGTGGCCGGCGGTCTTGAAGAAGGTGAAGAGGTAGCCACAAACGGTGTGTTTAAAATTGATGCAGCATCGCAACTGCTAAGCAAGCAAAGCATGATGACACCTGCCGGTGGAAAATCTTCGCTTGGCGGACATGCCGG
This sequence comes from Bacteroidales bacterium, assembly GCA_021647205.1. Classification (GTDB taxonomy): domain Bacteria; phylum Bacteroidota; class Bacteroidia; order Bacteroidales; family F082; genus B6-G9. Next base: position 36,151 of record JAKIVD010000018.1, on the reverse strand, counting down.
AATGGACATGGGCGGAGGCGACAAGAAAGCCACAACGGAAATGGACATGCCTGCCGAAGAAATGAAAGCGGGAGCCACAAACCCCGAATTTAAAAAGCAACTCGGTAACCTGATTTTGCAATACCTGGCCATGAAGGATGCTTTTGTGGATTCTGATGAACAGGCCACGGAAGCTGCTGCCCAAAAAGCACTGGATGCCCTCGCTAAAGTTGATATGGGACTGCTGAAAGGTGATGCCCACAACCACTGGATGAAACTGCAAAAACCCATCAAAAACAACCTGAGCGGCATCATCCAAATGAAAGGAATTGAAATGAAACGCTCGCACTTCAGTATTGTTTCCGATAATCTTTCGGAAGCCATCAAAGCCTTTGGTTATAAAAGCGACGGAATAACCGATTTGTACCTTGAGTTCTGCCCCATGGCCCTGGGCAACAAAGGTGCCTACTGGATTAGCGAAACGAAAAAAATCAGAAATCCTTACTTCGGTGAGGCCATGATGACTTGCGGGGAAGTAAAAGCAACATATTAAAAATTATTCGGGCAGGAGAACAAATCCTGTCCATCAACATAAATAGTAACACAACTTTCCCAAAGTTCTAAACTTTGGGAAAGTTGATTTAAACGAAATCAATAACTAAATCTTTTAAAAATGAAAACAAAACTATTCTTAACCATCACAATCTTTACCACTGCCGTTTTGCTGTCGGCCCAAAACCCGATTATTATTCCCGGAACACTATCGGGTACAGCATTTGAACTCAATCTTCAAAACGGCACCTTCCAGTTTTACGACGGAATAAACACGACCACAATGGGTGTAAATGGCGATATGCTCGGCCCCACCCTCATCATGCAAAAAGGCGATGATGTGGATATTACGGTCAACAACAACCTGGACGAAACCACTACAATCCACTGGCACGGCATGCATGTTTCTGCCGAAAACGATGGCGGCCCGCACACCACCATTGCGCCTGGCGCCAGTTGGAATCCCCAGTTTACCGTACTCGACAAAGCCGGAACCTATTGGTACCACCCGCACCTGCACGAAAAAACCAACGAGCATGTTTCCAAAGGCATCGCCGGTTTTATTATTGTACAGGATGAAGAAGCAGCAGCACTGGATTTGCCCCGCACTTATGGTGTCGATGATTTCCCGCTGGTTATCCAAACCAAAGATTTTGACGCGCAAAAAGAAATTATCGTCCCTTCCAATTCGGATGATGTATTGTTGGTGAACGCTACCATCGACCCTTATTTGGCTGTTCCCGCCCAGGTCATCCGTTTCCGTTTGCTCAATGGTTCGTCCATGCGGGTATTCAATTTCGGATTGTCAGACAACTCAGCCTTTTACATGATTGGTTCCGACGGTGGCCTGCTCAGTGAGCCCCTTTCTTTAACAAGACTTCAAATGAGCCCCGGCGAACGGGCTGAAATCCTCATTGATTTTGGCGGAAAAGAAGGACAGCAATTGAAGATGATGAGTTATGCCGCCGAGTTTAACAATGGTATTTACGGAGCTACTTATCCCGGAATGGGACAAATGATGACACTCGACGGTTACAATCCCAATGCCATGAACGGTACTAATTTTGAGGTCATTACTTTTAATATTGTTGCACCCAACAGCGACCCGGTAACAACAATCCCGACAGCTTTGGTAGATGTAACCCCTATTCCTGAATCCGAATCGGATATCACACGCAACCTCAATTTTACACCCGAGGTTTCCGGCCCCGATCAGTTAAATGGCAATTTTTTCATCAATGGTACCACTTTCGATATGGATGTGATTAATTATTCCATCCCTTTGAACAATACCGAAATCTGGAGTATCACCAACCAGTCGGGAATTGCCCATCCTTTTCATATTCACGATGTGCAGTTTTATGTGTTGGACAGAAACGGCAACCCGCCACCGGCCAGCGAGCAGGGCAGAAAAGATGTCGTCCTGATCAAACCCCAGGAAACCGTCCGCTTCATCACAAAATTTGAAGACTTTGCCAACGACCCTGTCCCCTACATGTTCCATTGCCACATGTTGATACATGAAGACGGTGGCATGATGTTGCAGTTTGAAGTGGTGGACCTGACCATCGGTATTGAAGACAATGAGCCTGGTGCTGATGGATTTGTTTTGTTTCCAAACCCCGTAACCGATGATTACCTGACACTGAAATCCGGGAGCGAAGAGGCAAGCCTCACCTCTTATGAATTGTACAGTTTAACAGGAAAGATGATGATGCAGGGAACAGTAGCTGACAAGACTGCTGAGATAAAAATAAATGTTTCGGGAATTTCAGAAGGGCTCTATTTCCTTAAAGCATTTTCCGGTCAAACGGCATTTACCCAAAAAATTGTGATACAGTAATTTGCTGATAACAAAGTTTTGGACTTGCCTTGCCTGATTGCACCAAAAGAGATTTTATTGAACAAAACAATAACGAAGATAATCATTCACACAATCATTAATTTAAAACATTAAAAAATGAGAAAACTGATTTTAAGTACCGTTGCCGTACTGTTTATAGGTGCTGGCAGTTTGTTTCTTGCAAGTTGCGACAACAACAGTCCGAACAATAAGCAAGCGGAACAACACGAACATGCTGACGGGGATATGCACGAAAAGAAGCAGGACGCATACGCCTGTCCCATGCACCCTGAAATTACAGGAAAAAAAGGGGACAAATGTTCAAAGTGCGGGATGAACCTCACAGCCATGGCTGAAGGTGAACATGCCGGACACGGCCACGACTAAATTAAACGGGCATTTGTCAGAAACCCCTGAAGTTAATCCCGGTAAAACCGGCCGGGATTAACTTAAATTAAACCAAAACCAAAAACTTTATAACTCTTTTCAGTGATTTTGTAACAGTAATTAAATGGTCTGAGTTTACTTTTGTAACAGTTAAAACAACGCAAAAAATGCTTAAAAAAATCAGCTATATCACCCTTGCCTCCTTGTTGGTCTTCTCGACAGTGGGCTTTGATATATCCAGGCATTATTGCGGCCAACTACTTGTTTCTGTATCGCTTGTTTCGCAGGCAGACAGGTGCTGTAGCGATATGGACGGCAATTGCTGCCACGATGAAAATGAGTATGTTGTACTTAAAGTTGATTTCACGCAATCGGCTGCTGAACAATTGAGCATTGCTGTCATCAATATCCGGAATGTTGAATTCAATTCCCTTTTGGACGAAGCACTTTCTTCCACTTCAAACAGCAGCTGCTTCACCCCGTTTATTCCCAAACCGGGAACAAACAAATTCCTTTCTATTATCCAGTCCTACCTCTTGTAGCTGACTCTTCATTTTCAGGGGTTCATCCCCTGTTCCCTTGTTTGATTTGATCATTGTACACCGCGCAAGTGAAACTTTTGCGTGCGCACGAATCTAACGAATCATTCCAATAACCCTTTAAATACCAATAAAATGAATGAGATAACTTCAATAAACAAATTCTATCCTGGGCATTCCCTCAGCCTTAGCGAAATCAAAAATATTCTTTTTGAACTGACCAGCCTGAACGGGATTGCTTCACTGAATGTTGAAGAAAATTCGGTTAAAATTGAATATTACCAGCAACTGCTTTCCCCTGATATTGTCAAAGATGCCCTGGTGAGGGCCGGGTTTCCTTTTGAGCATGATGTGAAAGTACACGGGCTGCTGAAAAAGCTCATCCTGAAACTGGGGGAAGAAAACAACAAAGAATTTGGGGGGAAAGCACCCAAATGCTGCGGATAGCAAAAATTATAAACCTTAAAAACAAGAAACCATGATGTGGTTAAAACTTTTGATAATTACGGTTTGGGTGGCTACTCTGTTGGTTGCTGCCATGGGCCTGCAACTCATCAAAGAGGTGAAAGTTGTAAAAGCAACACCAAAATATTTTGGTGGAAACCGCAGAAATGCTGCGGAAAAGAAGAATCAATAACCTGTAAAACAAAAAGTCATGATGTGGTTAAAACTTTTAGCTCTGGCAATGATTGTTACTGCCTTTTTGGTAGTGGCAATGGGTTTGAAACTTGTGTTCAGTAAAGACGGCGGAGTTCCGGGAAGTTCCTGCCATCTTGATGAAACCAATGCTGCTGATGAAAACCAGGCATGTTCGCATTGCCAGGTTAAAGAAATTGTGAACTGCGATGAAAAACCAATACTTAATCATTAAAAAGATAAAATCATGATGAACTTTGGAAATATGGGATGGGGGATGGGATTCGGCTGGCTGTTGGGCCTGTTCTTACTCGGCCTGTTTTTCTGGCTTGTCCTAAATACCATCCAAAGTAAAAACAACGGCAGCAACAAAACGGATGCTGCCAAAGAAATCCTCAGAAAAAGATTTGCCGAAAGCGAACTGTCAAAAAAAGAATTTGAGGAAATGTCAAAAGACCTCGACGGGAACATGACAGGTACGTAAAACGAAAAATAGTAGAATCACCAAACACCCTAAAAACATGAAAAATACATTGCGAATTGAAGTGCTGGGAGCAAATAGGCCACTGACCGTAAAAGAACAAAACGACTTCAGGGCAAAACTCCAGCATTATATGGAACCAAACGGTATCGTCAGCATGTGCCTCGAAGCCGGGAACCTCTATGTGGAATTTAATCCCGGTATCTTTAAACCTGAACTTTTTAAACAAATCCTGACAGATATTGGCTTTCCACTGGAACGGCATATTGTTCCGGTATCGTTTCACTTTGCTGTATAAAATCCGAACAACGAATGATGAAACTGCTATGAACTGACGGCTTAAACCGCCGGTTCACACACGAGAATAATTATTTCAAAAATATAAAAAGATGAACCCGGCACGACAAAGAATACCGACACACCTGCCTGTCCGCCGCTATACTCTGGCAGGCGGGCCGTCAGGCAGGGAAATGATTAATCTTTTCCCTGCGTCTTTGCGCCTTTGCGAGAAAATTATTAACAGATGAAAAATACCACAGAATACCTCTACCGGAAACCAAAGACTGCCATTGTCCTCTTGCTCATTGCAGTGATGAATGTAACCACCGTGTTCGCTCAGCAGGATATGTACCTGACTACAACAGGCCAGCTCATCATCAAAGCACACCTGAATGACAAGGCGGTGGACATAGTGTCGAAAGACCTGATCATCATGCTCGACTACGAAACGGGAAAAGTGGTGATGAAGCAGAAAATATCAGCTCTAATTATCAACAACGATTCCATTCAGTCCAAATTTCAGAATATGCAGGATGACTACATCCGTTTTGAAGGCAAGCTTGGGCTTGATTATATCAACACTTCCGGCCATCCACCACTTGATTTTGCTGTTGAAGGCACCATTTATCCGGGCAACAAATATGTAATCGGCAAAGGGCATCTTGTACACCTTGTGCAGGGAACGGCAAACGCCTGCCTGTTAAGCCTGTCATTTACACTTCAACCGGGGGATATTTTTCCTGATTACCGGCAAACGGATAAAAATGACGAAATACATGTCCAGGTGATACAATCGCTTTTGGCCAGGGAAAATGAATAAATAAATGAACAATTAAAACCAATAAGAACTCAAATTAAAAGTCATGATTAAAAAAACAAGATTAATCAAGCTGATAGCTGCTGTAATAACGTTATCAGCAATTTCATTCCAGGCCATGTCCCAGGAAAAGAAGAACAGTGAATGGAAAGCTCCCCTTGAGGCCGACCAGATTAGCAATCCGTTTCAAGGCGACGATGCCGCAGTCAAAGCAGGGAAGAAGCTTTATAAACAGCAATGTGCCGTTTGTCACGGTGACACAGGAAAAGGCGATGGCGTTGCAGGTTTAGCACTCACACCCAAGCCGGCCAGTTTTAAATCAGAAAGGGTTCAAAATGAAAGCGACGGTGCGCTCTACTGGAAAATAACTAACGGGCGGACGCCCATGGCCTCCTATAAGGATTTGCTTACCGAAGAACAACGCTGGCAATTAGTCAATTACATTCGTACGTTTTCAAAATAAAAACACTTAAAGTCAGGAATAATGAAAAGGTTTTTAATCATAAGTATTGGAATTTTATTGCTGGGTGGAAATAGTTTTGCTCAAGACTCAAAACCCGGCAGAACACAATTTATGGTAAGGGGATATGGTCATGCAGGATTAGACTACCTGAAAACGCCTGACGGGACCAGCCTGAGCTATGTGGGCGCAGCTTTTTCCCCCATTTTTATTTTTAAGCAGGGCAGCCGCTTTTTATTTGAAGCGGAGTTGGAGTTTCAACTGGACCAAAATCAGTTGGACATCGGCCTGGAGTACGCCAACCTGATGTTTGTAATTAACAAGTACTTAATGGTCAGGGGAGGGAAATTCCTGTTACCCTTCGGCACATTCATGGAACGTCTTCACCCTGCCTGGGTGAACAGGCTTTCCTCGAAACCCCTGGGGTTCGGACACGACGGAATAGCCCCTTCTTCAGGAATCGGGATTGAACTGAGGGGCTCGGCACCCATCGGTGGAACAACCATCAATTATTCCGTCTACTCAACCAACGGACCAAGGCTCAAAGATGGCAGCGAAGAACCGGACGAAGCCGGGATGCTCAATTTTGAAAATTACATCGACAATAATATTAACAAAGCCATCGGCGGCAGAATCGGGTACCTCCCCCTTTACAATTCGTCTATGGAACTCGGTGTGTCATTTTATACCGCTAAAGTTGGTGATAAAGGATCTGTTTATGAAAATGTAAGGTCAACACTATGGGCTTTTGATTTTTCTTACGTCAAACAAATAAGCCCTATAAAAGGTGTACTTGACCTCAAGGCACAGTACAACCAAACACAGGTTTCTGATGCCTACTACCTTGAACTTGAAGAAGACCGCGACACCATTGCCTCGTATACCTTCGATAATTTTAGTCGGGCTTACTATGCTCAACTCAGTTACAGGCCTTCCATGTCGGGCAATAATTTTTTAAAGAACATCGAATTTGTTAGCAGGTATTCTAAACTGAATACACCCGAAGGTTCCGAATGGGAATCAAATGCCGACGAACTGTCGTTTGGTTTGAATTATTGGATTAGCTGGAGGCAGGTGTTAAAGCTTAATTATAGTTTTATCAACAGCGAAGGCGGACACGATGCCACAGAGGGTGCCGGAAAACAACAGTCGAATACACTTTTTGTACAGTGGGCCATCGGGTTCTAAAGAGCCTTCCACTGGTTTTATTTTTTAACTGAACCGAATATAAAAACCTAATCAAATGAAAAAATTAGTAATAATAAGTACATTGTCGCTTTCAATTACAGCTATCGCCATTCTTAGTGGTTGTACCGCACAGCGCGAAGTCGCCGCGCAAAAATCAGGCGCCGAACTGTGGGCACAAAACTGCATCAGGTGCCACAATATTCCATCACCCACCGCTTACAACAATGACGAGTGGGAAACCATCGGCCTGCACATGCGGGAAAGGGCGAACATGACAAACGAACAAATCGGCAAGATTGTGGAGTTTCTACAAGCTGCAAACTAATGTTAAATACCTAAAAACAGAATATCATGAAACTGATAAAAGCTTACATCAGACACAGAAAATTTGATGAGGTTTACAAAGCCTTAAACGAAAATGGTTTTTGCTGTATGACAATGGTGGGGTGCGAAGGTACCGGCCAGTATTGCGACCATGAAAAAAAACACATCAGCGATAAATACCCTTTTGCTGAAGCTTACCGTGTTGTCAAACTTGAAATTCTTGTTGCCGCTTCTTCCGTCAGAAAAGTCGTCGGACTTATCCGTGAATCAGGAAGGACAGGCTACCGGGGCGACGGGATGATTATCATCTCACCGGTAGATAATGTGTTTAAAATCAGGACTGACGAAGAGGGGCTGCATTCCATTTAAAAAAGAACAAACCCCCCGGAAACCAAAAACCCGGAATACATGACATCAACAACGCTGCCGAAATGAAAAAATGCAACCATGACAATTGCTGCGAACACGACCGCATTTGTGTTCCCGACACAACCCTGCCAAGGATAGTTGTCGTGGGGGGCGGATTTGCCGGTTTGTCTTTCGTGAAACAATTGAAAAACATGCCCGTGCAACTGCTGTTGATTGATAAAGGAAACCACCACCAGTTTTTACCCCTGCTCTACCAGGTAGCCACCAGCGGCATCGAACCGGACAGCATCGTTTTCCCTTTTCGGAAACTGCTGCGGAATTATGACAACCTCTTGTACCGGATGGCAGAAGTTACCCGGATAAATTCCGGGGAAAAACAGGTCGAAACAAATATCGGCAGGGTAGGTTATGATTTTCTTGTACTTGCCACGGGAAGTACGACAAACTTTTTTGGAAATGAAAATATTGCAAAATACGGATTGGGGCTGAAGTCTGTACCGGATGCCCTGGATATTCGCAGCCACCTGCTTCAAAACCTCGAAAAGGCGGCAATCAGTTGTAATCATGCTGAAAAAGAATCCCTGAGCAGTGTGGTCATCGTTGGTGGAGGGCCTGCGGGAGTGGAGATGGCTGGTGCGCTGGCCGAATTTAAAAAGTATGTCCTGCCGAAAGATTACCCAGAACTCCGAAGTTCAAACATGAATATTTACCTGATTGAGGCTGCCGCAAAATTATTGCAGGATATGCCCGTGAAACTTTCCGCTAAAACCCTGACTTACCTCAGGGATATGGATGTTGATGTTCTTTTGAAAACCAGGGTGGAAGAGTATGACGGGGAAATCGTTAAACTGCATGAGGGCAACGCCATCAATGCTTCGGCTTTAATATGGACCGCCGGGATAAAAGGAAAGGTGCCAGGCGGGTTAACCGGCGAAATACTGAACCGTCAAAACAGGGTTCGGGTTGACCCGACGAACCGTCTTATCGGATTTGATAATGTTTTTGCCATTGGCGATGTCGGGTTGATGCAAACAAAGAAATACCCAAAGGGCCATCCCATGGTGGCCCAGGTAGCCATTCAGCAAGGTCGCCAGCTGGCCAAAAACCTGTTGGCAACAATCAAAGAAAAACCGGTCAGAAATTTTGAATACAAAGACAAAGGTTCGATGGCGACCATTGGAAAGAAAAAAGCGGTTGCCAATATTAATAAACTGAATATTGTGGGGTTTGCAGCCTGGATAATCTGGTCTTTTGTCCACCTGATGAGCCTGGTCGGGGCACGGAACAAGTTTCTTATCGGCCTAAACTGGATGTGGAGCTATTTCTCTTATGATAAAGGCGACAGGGTAATTATCAGGAAGTTTGAACCTGAGCAAAACTCCCATTGAAAAAGTGAAAAAGCAACGGAATTGTTAAACTAAAAAAAAAATCATGCAAACCTTAAACATAAAAAAATTCGGGCTCGCCTTTGGGATTACCTGTGCACTACTGTACATCGGCTGTATTTTACTTATGCTGATAGCGGGGCGCGAAGGAACAATATTTATTTTTAACAGCTTTTTTCACGGACTTAATACCGAAGCCATTATCAGAATGGACATTCCCTGGTGGGAAACATTGACCGGTCTGTCGGCAACATTTGGCCTGGGCTGGCTCACCGGTGCGTCTGTTGCCTTTTTCTACAACAAAAGTGTACAGAACGTTTAACGGCAAACAAAATGGGCTTCCCCGAAAATATGTAAATCATTTCCGTAATTGTGTAACAGCCAGTAACCTGGCGCAGACTAATATTGCAAAACAAAAAACAGCCAATAAATATTTGGCCAAAATTTAAAACCATGGAACATAACGATAACAAACACCTACACCATCATGTTAGTGATAATGCACGGAAAACGACTGAAGGTAACTGCTGCTGTGGCAAAGGGGAAACAAGTGCTGACCAAGCGAATACCTGGATTTGCCCCATGCACTGCGAAGGTGATAAAACCTACGACAAAGCCGGGAATTGCCCCGAATGTAACATGAAGCTGGTTCCTGCGGAAAACGCCGCCAATGAGCATCACCACCACCACACGAATCACCAACACGATAAAACTGAATCACCTGCATCAACCGGCACCTATTATTGCCCCATGCGTTGCGAAGGCGACAAAACCTATGATAAAGCTGGTGACTGCCCCGAATGCGGCATGCACCTCGTAAAAGAAATCAGCGCAGCCCCTTCGGGGACAACCTACACCTGTGCAATGCACCCCGAGATAAAGCGCGACAAGCCGGGAAGCTGTCCGATTTGCGGCATGGACCTGATTCCCGAAGCGGGCGACGTGGAAAGTGAAGAAGAGAAAGCGTATAAAAAAATGGCGAAAAAGTTCCGCATTGCACTCTTTTTATCTGTTCCTGTCCTGTTTATTGCCATGTCGGAATATGTACCTTTTATCAAGCTCGACGAACTGGTCCCCAAAAAAATATGGAACTGGATTGAGTTTCTATTGGCCACACCGGTTCTTTTTTATTCGAGCTGGGTTTTCTTTAAAAGGGGCTGGAGCTCCATTGTCAGGTGGACACCCAATATGTGGACATTGATTTCCATCGGTGTCGGGGCAGCTTACATATTTAGTGTTTTTGCCCTTTTATTGCCCGAAATATTCCCCCCACAGTTTAAGGATGCACAGGGGAATGTCCATATTTATTTTGAAGCGGTAGCGGTAATTTTAACACTTGTGATTTTGGGCCAGGTGCTTGAGCTCAGGGCGCACAGCAAAACCAACTCGGCCATTAAAGCCTTGCTGGGGCTGGTGCCCCCCATCGCACGGATTGTACGAAATGGAACGGAAGAAGAAATCCCCCTGGAAAATGTAAAAGCCGGTGATATTTTAAAAGTGAAACCAGGCGAAAAAATTCCTGTTGACGGGGTAATTACCGAGGGTACCGCTGTAGTTGATGAAAGCATGATTACAGGTGAACCCATTCCTGCAGAAAAAATGACCGGCGACAAAGTAACCGGCGGCACCATCAATGGCAAAACCGTTTTTGAAATGAAAGCGGTTAAAGTCGGAAGCGACACATTGCTGGCCCAGATTATCGAAATGGTGAACCAGGCCAGCCGTTCGCGTGCCCCCATTCAGAAACTGGCCGATACCGTGGCTAAATATTTTGTACAGATTGTCATTTCAATTGCAATCATCACTTTTTCCGTCTGGGCCATCTGGGGGCCCGAACCGGCTTATGTCTATGCTTTTGTCAACGCGGTAGCCGTTTTAATTATCGCCTGTCCCTGTGCCCTGGGTCTGGCAACACCCATGTCGATTATGGTGGGGACAGGACGAGGTGCCCAGTCGGGTGTATTGGTAAAAGATGCGCGTGCAATTGAGGAAATGAACAAGGTAAACACACTCATTATTGACAAAACCGGAACCATCACCGAAGGTAAACCCAGCCTTAAAAATGTCAAATCGTGTGGGGCTTTACCAGACGAAGAGATACTGAGACTGGCGGCATCCATCGATGCCAACAGCGAACACCCCCTTGCTGATGCGATCGTTAAAGGTGCGAAAGAAAAAAATATTGAATTGTTGAAACTGAACAATTTTGAATCGGTTACAGGCAAAGGTGTGCAGGCCCTGTTTGACGGAAAAAAGATAGGTCTTGGAAACCAAAAGTTGGTGGCGGATTTCGAAGCCGATATGGCCGGCGACAACAAAAAGCTGGTAGAAGAATGGCAGCTTACCGGCCAAACGGTCATGTACCTGATTTTGGATGCCAAAGTGGAAGGTGTCGTAAGTGTGTCGGATAAAATAAAAGAATCGTCGGCCAGGGCCATTAAGGAACTACAAAAAACGGGCATCAAAGTCCACATGCTTACCGGCGATAACCAATTTACCGCCAAAGCTGTTGCCGACGAGCTCGGTTTGGATGGGTACCTTGCAGACTGTCTCCCCGAAGACAAATACAATAAAGTAAAAGAATTGCAGGAGCAGGGCCACATTGTTGCCATGGCCGGCGATGGTATTAACGATGCCCCGGCGCTGGAACAGGCCAATGTGGGCATTGCCATGGGAACCGGAACAGACATCGCCATGCAAAGCGCCGAAATAACACTTGTAAAAGGCGACCTTACCGGCATCGTCCGTGCACGGGATTTGAGTATCAAAGTCATGCGGAACATTAAACAAAACCTGTTTTTCGCATTTGTCTACAATGCACTGGGTGTCCCGGTGGCAGCAGGTATTCTTTTCCCCTTCTTCGGAATATTGTTAAGCCCGATAATCGCTGCCGCAGCCATGAGCTTCAGCTCGGTTTCAGTCATTTCCAATGCGTTGAGACTTAGAAAACAATAGGACAATAGGAAAAAGAGAATAACGTTTTACCGGAAAATAATTTCTAACTAAAATTCAATAAAAATGAAAAATTTAATGACTATTGCAGTACTGACCCTGTTTGTAACCGGGCTGCTGAGTTTTACAACTAACTTGAGCGAAACATCTTTCCCGAAAGTTACAACTCCACAGGATGCCCCAAAGTTTGTTGTACCCGATAAGGTGAAAGCCATCCTTGATAATTCATGTCTTCCTTGTCATGGTACAGAGGGGAATGCAAAAGCCAAAATAAAATGGAACTACGATAAAACAGCCGGGATGAAAACCCACAAAATGGTAAGCAAGCTGGCAAAGATTGTTACCAAAGTGGAAAAAGGGAAAATGCCCCCTTCTAAATTTGAGTCCAAATACCCTGACCGCAAACTGTCTGTTGCTGACGAAAAGGTTCTGACAGAATGGGCAAACAGCCTTGCCGAAAGCCTTGCCAAATAATTTATTTGTTTTTAAAAGAAAGACAAAAGTCAATTATAAATAGGATCATTTAAATTAAAATTTAGTGCCATGAAAAAAAACGTGAGTTTAGTTTTAGCAATGATGTTCCTGGGCTTCTTTTCACTGTCTGCCCAGGTATCAAAAACAGAAAAGTTTAAAGTTTACGGTGAATGTGGCTCGTGTGAAAACCGTATTGAAAAAGCGGTAAAATCAGTTGAAGGGGTGAGCGCTGCCGACTGGGACAAAGAAACCAAAATGATTGAAGTGTCTTTTGATGAGTCGAAAACAGACCTCAAAAAAGTTCAATCGGCAATAACCAGTGTTGGTCACGATACAGAATCGTACAAAGCAAAAGATGAAGCTTACTATAATCTTCCCGGTTGCTGCCAATATAGCCGTTCAAAAGAAGGTGAGACACAACATCAGGGCCATAAGCACTAAATGAGTAAAAAGCCCGCCCTTTTTATTAAGCCTGTCCCAGGGGACAGGCTTTTTTTGGTGCTGTACGAAAACTGCCGGCCATTCCGAACGCTGTTTACCAGCCAAAACAGCCCATCACCATCTTCTGCGTATTCAGATCTTGCCGGCAAGAAAGTATATCCTATTTTTGCAACTTATTTCTGATGTTAATTAAGGAGTATTCCAATGAAAAAATACCTGGCAACAAGCTTGTTTTTATGGATTGCAATTTTTGGTTTCTCGCAAAGCGAACAGGCAGTTCATCATGTTTTAAAAGTGCAAATCATCCCTGCGATTGCGCACCTTACCGTAAGCGATTCCATCTTTAATGTGGGGAGCCGTGAGATAGTGTTCAGCCTGAATGCTTCGCTGACACCGACATCATTTTCTAAAAATGTAAAGGCCGAAAAACTGGCTGCCGGTGTGGGTGCGCAGGATGTGGGCATGGACCGGGACGACAGCGGTGGAAACAGCAGCGGTCTTAAACTCGACAAATGGAAACTGAAACTAAAGAAAGGAACGAACAGCTTTGTTGTCCATTACGAAGGGAACATCCAATCACCACTTTCGCAAAGCGAAGAAAACTACCAGCGGGGCTTCAGCGAGTCGCCGGGAATTATCAGCGACAAAGGGGTTTACCTCGCGGGCTCTACATTTTGGGTCCCGACCTTTGACAACAAAACGGCCACTTTTCGCCTGAGTACTTCTTTGCCCTCCGGCTGGAAAGTGGTTACACAGGGAGAACGTATTGCCGAAAGTATCGGCAGTGGCCAACACCACGACACCTGGGTTTGTGACACACCACAGGAGGAAGTATTCCTGATTGCTGCCCGGTTCACTGAATATGCCCACAACATGAACAGTGGCATCAGGGCCATGGCATTTTTGCGCACCCCCGATGAAAGCCTTGCCAACAAATACCTCGAAGTTACCGAGCAGTACATGGACATGTACCAGAAACTGGTTGGCCCTTATCCGTACAGTAAATTTGCCCTGGTCGAGAATTTTTGGGAAACCGGATACGGCATGCCGTCTTTTACTTTGCTCGGGGAAAAAATTATCCGGTTTCCCTTTATCCTGCATTCTTCGTACCCACACGAACTGTTGCACAACTGGTGGGGGAACAGTGTCTATATTGATTTTAAAACAGGAAACTGGTGCGAGGGTTTAACGGCTTACATGGCTGACGAACTGATTAAAGAGCAAAGGGGGCAGGCCGAAAACTACCGCCGTTCCATCCTGCAAAAGTTCACCAATGTGGTGAATGAAACCAACGATTTCCCACTGGACAAATTTATTTCAAGGCACGATGCTGCCAGCGAAGCCGTGGGCTACGGAAAATCATCCATGATGTGGCACATGCTCAGGCGAAAACTGGGTGACCGGGATTTTAAAAAAGGGCTGTCGCTTTTCTATAAAAACTTCAAGTTCAAAATGGCTTCTTTTGACGACATGAGACAATCGTTCGAAGAGGCTTCAAACACAGATTTAAAACCTTTTTTCACACAGTGGACAACACGAACCGGAGCGCCTGAACTGGCCATCAGGGAAGTAAATGTAAACAGCGTCAACGGACAACCGGGCATTGTGCTCACACTTGAGCAAAAACAAAAACAGGAGGTTTATACCGTTGATGTACCCATCGCGATAGCTACCGAAAACGGCCTCGAAGTTTTTGTGGTCAATATGAATAAAAATGCACAGGAGTTCCAGCTCGGCCTCAAAGGCAAACCGCTGAAACTGGTTGTTGACCCGCAATATGATGTTTTCAGGACGCTGGACCCGATGGAAGTTCCGCCCACCTGGTCGAAAATACTTGCAAGCAAAGAAAACCTGATTGTACTACCGGCCAAAGCAGATGAAGAAAAGAAACAATTGTACATGGAGTTTGTGCAACAATGGCAGGCCGCCGACAACGATAATTTTGAAGTGGCTTTTGATAATGAAATCAACAGCCTGCCCACAGACAAAACGAACTGGGTACTTGGTTTTGAAAACAAATATGCAAATACGGTGAAAGCATCTTTGAAATATTATGCCTCCTCCTTCGAGGGCGATTCGGTTGTTTTTGAAAATAACAGTACCGCCATGGCCAAGCACAGTTTTATTTGCACCATCATCGACAAACAGAACGTCAACAACAATATGGCTTTCATTGCCCTCGACAACAAGGCAGCCATTCCCGGTCTCATCCGCAAACTGCCCCACTACGGAAAATACAGCTACCTTGCTTTTGAAGGCGACGAGCCGGTAAATGTGGTCAAAGGACAGTGGCCGGTATTGCAATCCCCGCTGGTAAAAGTATTTGAAAACAGTGCCGTCAACGCGGTAATGACAGAAAAACGGGAACCACTGGCAACACTTGCCCCCGTATTTTCAGAGAAAAGAATGATGGCGCACATCGAATACCTCGCATCCGACGAGCTGAAAGGCCGCGGATTGGGAACCCCAGAACTGGACGAAGCCGCCGCTTACATCGCCGGAAAATTCAAGGAATACGGACTGCAAACCATGGGGCATTACTACTTTCAGGAGTTTAACCATACTTTCGCCGACAAAGGCGAGATGAAAATGAAAAATGTGGTGGGTGTCATTCCCGGGACTGACGAAAAGCTCAAAGACCGGCCCGTCGTGCTTTCGGCACATTACGACCACCTGGGTCTGGGATGGCCCGATGTGCGCAAGGGCAACGAAGGGAAAATCCACAACGGCGCCGACGACAATGCCAGCGGGGTGGCCATTTTGCTGGAGGTGGCCAAATCCATGTCGGGTACGGTCAAGCCAAAACGCACTGTTATTTTCGTGGCTTTCACGGGCGAGGAAGCCGGTCTGCTGGGCTCGCGTTACTTTGTGGAGGAAATCAAAAAATACTATCCCGGCGGGGTTGTCGCCAACGTCAACCTCGATACCGACGGCTCGCTCTTCGACAAAAACCTGATGGTCATCAACACCAATACGGCAAAGGAATGGAAGTTCGTTTTTATGGGAACCGATTACACCACCGGTGTCAAAACCGACCTGCTGACCCAGGACCTGGATGCCAGCGACCAGGTGGCTTTCATCGAAAAAGGCATCCCTGCCGTGCAGTTGTTCACCGGTCCGACGGAAAACTACCACAGCCCGGCGGACACCTACGACAAAATCGACGACCAGGGCCTGGTCAAAGTGGCCACGGTGGCCAAAGAGGTGATGGTTTACCTGGCCGACAGGGAAGAAGCTTTTGCTTTCACCGGAAAAGCTGCGGATGGCAGTACGCCCCCCCTTACAACCACCCGGCCGAAAACCGCAAGAAGGGCCTCCACGGGCACCATCCCCGACTTTGCCTACCAGGGAGCCGGCATCAGGATCGGCTCGGTGAAGAGCGGCTCGCCCGCCGAACTCGCCGGACTGCAAAAAGGCGACATCATCACCGCTTTCGATGGTACGCAGGTTGCCAATTTAAGGGAATATTCGGAGGTGCTGAAAAAATACCGGCCGGGCGATGTGGTCAAGCTGGGCATCCTGCGGGACGGACGGGAGAAAACGGTTTCGCTGACCCTGGGTGAGCGGTAACTTTTCCAAAGTGCCAAACTTTGGAAAAGTTTACTTGTTTTAGAAATCAGCCCCGGTTCCAACCTGCAATCAAGCAAAAAATTAGCTTAATTAGGCAGGTTAAGTTCCCTAATTTAATTTTTTCAATCTCTTTTTTCCCGCTTAACAAAATCCGGGTAATGCTTTCCCCATTAAGCCAAAGGGAAAAAATAATTTCGTAAGAGTTACTTGCAAGGCCCTGTTTTTTTTGGTAATTTAGGGGCTGTGTTCAAGCTGTTCAATCAACGGTTTCATCATGCTTTTTTGAAATATTTTGTTTTGTCGTTTATTACGATGTGTAAACCAAATGTGATGAAAATCGCCGGAATTATCATCTGTTTCCTGTTGACATTCGCACTGACCGGTAAAAGTTTCCCCCAGGAAATTACCCAAAGCATCAGGGGCCGGGTGGTGGACAAAGATTCGCAGATGCCGCTACCGGGGGCCAGCCTGGTAATTGCCGGTTCTGAGCCGCAAATCGGTACAACAAGCGGCGAAAACGGTGAATTTAATTTCGGAAAACTAGCTGTCGGCAAATACGACATTATTGTTTTTTATGTGGGTTACGAGATGGCTACCGTTCGCAATGTAGTACTCATCTCGGGCAAAGAAACGGTGCTGACCATTCAGCTTACCGAATCCGTTCAAAAGCTGGATGAGGTTGTCATTTTGGCAAACCGGAACAAAGCCGAAGCCATCGACAAGATGGCTGCGGTGAGTGTGATGAAATTCAATGTGGAAGCGATGCAAAACTATGCCGGAACCATCAACGATGCAGCGCGGGTCGTTTCTTCCTTTGCCGGGGTGGCTGTGAATCCTTCCGGCGCCAACGATATCATTATCCGTGGCAATTCGCCCAGGGGCATGAGCTGGCGGCTCGAAGGGCTGGACATCCCCAACCCCAATCACTATGCCGAAGAAGGATCGTCGGGAGGGGGACTGAGCATACTGAATGCTGCCGTACTGGCCAATTCCGATTTTTTTACCGGCGCATTTCCTGCTCAGTATGGCAATGCCTATTCGGGAATTTTCGACATGAGGCTTCGTAACGGGAACAATCAAAAACGAGAATACACCCTCCAGGCAGGGTTCCTGGGTGTGGATGCCACGCTCGAAGGCCCTTTCAGTAAAAAGCACACGGCTTCTTATCTTTTCAATTACCGCTTTTCGTCACTGATGGTTTTTAAAGCGATCGGGATAGAAATCAGGGGTGATGCCGTTCCGGAATTTCAGGACATGACTTTCAAATTCATCGCCCCGACAAAAAAACTGGGCACTTTTACCCTTTTCGGAATTGGCGGCACCAGTAAAGTGCACGAAGAGGAAAATACTTTCACCAACGATTACCGTACCGATATGGGGGTGGTGGGGTTGAAGCATATTTTTTTCTTTAACAAATCGGCCTACCTCACGAGTATTATTGCCTACACCGGAACCCGAAACCTCTGGGACTTCAAAAAACCGGATCAAAACAATAATTTCACGACAAAGGCTTCTGACAACCTTGTTTATCAAACGCCCAAGGTGTCGGTAATTTTTAATCAGAAATTTAACGCAAAAAACGTGCTCAGGGTGGGGGCGGTCAGCAGTTTTATCAGTTACAGGCTTTTGTCGGAACGCTTCAATTACGAAAAGGACCAACTGTTCACTGAGCTTGACCACTCGGGATTTACTACGCTTTTGGAAACATTTGCGGACTGGAAACACCGCTTTAACAAAGATGTAAGCCTGATAGCAGGCATGCACAGCATGTACCTTTTCCTGACCGGAAATTATTCCATCGAACCGCGCCTGGGGCTTAAATGGAAGTTTGCGCCTGCTCAGACTTTCAGTCTGGGAATCGGCCTGCACAGCAAAATGGAGTCGCTTTCAACCTATTATGCGCAGCAGGTAATGCCCGACAGCACGGTTTTTTTACCCAATCAAAACCTGGGTTTCATTAAGGCCGGACACTTTGTCATCGGTTATGAAAATATGCTGAACGAAAACCTGCTGCTGAAAGTGGAACTGTATTACCAGCAGCTTTTCAACGTACCCGTGGAAAACAGCGACACCAGCAGCTTTTCGGTATTGAATTACAATTTCGGCTACACCAACCGGAGCCTTGTGAACACCGGAACAGGCAGGAATTTCGGGCTGGAAGTTACACTGGAAAAGTACTTTTCGCGCAACTACTACTACCTGCTTACCCTTTCGCTGTTCGAGTCAAAATACAAAGCCGGGGACGGGCTGCTGCGCAATACCCGCTACAACAGCAATCACATCCTGAACCTGATGGGTGGCAAAGACTTTCATATTGGCAAGGGACGAAAAAAACGAATCCTTGGAATTAACCTGAAAGGCACCTGGGCCGGCGGACAATGGTCAACCCCCATTGATATTGAACGTTCGAAGGAGTTGGGTTTCACTGTCCGGGATGAAAAAAATGCCTTTACCAAACGATGGCCCGATTTTTTCCGCTTCGACTTCAAAGTTTATCTTTCACGAGACAGGAAAAAAACAACGCACACCTTTGAACTGGACATACAGAATGTTACCAACCAGTTGAACGTTATCGGCGATTATTACGATGCCGATAGCGGTCAGCTCAGGACAATTACCCAATTGGGCATTGTGCCCATTTTCAATTACAGGCTCGAGTTTTAAAGGTGTAAACCAAATCAACAATCGTTTATTTTTGCTGCATGCCGCTAAGCGATTATTTTTCAAAAGATGCCAACAGGCGGGCAAAGTTTATTTTCAACCTCATTGCCCCTGTTTATGCCGGTGTGGATACGGCTTTGATGAAGCATTTTTCACGCGCTGCGAAAATTGTGGATGCGGAAATCGGCATCAGGGGAAAAAGTGTCCTCGACATTGGGACGGGGACGGGAGCCTGGGCTGCGGTCTTTAAACGCAAGGGAGCTGGCCGGGTGCACGGCATCGATTTCTCGGAAAAAATGCTGGTACGGAGCCGAAAGAAGCATCCGGAAGTGAGCTTCTCAAACGGCATTGCCGAAAACCTGCCGGATTTTGACGACAACTCGTTTGATATTGTCACGGCTTCCTTCGTTTTGCACGGGGTCAAAAAAGACAGCAGGAAAAAAATGCTGCTGGAAATGCAAAGGATTTCCAAAAAACATGTGGTCATCCATGATTTTTCCGGAAAAACGCCGCTGTTCCTTCGCTTCCTTGAATTCATGGAAAAAAGCGATTACAAAAATTTTAAAATCAATTTTTGTGAAGAGTTAAAAAGCCTTTTCTTTGAAGTCGAAAAAACAGAAACCGGCAATGGCAGCGGCCTGTACTTTGCAACAACCCAAAATGAATAACACTCCAGGTACTCTAAATCCAAGTCACTCTAAGCACTCAAGTCACTCTAAGTACTCTTAACTTTAGGCATTTAAAAAATGATTAAATTTTTCAAAAAATACCATAAATGGCTGGGGATTGTACTAACACTCTTCATCCTGCTCTTTGCACTTTCCGGAATTGTGCTCAACCACCGTGGTCTGTTTTCACCTTTTGATGTCAGCAGAAATATACTTCCCCGCGAATACAGCTACAAAAACTGGAACAACGCAGCCGTCAAGTCTACCGAAAAAATCAGCAACGACAGTATTTTGATTTACGGAAATATCGGGGTGTGGCTGACCGACAGTCGTTTTAGAACTTTCACTGACTTCAACAAAGGTTTTCCAAAAGGTATCGACAACCGGAAAATAGAACGGCTGCTTTTCACGGAAAATAATTCACTGTTTGCAGCCACATTATTCGGGCTGTACCGATATAATTTTAAGGAGAAGTTGTGGCAATACATTCAATTGCCCACCCACGAAAAGCGCATGGTTGACCTGGTTGAAAAACAAGATACCCTTTTCGTACTGAGCCGTTCTTTTTTACTGAAAACTGTTGACGGGGAAAACTTTACCGTCAAAACCCTGCCACAACCCGAAAATTACGACAATAAAATCGGGCTGTTCAAAACCTTGTGGGTAATCCACAGTGGCGAAATATATGGGCTTGCCGGGATATTACTGGTAGATACCATCGGCCTGGTATTCATTTTTTTAAGTATCACGGGGTTGGTCTTTTTCATCAACCGTTTAAGGATGAAATCCTTCCGCAGAAAAGGAAGAAGAACCCATTGGCTCCAACGGATCAACAGTTGGAATTTAAGGTGGCACAACAAAATCGGGTGGACTACCGTGTTGTTGCTGATTATTACCACGGGTACCGGCATGTTTTTGCGGCCGCCGCTACTTGTTGCCATTGCCTCGACACAAGTCAGCAAAATCCCTTTTACCGAATTGGACAGTCCCAATCCCTGGTTCGACAAGCTGCGGCGCATCCGTTTTGATGAAGAAAAACAACGTATTATGCTGGCGACATTGGATGGTGTTTTTTATTCGGATGACAATTTTACATCGAAGCTGAAAAAATACCGCATCCAGCCACCGGCGAGTGTGATGGGGGTAAATGTTTTCAAAAAAACAGTAAGGGGCACTTACCTTGTTGGTTCTTTCGAGGGCTTGTTTGAATGGCATCCAGAAAAAGGCATCATCATCGATTACATCAAAAAAGTGCCATACCATACGCCCGAAGTGGCCGGACCGCCCATTGGTGAGTTTTTAATTACCGGCATGTCAACAGATTTCAATAATCAGGAAGTTTATTTTGGTTTTGACAAAGGTGCCCGGACAATATACAGGGGGCAATCCTTTCCCCCAATGCCCGCATCAGTACTTGAACATTCACCCCTGTCGCTGTGGAACCTGGCACTCGAAATTCACACGGCCCGTTTATACAAAATCATATTTGGCAACTATTATATTTTGTTCATCCCGCTGGCCGGTTTTATCATCTTATTTATCCAGGTTTCGGGATTTGTGGTTTGGTATAAGCGGTATCGCTAAGAACCGCCCATTAATTGTTACGCATCCCAAAGCGGCGAACATACCCCAAACTAATTTCAGAAAAATCGGCCTGGCTTAAATTGGCATTGATGTAGGCACCGATAAAGAGGTTGTCTTTGGGGTTGTCAGATGTGTTGACCAGATAGAGTTTTAAACCCAAACGGGTAGAAAAGGCTGATTTAAGCCATTTTTTAATTCCTTCATCGTAACCATAAAGTTCCTGATGGTAGCTGTAAAACGGTTTAAAAACATTGATTCCAATTTCACCGTCAACCCCAATATGCCCAAGCAACAACTCGCCCCCGAAAAAAACCTGTAGATTGGATGCACTGTAAATGGGTTTGTCTTTGTATTCTTCTGGTTGATAATGGATAATGTAATTGTAGTAGTGCTGATAAAAACGATAAGTAAAGCCAGCCCTTAATTTTAAAACCTGCTTAAAAATGGTTCCGGCTCCCAATGAAATGATGTCCACAGCTCTTTTTACACCACCGGTTTCCGAATTGGGGCCGCCAAATTCGTGTATGCCAATACCCACCCGTGCCATTAAAAAGTATTGCCTTGTTTGTTTGTGTTTGGGTTTCCGGAATACCTCTTTGTTGTTGGCCTGAACGGGGTCAAGGTAAATCCTTGAAGAAATACTAAAAAGGACAGAGTTCAAACCCAGGTTGGGCATTTTGGTGTGTCCGTTTGAATGATGGATGAAACCCAATCCAAAATTGAGGTCAGCGTATTTACTGAGCAGTAAATTGTAATAGGCTGTTGTTTGAAAAACCCAATTTAACCTTGAACCAATGGCAAGGTTGCGGGGATTACTGTATTTATTGTAACTTCGTGAAAAGTACGTTGCCCCCAGCCCTATTCTAACATGAAAAGCATTGAAATGCCGGCGGGAAGTATTCAGGGAAAAATAGGGCATAACCGTAATCGAACGTCCAAAAACCTCCTTATTCCCATAATTGGAGTAGGATACCATAAGCCCTGTTGAGGGGTAGTTTAAATAAACCGCCCACAATTTCTTCGTGTCATTGTGAAACTTTCCAATACTGAGCGAATAAATGGTTTGGGGGCTTGTTTCAGGAAAATTACTGTTGCCGGGAAGTGCCTTGCCAATCATAAATCCGGGTTGGATAAAAACCATCGCTTTTTTATGCTTTTCGCCTTCAATGCCAAAACCACTTTTAAGCAAACCGAAAAAGATGAACAAGATAGTAAGGTTCCTCATTATAAAATAAGTACATTTCTAACCCAAAACAAAAATATAGATATTTTTCATGCTTTACGCAATTTGTATTTATCTTCGTGCTTACGTTTGAAAAAACATTAAGTCGAAACATTATTATTTAAAAAAGAAAATACCATGAAAAACTATCTTTCATTTTTGTTTGCAGGAATCTTTTTCCTGAGTTCGTGTTCATCTATTCAGGTTACTTCCGATTACGATAAAACAGTTGACTTTACAAAGTTTAAAACCTACGAATACTATGGTTGGGCTGAAAATAGCGACAAGATTTTAACACCTTTTGACAAAGAGCGTATCGAAAAAGCCTTTGCCGATGAATTTAGTAAAAGAGGGTTGACCTACGTTGAAGAAGGTGGCGACTTAGTGGTGGCCCTGTACATTGTTACCGAAAAGAAAACCGAAACAACCGCAAATACTACATCTATGGGTTATGGTGGCTTTGGCGGTTATTACGGTTACGGCCCCGGTTGGGGCTGGGGTGGCGGTTATGGTGGCATGGGCCATACAACCACTACTTTTAGCACCTACGATTATACAGTGGGCACCCTGGTTGTTGATGTATTTGACAAGGCAGGTGAAAAATTAATCTGGGAAAGTGTGGGAACAAAAACTGTGGATGAAAACCCCCAAACCAGGGATGACAGTGTGCCAAAAGCAGTGGCAGCTATCATGAAGGAATATCCGGTACCGCCAATCGAAGAAGGCAAAAAGTAGCTTGAATTTCCATAAAAAAAACAGGCGGGGTACCCCGCCTGTTTTTTTTTATCAGTTTTTGATGGTTACCCACACTTTAAAGTTTGTGTAACTTTATATTTTGCCGGCTCAACATTGACACCGGCAGTTACCTTTTTGTAAGCACCACAAGCATTTGTGTTGTCGCCACTGCCTTCAAAGGCCTGACCTTGTTCGAAGTAAATGTCAGATTTGTCGCCTTCTTTAAGTGTGAGCGCTTTTTCTGCCGCCTGAAGGGCGTCGCGCCATTTTTTGGCTTTGTTATAGCTCACCGCAAGGTAGTAATATGTATCGGCATTGCCATCGGCATATTTAAACGAATAGTTGATGTATTCGATGGCTTTTTCAGCTTTGTTATCCTGAAGCGCTGTCAAGGCAGTATTGAAAAGTGTTTTTGCGGCCGTCGACTTGGCAGCAGCTACCGTTTTGGCTGCTTTGGAATCTCCTTTGCCATTTTCAATTACCTTGTCCATTTTCTCCATCATTTTCCCCATCTCCCCCTTTTCCTTGTGTACCAGTCCCTGTCCGTAAAATGCTTTTACGCATGTTGGTTTGATTTTTAACCCCATTTCATATTCGGCATAAGCTTCGTCCAGTTTATTTTCTTTCCGCAGCGCGTCCCCTTTTTTACTTCGTATCTGCGAAATTACAGAAACAAATTTTGCTTTCAGTTTCGCATCATCAATTTCTTTGGAAAAGGCATAACCCTTGTCAAGCGCAAGTAACGAACCATCAAGGTTTTTGGCTTTGTACAATGCAATACCATTTTTATAATAGGTATTCCCCAATTGCTTTTCGATACTGTTTTTTAACTCGTCTGCTTCCGGCCCTGCCTGATTGGCCATTTCAAGTGCGGCCTTGTAGGCATCAATGGCTTGTGCGTATTCTTTGGCGTTGTACTTCTGGTTCCCTTCGTTGTATTTGGCACCCGCTTCCTCAACAGATTGTGCAAAAGCGCCGGAAGAGAAAAACAAAACCGTGAGCAACATCAGTGATTTTTTTAACATCGTTACTAAATTTTTTATTTATAAATTGATTTTGGGCGGCAAAAATACAAATTATTGTTTTGGGGGGTAAAATATATATTTGCTACCGGGCACACAAACTACCTGCTGCATTCTTTAATACGTCAAAAACCACGAAGATTTTCTAAATTCGTTGCCTGTATTAAAACCTTTCCCGGCAGGAAAAATGAAAAATGAAATAAAATACATCCTACTTTTATTGCTTTGTTTCAGCTTGTATTTTGCTGCAGACAAGACCGTGTTTTCGAAAATATATCATGCTGTAGAAAACATTATTGGTGTTTACCCCATCAGCTATTTTATCGCTTATTTAGTTGTCGGCTTGCCGGTACTGCTTTTCGTTTTCCTCACCAATGGCCGCTGTGTTTTGAAACCTTTGGGATTGAATGGCAACTTTTTAAGAGGAACCGGCTTTGCTTTTGCTTGCACCCTTCCCATGTTTATCGGCTATGCAATATTGGGTGATTTCGCAATAAGGCTTGACGGGCAGACATTTTGGTTTGGGGTTGTTTTTGCCGCGTTTTTCGAAGAGTTTTATTACCGGGGCTTCTTCTTCGGCCAACTGTTCAGAAACACCAAACTGGGCTTTTTACCCGCTTTGTTTTTGGGTGCTTTGGTGTTTGCCTCTTTGCATTTATACCAAAGTAACGACCCGGCCACTTTGTTTGGTGTTTTTATCATCACCTTTATGGGCGCCGGTTTTTTTGCCTGGTTGTTTGTGGAATGGAATTACAATTTATGGGTAGCTGTTGCAATGCACTTTTTTATGAATCTTTCGTGGGTCAGTTTCTCTATTTCGGACAATGCATTTGGTGATTTGCCTGCCAATTTGATCAGGGGTTTGACAATTGTGCTCGCCATCCTCGGAACGCTTATTATCAAGAAGAAACAAAAGGTTCCGCTGGCTATAAACAGAAAGACATTGCTCAGGCAAAACCGCCGCCCGGAATAGTCATCTTTGTATTTTTCGATAACGGGTTTTACGATACCCCTACCGGAAGGAAACCTTTAATTCCGGATGCTTTGTAAGTGTGTACGAGCCTTAATTTTTTTTATTTTCGCCACGATGAAAAGCTGCTCAATATTCAGAAATTTTATAACAAATCATAACATAAAAATGAAAACCATCCTCAACACATTTTTGATGCTTGCCTTTATCAGCTTTGCCTTTTCCTGTGGAAACCCATCAGCAGGCACACAATCCGGAAATGAAGATGCCGGGGCCCACCTGATCAATAGTGAAAATGCCGTCAGCCTGAACAATGGGAAGCGCTGGAAGGCAAATATGGCGACAACCATCGGGATTAACAATATGCGCGAACTGATGGGATCATTTTCTGAAAAAGACGATATAGTGGCCTATGCCACACTCAAGATAAACCTTGACAACGCTTTCAGTTCAATTGTTGAAAATTGTACAATGACGGGGGAATCGCATGAGCAGTTGCACAACTATTTGGCACCTTTGCTGGAAATGATGCAGGATGTGGGGTCTTCGGACCTGGATACCTGTCAATATGGTTTTATGAAACTGGAGAATCACTTAAATGATTACGCAACTTATTTTGAGTGATTATAGATTTGGTTTTGTGTGCTTGCAGATGGAATTTTTTTTTATTTTCGTCAGGTTCCTTAAAAACAGGGACTCATAAACAATAAACCAAATCAAGATGAAAAAAAGCTACTTAATTGCCATTGGCTCTTTGATGATGTTGGGCCTTGTTTCGTGTGAGGACCCCGGTTCGGCTTCGAAACAAAACAACGAAAAAGCATCCGTTCATGAAAAAACAGGTCAACTTTCGCATTGGAGTTACGAAGGGGAAACATCGCCCGAGCACTGGGCAGAAATTGAAAAGAATTCTGATTGCGGCGGTAAATACCAGTCGCCCATCAACATTGTGGATGTAAAGGCCTGTTTTACCACCGCTGACAGTACGCGGCTGAAAGTGGATTATTTTCCGGAAACCCAAATTTTTGATGTTCACAACAACGGCCATTCCATTCAGTTTGATTTTGAACAGAAAGATTCCATTTTTTACAAAGGCGGGGTTTATCATTTAAAGCAGGTTCATTTTCACGAACCCTCTGAACACACCATCAACGGCATGCGTTTTCCCATCGAGATTCATTTGGTGCACACCAATGCCAAGAATCAGTACACGGTTATCGGTATTTTGGGCATAGAAGGAAACGACAATGATCAGTTTAGGTTTCTCGACAAGTTTCTGCCGCTGAAAGAAGGCGAAACAAAAGACATCAACAAAGCATTTGACCTGAAAAGCATCTTCCCGAAAAATGCAATTGACTATTATTCATATACCGGTTCTTTAACCACCCCCCCCTGTACCGAAAATGTCAACTGGATTATCTATAAACAGCCCATTGTACTTTCGCTGGACCAGGTGCTGAAAGTGCGGGGCAATATGCCGGTAAACAATTACCGGAACGAGCAGGCGTTGAATAACAGGGTGATTTGCAAAAATTTTTAGAAAAGCTTATCTGTTTAAGTATACCAGCAAACCACCGGTAACAAAAGCAATAACCCACCAGGTATAGGCGTACCGCGAGTAGAGGTGAACCCCATTTGGAACGGCTGTGTTGAGGCCTTTCTGAAAACGCAGGCGCCAAAGCAGAAAATTATCAATCAGCATCCCGAGCAGCGAGGAATACCCAATCACCCCGTGCAGGCTGATGCCACTGACCGAAGAACCGGCAATCATAAACACCGTTGCTGAAATGTCAAACACAAGTCCCAGACTCAGGAAAAGCAAAACGTATTTTGATACTGTTTTGCCCTTTTGCTCTTTCACAATTCCAAGGGTATAAAATGTCAAAGCAAAAAAGACAATGATGGTGCCCGTGAGTACAAATGTATTCATGCTGTTGTTAATTACAAGCACAAAAATAGTAAATTTAAAAGAGCATTTTGCTGGTAATTTTTTTCATTTCGTTGTCGAAAAGATGGTTTTATTTTAAACTGTTGGTGTGAAAACTCCCGGGTGAAAAACAGCCTAAACCCCTGGTTTTGTATTTCTAAGCCTTTACGGCTTAAAACCACAAATTTTTAACGACCTGATAACCCGTGGGTTAAAAATTAATTTGTACGCCTAACACTTAGGCGTACAACAAGTTCTTGACTTTTGGCCTCATATTTTGTTACTTTGCACTCGATTCAAACAAAATTTGTATAAATTAAATTATAATCATGAGAAAATTATTTTACGTTTTTTTGGTTTTGGTTTTTGCTGCTTCCTCTTCCTTGCTGTTTGCACAACAACAAAAACGAACAAGTCAAATTGGCTCGGAAAAGTACCGGGCAATCATTGAAAATTTCAAACCTGCAGCAGGACAGACCGACAACATTGAAAGAGGCGTAAACGGAACCGGAACGCTCATCTATTCAGAGAATTTTGATAGCTATGGGCCGATCTTCCCTCCGGGCTGGTCTGGTGGTGGAAACGGAACGGCTTGTGAGTGGGCGGTGGATGCCACACCCACCCCCCCCGGATTCTTTTCAGCCGATTACAGCCTTAATTACAACAATGGCGTTGACTTTGATTGTGGATGGAACTGGGGCATGGCCACTTCTCCGTTAATTGATGTATCCGGCCAAGCTTTTAATGTGTCTTTTATGTTTTATTACGAGGGTGAAAACAATTATCCTTTTTGGGACCTTACATATTTAACTGTTTATGATGAATCTTTCAATGTGATGGAGGTATTTTATGTTAATCCGGTAGCACAAAACAGTTGGCACTTACAATCTTTTTCCATACCTAATTATGGCAACCACCAAAAAGTTTACCTTGAGTTTTATTTTGACACCGGGGATGAAATATATAATAATTTTAAAGGCCCCTTTATTGATAACCTCGTAGTCACAGGTACCACACAGAACCAAATCCCTGTTTCCAACTGGGCCATTATTTTGGGCGTCATGTTAATCGGGGCTTTCATTGTTGTCCGTTACAGGAGAAGGCTGGCGTAAACCCACATTAAAAAGAGTATGCAAAAGCTATCCGCCCGTAGCGGATGGCTTTTTTTATTTTTGATAATCCCGCCAAACTCATATACATACCTGAGCCAGCAGCCATACGATAAGTTCTTGCTGATTTAAATAAGTTGTTGTATTATTGTTCGGTATTAGTTAACAGATTACTTCATTAATTAAAAGTTTAACAATGAGAAGAAACATTATGGTTCCCCTAAGGAAAATTGGCATGTTATTGCTCATGGGGTTATTTACCTTACAATTTATACATGCCCAGAACATGTTGGGTTCAACATTGCCTAACGGTCTCCCCTATCCAAATAAACACAATAGTGGGGAAGAGGGCAATACTATTACTGTCGGTATTTTGGCCGAAGATGATTATATTTTCGGGTTTTCAACCAATGATCCTTCCAATGTACTTGTTTTAAACGGTATTGCAGTACCCAGCCTCAACCAGGGTTGGTTTGATGATGCCGGACACCACAACCCGTCTGTATACAATTATATTGCCGGTTACAGTATCTTTGAAGGTCAGTTTTTTCGGAATTTTCATGCGTTCGACCTGAGCAATCTGTCCGGCTATGGTATTACACCACCCATAACTTCTGCGGTACTGAAGGTGAGACAATTTACTTCAAACCCAAATACAGATGTTAAACTCTGGGAGTTATTTGCGGTAGAAACGCCCTATGGCACCATTAACCAGTCTTACCCTGCAGGCTCTCCGACGGGCATTGCCATTTATGCTGACCTGGCGAGCGGAACGCCCTATGGAAGCATAGGTGTAAACAGAACCCTTCCCGGAACAACAATTGTTGAAGTTACATTAAACAGTACGGCTGTTTCCGATATTAACGGTTCCATCGGTTCGACCTTTGTTCTCGGAGGCCAGGCAATCACCTCATTGCCCCCTCCGGTTCCTGTCTCCGACTGGGCTATTATTCTTGGCGTATTGTTAATCGGGGCTTTCATTGTTGTCCGTTACAGGAGGCGGCTGGCTTAATACATGTATTAAAAAGAAAATTGAAAAGCTGTGCGCTTTATGCGGACAGCTTTTTTTCAGACAAAACCCTTTCAACTCTTTTCTTGCAAATTTACCCAAAACCCCTATCTTTGCCGCCCGTCAGGCAGCAGTGCCTCACAATGCCTTCTTAGCTCAGTTGGTAGAGCAGCTCACTCGTAATGAGCAGGTCGTGGGTTCGAGTCCCATGGAAGGCTCAAAAGAATGCTGTATCAGTTAGCCCGGTCCCGATAATTATCGGGATCAAACCGAAAACCCAATGCCACCAATCACCTGGAACGACTTCCAAAAAGTAGAACTGCGAACGGGGACCATTGTTGCTGTTGAGGATTTCCCCGAAGCCCGTAAACCCGCCTACAAAATTACCGTGGATTTTGGCCCTGAAACAGGTCTTAAAAAATCCAGCGCCCAACTGACCGCTTTGTACACCAAAGAGCAATTATTGGGAAAGCAAATCATCGGGGTAGTGAATTTCCCCAAAAAACAAATCGGACCTTTTATTTCCGAATGCCTGATTACCGGCTTTGTGCAGGATGACAATTCGGTGGTACTGGCCGTTCCCGAGCGGAAAGTGGCCAACGGGGTTAAACTGGCCTGATATGCAATTCGCAACAGCAATATAGCGCTACATTTCTTTTTAATTTCATTTGCTTCATCAATACATTACTGTGTGTTGCTCTCATTTAGAATGACTACAAATTGCTTTCGTTTTCACGTTGTTGGACGGCAATCCTTACATTTGTTTGGGGTTTATCTTTTCAAAGACCGGATTAATGTTTGGTAAAAGCAAGAAAACGAAGCACTACAAATTCAAAAGCCTGCGTCCTTACTCATGGAGCAAAGTGGTGGGAGATGTAAAAAAATACAGAACTGTTTTCGACCGTTGGGAGATCAATTACTTAAGTGTCGAACTGGCCTTCTACAACAAATTATTTGATGAAAAAGATTGGCAGGCGGAAGTCACTGTAAAAGCTTTTTCTGTTGAAGACGGGCTTAAAACCACCGAGCATTGTACTGAAACCAAGACACTTGATATTTTAGCAGACGAAAACATCATCACCTATAATTATGGTTACGGAAATAAAGAATTTGGCAAATTCTGGGAAGAGGGCTGGTACGTTTGGGAGGCTTTTATTGATGATGAGATGGTGGGGAGGGCCGATTTTTATATTGAAGACCAGGGACTGGTGAGCGCAGAGGAAAACAAGTATTTTACGGCCATAAGCCTGCGCACTTACGAAGCGCCACAGGGCGATATTGATGTGGATGAGCGCACCTATTACAAAAAGTTTGACGTGAACAAATGCCGCTACATCATGGGTGAGTTGCGGTTTAAAAACCAAGTGCCCGACGAATGGCTGTGCGAGCTTTTCTTCAACATCTACGACGATACCGGACTATTAATCGGTTCGAGCGATAGCATGACAAGGATAAGTCCAAAGGAAAATGAGGGAGAGACCTTTACAATCAGTGCCGGCTGGGGAGGTAAAGATGCGGGTTCGTGGTCGGAAGACCATTACACCATGGAAGTTGTTTTTATGGATACGGTGGTCGGCATCATCCCTTTTAGTATCGGTCAGGAATTTGTTGAGCGCATCAGCGATTACGAAGCTTTGCTGAACGAGGATGTGCTGTCGCAGTTTCAACCCAGCCTGCGTGGGGCAACGGTAGAAAAACCGGAAGAAAGCAGTGAAACAGAATCGACTGAAAACGATAAAAAAGAAGAGCCGAAAGAAAAAGAAGAAAAAACCGAAGCCGCTGAAATTGTCATTGACGACCGGCCGCTGGAAGAAATTCTGGGTGAACTGGACAAACTGATTGGCCTTGAAAATATCAAAACCAAAATCAGGGAGTATGTGGATTACCTCAGCTTTTTGCAAATACGCGAGGAAAGGGGTTTTGAGGAAGACGAAGAAATCTCGCTGCATGCCGTTTTTACCGGAAATCCCGGAACGGGAAAAACAACGGTGGTTAAACTTTTGGGTAAAATTTACCATGCCATCGGTTTGCTTTCCAAAGGACATGTGCACACCGTTGAAGCCAGCGATTTGATTTCCGGTTTTGTCCGTCAAACGGGTACCGAAACCAAGAAAGCCATCAAGAAAGCGCGGGGTGGAATTTTGTTTATTGATGAAGCCTACATGCTTTTTAAGGCCGATGGCGGCAACGATTTTGGTCCCGAATCTGTTGCTGCCCTGATTACCGAAATGAGTGATGGTGAAGGCGATATCGCCATCATGGTGGCCGGTTATCCCAAAGAGATGGAGGCGTTCATCAATTCAAATCCCGGCCTGAAATCCCGTTTCCGCAATCATTTTCATTTTGAAGATTACACACCGGACGAATTGCTTCAAATTGCAGAATTTGCCACCCGTGAGCGGGACGTCACACTTTCGTCTGCGGCCAGAAAACGCATACAAAAAGCCGTTACCGCTGCCTACCGGAAACGTGACCGAACTTTTGGCAATGCCCGCTTTGCCCATGCCATGGTTGATGAAGCCAAGATGAACCTCGGCATTCGCCTGATGAAAGAACATATTCCCGAAACACTGACGAAAAAACAATTGTCGGAAATTCAGGAAGAGGACATCGAGGACATCGGGGTTTCCAAAGACAAAAAAAACATCAAGCTGCCCATCGACGTCGAACTGCTCAAAGAAGCACAGTCCGAACTGGATGCTTTAACCGGCCTGGACGCCATCAAGCAGGAAGTGAGCGATATGGTTAAACTGGCCAGATATTACCACGAAATGGGCCGCGATTTGCTGAAGGTTTTTTCGATGCACTCTGTGTTTACCGGCAATCCCGGAACGGGAAAAACCACGGTCGCCCGAATTATGGGCAAGTTTTACAAAGCCCTCGGTTTGCTCGAAAGGGGACATCTGATTGATGCAGATGGCAGTGATTTGGTGGCCGGATATGTCGGGCAGACCTCGATTAAAACCATGGACTTAATCAAAAAAGCACAGGGCGGTATTTTGTTTATTGACGAAGCTTATTCGCTGACAGAGGGTCATAACGATGGTTTTGGAAAAAAAGCCATCGCCACCCTCATCAAACAAATGGAAGACAAGCGCAAGGAGTTTGGCTTAATCGTTGCCGGCTACCCCGATAATATGGAACGTTTTCTCGAATCCAATCCCGGCCTGCAGTCGCGTTTCGACCGCAGTTTTAAGTTCGAAGATTTTTCTGAAAAGGACCTTTTTATCATTGCCAAACGGATGCTTTCCGAAAAAGGCTTAAAACCTAATAAAGAGGCCTCCGAACATATCCAAACATATTTGGCAGCTTTGTATGCCGGCCGCGATAAATTTTTTGGCAATGCCCGCTCGGTGCGTAAAATGGTAGAAAAATCCTACCGGAATCAGGAACTGAGAATGGCATCTTTGGCCAAAGCACAAAGAACCAAAAAAGCCATGGCCACTTTGATTTTGGAAGATGTGCAGGAGTTTCAGCTTGGTACAAAAGCCCGTAATGTCGGCTTGGGGTTTAAGTATGGGAATTAGTTTTTCTCCGACCCGCCGGGTTGAGAAAAACCCGGCGGGTCAGAACAAGATTATCTGAACTTTTCAGCGTAAACCTGCGTCAGCTTTTTTTTGACGCTGATTGGTTATGGTTTTCAAATATTGTTTAAACAAAGAATATGATAAAAATTAATTTTCTATTTCCGGTGATTATTCTGTTATTGTTCAGTACATCTTGTAGTTTTTTTAAAAGAAGCAGCGACACTACTTTAATTTACACCGTTAAAAGCAATACGTTAAATGTAAGGGAATCACCAAATGCCTATTCAAAAATACTGGGTAAAGTTACGAAGGGGGACACCATTAAACCTGTCAATTATATACTCATCGAATGGATTCCGTTTACATATAACGGAAAAACAGCTTTTGTAAATGCAAATTATCTGACCGGCCATCGTATCCCGAATTTAGAAAGGGTTTCGAATATGCAGCTCGGCAATACGGCAACAATTATTCGCGATTTCCTGAATAAATATGTCAACTGGCGAACAGGCATTTTTTGGGCAATCACATTGGGTGCTGTTTTTGTCATTTGGATTTTAATGGCCATTGGAAGGTTTATTGACGGATTGGTTTATTGGGATGGCGCAGAATACGAATACGGGAAACTCCCTTATTTTATGGCTTTTGTAGGTGCCTTGTTTTCGGTGGTTTATTTGTATTCGCGCGAAGATGTGCTGCAGGCTTTGTTTGTTACAAAACTCTGGTGGTTTCCGGAAGCCGGGGGATGGATACCCTGGTATTTATGGTCTGTTTCTGTTGTTGGATTAATCGGTTTGTTGTTTTTCTGGTTCCAGTATTTTTCAAGCTACGGTTTCTGGGGAATTGTCAGGGTAATTTATTACACCTGCGTAGCGATTGTCGGTTTTGTCGCCGGTATTTTTTGGGGAATTATCGGTGTAATATTTGGCATTGTGTATTTGTTTTTATCCTTATCGGAAGGCTTTGGCAGTAGCGGTGGTGGCGGGTTTAGCTATACTTCCGGCCCAAGCCGCAGACTGTCAGATTCCGAACAGTTTTCCAAAGATTTTTGGGACCGAAAATATGACGAAGAGTGGAGGGGAAAAGCATGATTTCAGATGATTGCGGTCCGGGGATGAATTTATCGTTTTGTTATCCGGGAGCTTTCAAGTCAATATAAAAGCAAGGTTAAATAGAATTTGTAAAACATGAAATCTTTTTTAACTTTGCATTATATTAAATATAATGTAAGGTACATATAGCAAAACATTGAATATGCTGTTTAACAGAAAATTATTATCAGGTATTCGTTCTTTTATTGAATCTACTGATATTATTGTAATACACGGTGCCAGACAAACCGGCAAAACTTCTTTGATGAAGATTCTGCAAAATGATCTTCCGAAAGAAAACTGGTATTACTTTGACCTTGAGGACAGCAGGTTTAAATCGTTGTTTGAAAAGGGTATCGATACTGTAATAGCTTATTTGAAACAAAAGGGACTGGCTAAATACGATCAAAAAACGTATCTGTTTGTCGATGAAATACAATACCTATCAAATCCCTCGTCTTTTTTGAAACTTACGCATGATCATCATCAGGAAATTAAATTAATAGTATCCGGTTCTTCCAGTTTCGAGATTAAAAGTAAGTTTAAAGATACACTGGTAGGAAGAACAGTAAGTTTTGAATTATTTCCGCTGGATTTTGAAGAGTTTCTTTGGTTTAAGCAACAAAAATATAATCTGAAAAAGAGAATAGATAATGATATCCTAATTGATGAATTAAACAATTTATACAGGGAATATGTGTTGTTTGGTGGCTATCCTAAAATTGTTTTGACAAAAAATATTAAAGTTAAAGAAAAATATCTGCAACAGATTATCGATACCTACGTTAAAGGCGATATAAGAGATTTGGCCAATATCAGGCACATCGACAAGTTTAATAAATTGCTCCATGTTCTTGCAAATCAAACAGGACAATTGCTAAATGTATTGGAACTCGCCAACACCACAAAGATTGCACGACAAACAGTTGAAGACTATTTGTTTATCCTTCAACAGACTTATGTACTTAAGCTCATCCATCCTTTTTCGGGGAACATCAGATCTGAATTGTTTAAAACCCCGAAAATCTTTTTTTATGATACCGGATTGATGAATATGCTCTCGCAAAAATACCTCCCGGGAAGTATTGACGGCAATGTATTTGAAACCGCTGTGTTTTCAGATTTGATTAAAAATTTTGGGCAAAATAACATTAACCACTGGCGGACGATGGACAAAAAAGAAATTGACTTTATTCTTTCAACGACAGATGATGCTATTCCTATCGAAGTAAAATTAAATGCAAGCCAATTAAAATATACCGCCCTAAAATATTTTTCTCAAAAATACAACCCTAAGCATGTATATTGCATAAGCCTTAAAGGGGAATTGCCAAAAAGGGTATCTTTGGTTGAGCAGATGTTCCCGTGGGAAATATACAAAAAGCTTAAGCAGGAGTAATTTCAATCGACAAGTTTTGTTATGATTTTATTGCCTTAGTCCTTTATTAATGGGATATTGCGGAATTGAACTTTTGACTGTTTATTATAATCTGTTTCATTAAACCATCCTTATCACAACCGGATTTTTCACAACAGCAGGTTTTGCGGTTTTTACCGCTGTGCCGGAGCCTCCTGATATTGCCGGTCCCGGCAACTGTAGTTGTTGCTATGCATTGCGAAAGCAGTACTTTTACCTTGTCGTTTTTGGGGCATTTCACCTTCGATCACAACATCTGCCACCTTGTCCCACTCAGCTTGTCGATGATTGGGCTGATGTTGGTTGTTTCTGCCATAATGCTGGCGCGTGAATTTTTCGCGTGCTGGTTTAAATGTCAATCCGGATGCAAACGTGGAATATCATGGCTGTACTTTCTTTTTATTTTGGTTCATCACAATAATGGATACTTAGCATAGTGCAAATTATAGATTTTAAGTTTGAAATATTCCATGTCCCTGTACCCGTAAGCCTTTCTTTTGAGTACTTTTATTTTGTTGTTCATTCCTTCTAGT
>JAKIVD010000017.1 GCA_021647205.1 Bacteroidales bacterium | reverse complement strand
ATTCAGTTCTACGTTCAGCTTTTCGATGGCATTCACGATAATGTCACCGGAACCCGAATTGCTCACCTCAACGTTAACGGCCTTCAGGCTGTAGGCGTTCACATCGCCGGAGCCTACCTGGCGGATGCTTAGTTCTACGGTACTGCCCCTGAGTCTTACATCACCGGAACCCAGTATTTTCACGCGGCAGCTTTCCAGTTGAAGGTTGTCCGCTTCCACATCCCCTGAGCCGG
The DNA here is from genome assembly GCA_021647205.1 of Bacteroidales bacterium. GTDB lineage: Bacteria > Bacteroidota > Bacteroidia > Bacteroidales > F082 > B6-G9. The sequence continues at coordinate 80,343 of JAKIVD010000017.1, read as the reverse complement.
AAATACGAATCTCCAGTTTTCCGCGAACACCGCTTAGTTCCACATCCCCCGAGCCGTTCAGTTGCAGTTCCAGGTTTTTGACGGCAAACTCTGCTTGCAGGTCTCCGGAGCCATTGAGGCGGACAATTACACCGTCTCCGGAAATGGCGTCCCGGCAATAAATGTCACCGGAGCCTGAACTCGTGAGTTTATCTATCCTTGTCATTGTTACGTGTACTTCCAGCGTCCGGGCCCGGGAGTAACTTTTGGTACTGCTGACTTTGAGCACGCCTTCGGAAACTTCGGTCCTGATAATGGGCAAGAGGTTTTCGTCTGCTGTTACCGTGATGCTGTTGGAACTGCCTTTCGTGATGTAAATGTCAGCTGAATTGTTGACCTCGATGCTTGTGAATGTGCCGGGATTCCGCGCTTCGTTGACTACATGACCGTTTCCCCTCACTTGTGCCTGAAGCAGGCTGCCGGAAAAAAGAAGAAGGCTGACAAGGAGGGTGGTGATTCGATGGATTGAGGTTTTCATGGTTTTCTGTTTTTATTGTTAAATGTGAAATTGAAAAAACTAATTAGAAATGCTAACCTGGCCAAAATGGTTCTCAATGCTGACCTCCGACCGTGTTTTACCCTGGCCAATCACACCCTTGAATGAGGCGCCAGAGTTCGTTTTCTTTCTGTACGAAAACTTTGCCTGACTTTCAGGAAATTCAATTTCCCCGAAAGTCGATTCGGCTTCGAAAGCATAAACGGCTGCCGGATCTATCCCCAATTCAACAGAACCGTAGCGGTTTTGGATGGAGACTTTTTGGAAACCAGGGCTTACGAAATCCACCACCACGCTTCCGTAAGCAGTTTCTGCTTCCATGGAGAGGGAGAGTTCGTCTATCTCCACATTGGCGTATTTTGCTTCGAGCATTAACTCGGCAACTTTGCCTGCTTCCAGGTTTCCCCCTTCAAGGTTGATGCGCAGCACCCGCACTTTTTGTGTAATGTTTATGTCTGAATATTCTGACCTGACTGAAATATTACCGGCGGTTTTCATTTCGAAACCGGAATAACTTATTTTTATATTTCCTGCCGTGAGGTGTTGTACTGAACCATCGCCGAAGGCAAGCCTGATTTTGTTCTCGTTGTTGTTTAGTTTGTTTATGTTAAGTGTACCGTATTCGCAAGAGATATCCGTCGTTCCGTCCACGGTTTCAATGAATGTAAAACCGAATTTTTGTTTCACGCGCAGGTTGATGGATTTGGGCATGAAAATTTCAATTTCAAGGGAGAGTTTGTTGTTTTCATTTGAACCTTGCTTCCCGGGCTTGCAGAAAACAACTACTTGGTCGTGGTCGCCACGGACATGCAGTTCCACTTTATCAATCATTTTTTGTGCTTTGGAAGCGTCCCCGGTTTTCCAGCGAGCCGTTACCTTTACAGAAATGGTTTCTTTGTCCCAGTTACTGCAAACCATCTTGCCAAACTCCTGGTTCACGACAAGGCTGGCGTTTGAGTTAATGTCGAAATTGTTTTCGTAAATTACCTTTTTATTTTGTTGCTGCGCCACAAGCCGGTTCAGTTGGCCGGTGGTTAAAAAAAGCAGGATGGTTATGCTAATTACTGTTTTTAAAGTTCTCATCTGTTTATAATTTTGAAATAATCATTTTCGTGTGTGAACCGACGGGTTAACCCGTCGGCTTACAGCGTAGTGCTTTTAAAACCGGATAGTTGATTTATTGCCTGCATGGTAACCGGAATAGCTTATTTCCATTTGCCTCGTAATCTGGTCCATGACTTCAAGTTTTTTACGTTTGGTGTTGACCAGCAGTGCCCTGAATTGTTCGTTCCCCGGGTCTTTCATGTATTCTTTTTCAATTTGTGCCAGTGAGGCATCAATATTTTCCATTTGCCTCGCTGCATGCTTTCTGATTGTTGCCGCTTCTTCCGGGCTCGGGGCAAGTTGTTCAATTTCATCTTCTTTCAGTTTTGAAACTGCTTCGTAATAATCCAAAACCTCGCTCAGCTCCTCAGAAAACACAATTCTTGTTACCTGGCTTGACGAAGGTTGCGCCGGCCGGTTGCTCAATACATAATAAGTAAAATAGGAAGCAGAAAGAAGGGCCAGGGCTGTGGCTGCATAGCTGAAGGCCTTTTTCCGGTTGATAATTCGGCGCCTTGCAGCTTGTTCTTCAAGCCGTTTGTAGAAACGTGAGAAATGCTCCGCAGAAGGTTCCCTTTCGTTGAACTTATCAGCATGTTTTCGTATTTTATCTTCTAATTGCAACATGGCCTTGTTAATTATTGTTTCTTGATTCCATGATTTCCTTCATCAGTTTTTGCTTTGCCCTCGAATATCTTGTTCTGACATTTCCGTACGGAATACCGAGTATCCGGGCGATTTCCCCGTGGTCGTAGCCTTCGAGAAGAAAAAGGGCCAGGATGATACGGTCGTTCTCCTGAAGTTTTTTCATTGCGGTTTTCACTTCATCCAGCCGGACATCAATATCTGTTGGTTCGTCGCCATCTTCCGGCTCCGGTGTTTCCATTTCCATTATTTTTCGACCGAGGCTGATTCTGGTCTGCCGGGCTTTCACAAAGTCAAGCGATCTGTTGATGACAATTCTTTTCAGCCAGCCACCAAAACTGCCATTGCCCCTGTAAGTGCTTATTTTTCTGAACGCTTCCAAGAAGGCTTCCTGCATAATGTCTTCCGCATCCTCGACATTGTTGACAATTCTTAAGCTGGTATTGAACATGGCTTTGTAGTACAATTTGTAGATGCTAAGCTGAGCGGTTTTGTTGTTCTTTCGGCAGGAACGGATTAAGTCCTGGTGAATGTCTGCGTGTTTTTCCTTCATGCTCATCTGTGCAATCTGTTTTAAGGACGGTGGCCGTTTTGAATTGTTACACAATTAAGGCTTAAAGATAACTTTCCTGCAGGAAACCGGACAAAAAAAAGCGAACCCTGGGGTTCGCTTTGTCATTTTTTAAGATTGATAAATCTATTTGGTTGTATAAAAACAGCGTTTCGGCGATTCGATAAGCCCCTCTGTTTTTAAAGACTTGATGGCTTTGTCAACGTCCTTTTTTTCGATGCCGCTTAATTCTGCAATCTCGGCGCCTTTGAGTGGCTTGTCCGCTTGCTGAAGCGTTTCAAGTACTTTTTCTTTTGTTTCCATGATCCTGTTTTTATTATTAGTCCAGTTGGTGAACGACAAGTCCGGAGCGCAGTTTTGGTTCAAACCATGTAGTTTTCGGCGGCATGATTTTCCCGCTGTCGGCAATGTCGATAAGTTGTTTCATGCTGACAGGGTACAGGGCAAAGGCCACTTTCATCTCGCCACTGTCCACCCGTTTCTTCAATTCGCCAAGTCCGCGGATACCGCCCACAAAGTCAATGCGTTTAGAACGCCGGAGGTCTTCTATTCCCAAAATGGGTTCCAGTACTTCGTTTGTCAGGATGGTAACATCCAGCACGCCGATGGGGTCGTTGTCATCATAGGTACTTTCCTTCGCGCTAAGCGAATACCATTTTCCTTCCAGGTACATTGAAAACTCGTGCAATGCAACGGGCTTATAAATGTCAGTACCCAATTCTTTGATCAGAAATCCTTTTTCGAGTTTGCTTAAGAAATCCCCCGTCGAATTACCGTTGAGGTCTTTCACCACGCGGTTGTAATCGATAATGGTGAGTTGGTTGTCGGGAAAATGTACGGCAAGAAAAAAGTTATATTCTTCGCGGCCCGTGTGATTTGGGTTGGCCTTTCGTTTTTCATTGCCTACCAGGGCAGCTGCTGCTGTCCGGTGATGGCCATCGGCAACATAAGTCGCGGGCAGGGCATCAAAAAGTGCAATGATCCGGTCGTTGGTGGCTTTGTCTTTTATTACCCAGAAGTGGTGCCCTACTTCATCATCACCGGTAAAGTTGTAAACCGCTGAGTTATTTTCTACGAAACCGGCAACAATTTCATCAATTTCGGCCACAGCAGGGTAAGAGAAAAAGACTGGCTCCATATTGGCATTGGTAATGCGGACGTGCTTCATCCGGTCTTCTTCCTTATCGGGGCGCGTAAGTTCGTGCTTTTTGATGACATTGTTCATATAATCCGCCACGCTGGCACAGCCTACAATTCCATACTGTGTTTTGCCGAACATGGTCTGGGCATAAATATAGAGGTAATCGTCAGCATCGGGAGCCAACCACCCTTTTTTCCTGAAGGCATCGAAGTTCGCCCTGGCTTTAGCGTACACCTCGTGACTGTAAAGATTGGTCCCGGCCGGAAGGTCAATCTCCGGCTTAATAATATGAAGAAGGCTGTAAGGGTTGCCTTCTGCCTCAAGGCGTGCCTCAGCCGAATTGAGCACATCGTAAGGGCGTGAGGCAAGCTGTTTTACAATCTCCTGCGGTGGCCGCAGGCCTTTGAATGCTTTTAATACTGCCATGGTAGTCTCAAATTTGAACTGTGTTAAAAAAGACCCGGCCCGCGGGAAAACCGCAAACCAGGTCCAATTATAATTGTTGCGGTTTAATAATTTCCGCGGGCTTCATTCTCTGCATTCCCCTCGCTCACATAATTGCCGTAATGGCTGTTTTGATTTTCTGTGTAGCGGTTGTTGTTATAATTGTTGTTGTTGTTAAACCCGGCTGAGCGCTGCAATGACGAAATCAAAGCACCTATCATTTTGGTCATTTCCATCAGGTAATTTCTGGAAATATCTTCGTAAGTATCCGAAATGTAGTTGGAACGGAAGGAGAGCGTGGTGAACACGAGACATTCCCGGATGGAACTCTTGGCCATCTTCAGGTAATGAATAAACTGTACTTTGTTCCTTGCCGAACCCTCAGCAATGTAAAAGGAAATGTTTCTGGCAGCATCATTAAAGCGGGCTGCCAGTTGAGATTTCTCATTCTCAGGAAATAGCATGCTAATGTCCTGGAGCCAAACGAGATAGTCGAGTGATTTGTGATAGACTCTTAAATCCTCAAACCTGAAAAATGTAGGGATCCTTTCGGCTTTCTCTACTTTTTCTTCTGCTGGTCTTTCTTCTTGGTCGTACATAGTTAAAAAATTTAATTTATTAATGGTTTTGGTTAAATTGGTGTCAATTGATTATTTTATTGTCTGCTTCGTTTTGGTTTTAATGGCATGAAAATATATACTCCGTTTAATTCCATTTAAATCAGCAGGCTGACAAAAGTATGCCCGCTACAAAGACTGCAAACTTAAGCCAAATATTAATTCACCTTGAAGGTGGTATCGCCCGATTCAATAAAAGCAATAATTTGTTGTGCTGCGGCAATACCGGCATTGATGTTGGCTTCGGCAGTTTGTGCCCCCATTTTCTTGGGGGTAAAAAAGCAGCGGTCAGCGAACCGCTTTGTGAGCAAACCCTTGTTGTCGGGCGCAATATCCGACACATACTTAAAAGATGGGTTTTCTTCAAATACTTTTACCAGCCCTTCTTCGTGGATGACTTCTTTGCGTGCGGTATTCACGAGGCAGGCCCCGGCTTTCATTTTGGAGAGCAGTTTGTAATTGATGGATTGCAGCGTGTGCTTATTGGCGGGGATGTGCAGGCTAACATAATCACAATGTGCGTACAATTCTTCGGTACTTTCAAAAACCCTTACCCCTTCAGCTTCCATCTCGCTTCTTTGGATGAAAGGGTCGAAGGCAAAGACATCCATGCCAAACCCTGTGGCAATACGGGCAACTAATTTTCCAACATTTCCAAAGGCGTGGATACCCAGTTTTTTTCCTTTCAGCTCAGTACCGGAACTTCCGTTGAAATGGTTCCTGGCCTGGTAAACCATCATGCCAATGGCAAGTTCGGCAACGGCATTTGAATTTTGCCCGGGGGTATTCATCACCACAACATTGTTTGCCGTGGCAGCTTCCAGATTCACATTGTCGAAGCCGGCGCCTGCCCGCACCACAATCTTAAGGTTCCCTGCTGCCTGAATGACTTCGGGGGTTATTTTATCACTGCGGACAATCATGGCATCGGCATCACTTACGGCGCTTACCAGTTCGTCCTGGTTGTTGTATTTCTCAAAAAAACTGCAGGTGTAATCAGCCTTGGCAAAAACCTTCTTGATTTCTTCCACCGCTGCCGGTGCGAAAGGCTTGACTGTTGCTACCAGAACTTTTGTCATTTTCGGTGTATTTTTAGTTTTCAAATGATGCTTATTTATTACTTTCTTCAAAATCGCGCATGGTTTTTATCAGCGCCTCAACGCTTTCTACCGGTAAGGCATTGTAAGTGGATGCCCTGAAGCCCCCAACCGAGCGGTGACCTTTAATGCCAACCATCCCCTGTGCCGTGGCATAATCGTAAAAGGCATTTTCAAGACCATCGTAACCTTCTTTCATCACAAAACAAATGTTCATCAGTGAGCGGTCAGATGGTTCGACAACCGTTGCCCTAAACAGCGAATTTCTGTCAATTTCATCGTAAAGTAGACCGGCTTTGTATTCGTTGGTTTTGTGCATGGCTTCGATCCCGCCATTTTGTTTGAGCCATTTGAGGGTTTGCAAAGCCGCAAAGACCGGCAGTACAGGCGGCGTATTGAACATGCTTCCTTTGTCGATGTGCGTCTGGTAGTTCAGCATGGTCGGAATTTTCCGCTCAACTTTACCGAGGATGTCGTCGCGGATAATGACAAAAGTAACACCTGCAGGGGCGAGGTTTTTTTGTGCGCCGCCGTAAATCAGGGCATATTTCGAGATGTCGACCGGACGGCTGAAAATATCGGAAGACATGTCGGCAACCAGGGGAACCGGCGAGTCCAGGTCGTACTTAATTTCGGTTCCGTAAATGGTGTTGTTGGTTGTAATATGGAAGTAATCAGCGTCTTCCGGAATTGCATAGTCTTTCGGGATGTAATTGAAAAGTTTGTTCTCGGAGGAAGCCACAACCTCAATTTCGCCCATGGCCTGTGCTTCTTTAATGGCTTTTTTTGACCAGGCACCGGTGTTCAGGTACGCGGCTTTTTTATTCAGCAGGTTAAAGGGCACCATGGCAAATTGGGTACTGGCCCCGCCGCCAAGGAATAAAACAGAGTATCCTTCCGGGATTTTTAAAAGGTCTTTGAACAATTGCTGAGCTTCGTCCATCACGGCAACAAACTCTTTGCTGCGGTGTGAAACTTCCATGATTGAAAGTCCGGTCCCGGCGAAGTCCAGCACGGCTTCTGCAGTATTTTTAATGGTATATTGCGGCAGGATGGACGGCCCGGCGTAGAAATTATGTTTTTTCATTTTTCCGATTTTTTTAAAAGTCTTGCAAAGATATAACTTACTTGCATGTGAACGCTTAAAATTTGTTTAGATTGTTTCTATTTTTTAAGCCCGCTAATGCCTGTGGGGTGTTGAACAAAGCTTTTCAGCTTAATATCCAAAAGGACAGATAAATATGGGGGGAAAGCTCTTGTGAACGAGAATGAGGTTTGTTTGCTGAAGCTACTGGCGACTGCCTGTGGCCACCTAAATTTTTATCTTTGCACAAAATTGAAAGTATGTTGAAATTGACTCAAAGGATTGCTGCATTTGTACGATTGGGTGTGTTATTGCGCTCGTTTGAGGGAAAGCCGTCACCATCCGGAAGGGGCAAGCCTGAACAGGAAGCATTGGCGGAACTGGTGAAAACAGTAAAGGAACAGCAGTCGCATAACGGCTGGTTTGTTGAAGCCAACGTGAGGCAAATGTTGGTGGCTTTGGGCAGCAGCCTCGAAAAACAGAAAGTGGAGAAATGGCTGGCGAAGTATTTACCACTGCTCGAAAAAGAAAAGGAAGCCCGGACCGTTGCGGTGGTGATGGCCGGGAATATTCCGGCTGTCGGCTTTCACGATCTTTTGTCGGTGCTGATGTCTGGAAATAAACTGCTTGCAAAGCTCTCGTCAGATGATGAGAAACTGCTTCCGGCCATTGCCGGACTGCTGTTGGCCGTTGAGCCGGGTTTTAATGACATGATTGCTTTCACGACTTTGCCCATCAAAAACTTTTGGGCCGTAATTGCCACCGGAAGTAACAATTCGGCGCGTTATTTTCAATATTATTTTGGGAAATACCCCCACATTATCCGCAAAAACAGGAATGCTGTGGCCGTGTTGACCGGAGGGGAGGGGAGGGCCGAACTGGAAGGGCTTGCCGATGATGTTTTTTCGTATTACGGACTGGGTTGCCGTAACGTGTCGAAATTATTTGTTCCTGTTGATTATGATTTTACACCTTTGCTGGATGTGTTGAGTGAGCGAAAAAAGGTCGTTGAAAACCACAAGTATTTTAATAATTACGAATACAACAAGGCCATCTTTCTGGTGAACTCACGAAAACATTTTGATACCGGGACGGTTTTGCTGGTAGAAGAAAAACAAATCGCTTCGCCGGTAAGCGTACTGAACTTTGGGTATTATCAGGACGAACAATCACTGCACAAACAGCTGGAGGCATCAGCCGAACAGATTCAATGTGTTGTCGCTGCCGCAGTTTCAGCTTCAATCCCCTTTGGTAAAAGTCAGCAGCCTGAACTTTGGGAATACGCTGACGGGGTAGATACGATGCAGTTTCTTTTGCGCCAGGAATAAAACGCCTTTGACAAAGTTTTGCTTTCATGCTGAAAACCAGTGGGGGAAAGCCCTGAAAATTATTTTTAAAAATGTTAGGATATTTGCCCGAAGCATTTTATTTTTGCACCCCCAAAAACAAAGGATAAATTTTATTGCAATGAAAAAAGATATTCACCCGAAAGACTATAGGTTAGTTGTCTTTAAAGACATGTCGAACGATTATACGTTTATTACAAAATCAACAGTCAAAACCAAAGAATCGATAAAATGGGAAGACGGTAAAGAATACCCGCTGGTAAAATTGGAGATTTCCCACACTTCTCATCCTTTCTTCACCGGAAAGATGAAGCTGGTGGATACTGCAGGGCGTGTTGATAAGTTTAAGAACCGCTACAAAAACCGTTACGAAAAAAAGAGTTAACCATCTATAATACTTCATCAAAACCCTTGCCTTTACCAAAAAAGTAATGGCAGGGGTTTTTTGTTGGGGAAACTTGCATCCGCATTTTAAGATGCGGAAGTGAAAGAAAAAGACTGGCCATCCACCGGGAAATAATAATTTCGGCGAAAGCCGTGCTTCCCTTTTTGCTTTTCGTAATTTTGTGAAAGAAAAATAGAGACCAAAGAACAGCAACGATGAACTACATCCTTTACGACAGCTTCAGGCGCAACAACTTGCTGCCATTTGTTTACACCAGGCCGGTGGCCGATATCCGGATAGGAATTTTAAGCATCCGCGAAAAATGGGAAAGAATGCTCGGGGCCAAAACTTCGACCCTTACCGAAGATTACCTGGAAAAGAAGTACCCCCTGCTCAGGGCTGACGACAATGTGCTGATTAATGGTTCGGTACTGCCCACAAAACAGTTGGCAGAACAAATTGCAAAACTCGACACCGGACAAACACTTGTGAAGGGTGAGGTAATCCTGGCCATGCGTTTAAGCGCGGCTGATATTGATGGATTTGATGTGAATGAAGATTTGATCGAGCATGTTTTTGAAGGTGATTTCCTGAAAATAAACAACAGTTGGGATATTTTTAAAAAGAATGCACAAGCCATTCTCGATGATTTTGAATTGTTGACAAGGGGAAGAAAGTCTGCTGAACTGTCCGGAACCAATTTTGTTAAAGGCGACAAGAAAAATATTTTTCTGGAAGAAGGTGCCCGGCTCGATTTTGCATTTCTCAATGCGGAAGAAGGCCCCATCTACATCGGGAAAAATGCCGAGATAATGGAGGGTGCTAAAATCCGCGGCCCTTTTGCCCTGTGCGAACGTGCCACCGTGAAAATGGATGCGAAAATTTATGGCGGGACCACCATCGGCCCCCATTCCAAAGTTGGCGGGGAGCTGAACAATGTGGTCATCTTTGGCTATACCAACAAGGCACATGATGGTTTTCTCGGGAACTCGGTTCTTGGTGAATGGTGCAACCTCGGCGCCGATACCAACAATTCAAACCTGAAGAATACTTACGACAACGTCAGAATCTGGTCCATTGCCGAAGAGACTTTTGTGGATACCGCTTCGCAGTTTTGCGGCCTGCTGATGGGCGACCACTCCAAAACAGGCATCAACACCATGTTCAATACCGGAACAGTTGTGGGTGTTTCCTGTAACATTTTCGGCTCGGGATACCAGCGTAATTTTATCCCTTCTTTTTCCTGGGGCGGTACACAGGGGCTGAGGACATTTGGACTGAAAAAAGCCTTTGAGGTGGCCACCGCCGTATTCCGAAGAAGGGGCAGGGAGTTCGATGGCGTCGAACAAGATATCCTGACAAATGTTTATTGGCAGGAGCACCGGTAAATACCAATATGAAGATGCTCCGGCATTTCCAAAAAATATTTTGCTTAGTTGAGGCGATGACAAAACCTGCTAAAAGTTGGCACATTAATTGAAAGCTTATCGCTTAACTAAATTTCATGAGGGTCTTTGAGTGAACAAAAACCTTTAAAATACAGTTTCTCAGTAGCTTGTGCAGGGGGTGTTTTTAGGGCTTCGGAGCAGGCTGACAGATTGACTGCAAAGAATAATAAAATATGAAAGATTTATTGGGGTTGGCAGACATAGTGGATCAGGACACAGAATTTTTCCCGCTGCTTTCGTCAGAAGACGAAGAAATTATGCAGGCGGAGGAGGTGCCCGATGAACTGCCCATATTGCCTTTAAGAAATACAGTACTGTTTCCCGGCGTGGTCATTCCCATTACGGTGGGCCGGGACAAATCCATTAAGCTGATTCGGGAAGCCTACAAAAGTTCAAAAACAATCGGCGTAACAGCCCAGAAGGATGCCGAGGTGGAAGACCCCACAGCAGGCGACCTGAACAAGATTGGTACGGTAGCCCGCCTGATCAAAATATTGCAAATGCCCGATGGCAACACCACGGCCATTATTCAGGGGAAAAAGCGTTTCGAAATTACCGGAATTACGCAGGAAGAACCCTATTTTAAGGCAAAGGTCAGTAGTTTTGAAAATATCGAAAGCCATCCGCAGGACGAAACCTACAAGGCCCTGATTTCCTCGGTAAAAGACCTCGCGGTGCAAATTATTGAAAAATCACCGGCAATACCTTCCGAAGCTGTTTTCGCCATAAACAATATTGAGAGTGAAGTATTCCTTATCAATTTTGTGTCGTCGAACCTGAATGTGGACAACACCACCAAACAGCGATTGCTGGAGATGACGGAAATCGAACCCCGTGCAAACCTTGTGCTCGAACTGTTGACCAAGGAATTGCAGATGCTGGAGCTGAAATTCGACATCCAGAAAAAGGTAAAGGTTGACATGGATAAGCAGCAGCGCGACTTCCTGCTGAACCAGCAGTTAAAAACCATTCAGGACGAATTGGGAGGGGGCCCCAACGACATTGAAATCAAAAGCCTTAAAGAAAAAGCGGCAAAGAAGAAGTGGTCCAAAGAGGTAAATGAAATTTTTAACAATGAGTTAAACCGACTGCAAAGGATGCACCCTTCGGCGGCAGAATACTCCATCCAGCTCAATTACCTTGAGCTTGTCGCCGAACTGCCCTGGGGCGAATTTACTAAGGACAACCTTGACTTGAAACATGCCAAAAACGTGTTGGAGAACGACCATTACGGCCTCGAAAAAATTAAGGAACGGATACTTGAATACCTTGCAGTACTCAAGCTGAAAAACGACATGAAATCGCCCATTCTTTGTTTTGTCGGCCCCCCGGGGGTTGGAAAAACCTCATTGGGAAAATCCATCGCCAATGCGCTGGGTCGAAAATATGTCAGGATGTCGTTGGGCGGTGTGCGTGATGAGTCCGAACTGCGTGGCCACCGAAAAACATACATCGGCGCCATGCCGGGACGGATTATCCAAAACCTGAAAAAAGTCAAAGCCTCGAACCCCGTTTTTATGCTTGACGAGGTGGACAAGGTGAGCGGAAATACTTACAGTGGCGATCCCCAGGCTGCATTATTGGAAATACTCGACCCGGAACAGAACAATGCCTTTTACGACAATTACCTCGAAATGGAGTACGATCTGTCCAGCGTTATGTTTATTGCCACGGCCAACACACTTTCAACCATCCATCCGGCTTTGCGCGACAGGATGGAGGTTATCGACCTCAGCGGCTACCTGATGGAGGAAAAGGTGGAGATCGCCAGAAAACATTTAATCCCCAAGCAACTTGGTGAGCACGGGGTGAAAAAGAAGCAGGTGCGCTTTACCAGGAAAGTGCTGGAATCCATCATCGAAGACCATACGCGTGAAGCAGGTGTGCGTACCCTCGAAAAACAAATTGCCAAAGTGATCAGAAACAGGGCAAAATATATCGCCACGGGCGAGGAATACAATGAAACAATTAGTCGGGAGGACTTGCGGCAGATTCTGGGGCCACCGCGCTTTCAAAAAGACAAGGCCATCAGCAATGATGTTGCCGGCGTGGTAACAGGCCTCGCCTGGACAGCCGTCGGAGGGGAGATACTCTTTATTGAAGTCAGCCTGAGCAAAGGAAAAGGAAACCTGAAACTGACAGGCAACCTCGGCGACGTGATGAAAGAATCGGCGGTAATTGCCCTGGAATATTTAAAATCACATGCCGGCCTGTTGAATATCGATCCGGATATCTTTGAAAAATGGAACGTGCACATTCATGTTCCCGAAGGCGCCACACCAAAAGACGGGCCTTCTGCCGGAATTACTATGTTGACGGCCCTGGCATCTGCATTCACCCAACAGAAGGTGAAATCGAAAATGGCCATGACGGGAGAAATTACACTGCGTGGAAAAGTGCTTCCCGTGGGCGGGATAAAAGAAAAAATACTCGCTGCCAAAAGAGCCAAAATTAAGGATGTCCTGCTCTCAAAGGAAAATGAAAAAGACATTGCCGAAATAAAAGACGACTATATCAAGGGGCTCAATTTTATTTATCTCGATAACATGACAGAAGTATTTGATCATGCCTTACTGAAAGAAAAAGTGAGAAACCCATTGAAGATAAAGGCATGACCGTGCTTTTTTCTTTTTGAAATACTAACTTTCCCACATTTGCGTTTTCCCTGAAGAAAAGCATTCCTTAATGAAAGCTTCTTTGCTTGTCAGACAAAACTTTAATGATAAAACTAAGCAATGAAAAAAATCACAATTACATTCGCACTGTTCACCCTTGTCAGCCTGGCTTACGCTCAGGATACGCAACAAAATCAAACCGGCTGGAAGATTAACTCCTTCGGTCTTGGCTTTGGCTTCTCTGGCGTTTTTGTGCCCGCCACCATCAGTGGTTACGAAGATTTGAAAAATTCAAGCGGGAACCCGGAACTGTTTGTCGATCCTTCTCAGTACGATACGTTTAACAATTATTCCGATTTTGGCGGAAATGTCAGTCCGAAGATTTACATTGGTATCACGCCTTATAGCAAGAAAAAAGGCACTTACCGCACCAACCGGGAGTTGCGAATTGGAATTGGCAGCAACTTTGGGGTGCGCCGGTATTTTGACTTTTATCAAAGCGAGTCTTTTGTTGTTGATACCTTTCAATCAGTAAACGGCAATCCTGATATTTATGCCGATTCAGTGGCTCAACACGCTGCAAGTTATTCCGAAAACTTTTTCGACCTCAATGTTGGCATCAGCTACCTGTTTAAAACAGATGCAGCCAAACGCGTCCACCTTTACGCCGGACTTGGGGCAGAATACGGCATTACCCTGAGTTATTTTGTTACGGTTGAGCAATACGAATCACATTCACTCAGTTATTATGAACAGGGAAAAAAACCGGATGAGGAGAGCGCCCCTTACTACTACTATTATTACGGATCAGAATATAACTCCACCTATTCAAGCCAAAAGACCAATATGAAGAATGCCGCCCATTTTGTCCGGACGTTTATCCCGATGGGCATTAATTTCAGGATTTCGAATAACAATTCCTTCTTTAAGCACGTCAATATCTTTTCAGAACTCAGCCCGGGTGTTGAGTTCCAAATCGTACCCAACGACCAAACCTATGTGAACCCTTATTTTGGTGTCGCTTTGGTCGGCTTTGTTTACAGATGGTAAAAGCAATTACAAAATCGAGGTGCCTTTGAGATTGAAATGAAGCGAAGGTGGATTTTGATTTGAAACTCGGTATTCATCATTCCTGAATGCCCTCTTTCCAATTTAGATTGAATTAAAATAATAGTTATCTTTGCGGATTCATTACCCACCTTTGGCTGATGGACATTGGCCGGGTTGGAAAAGCTTGGTTTTAAAGCAAAAAGAGATGGCGCAGCACCGAAAATACACCTTAGACAATACCGATAAAAAAACACTTGGCAATTGGTACAGCCTGATGACACTGGGCCGTCAACTGGACGAAAAAGCACCCAATTATTTGAAACAGGCTTTGGGCTGGTCGTACCACGCTCCTTATGCCGGACACGATGGGATTCAACTGGCCATCGGCCAGCATTTCGACAGGGAGAATGATTTCCTTTTTCCCTACTACCGTGATATGCTAACGGCTATTTCGGCAGGTTTAACAGCCGAAGAAATCATCCTGAATGGCATCTCAAAAGCTACCGATTTGGCCAGCGGAGGCCGGCACATGTCGAACCATTTTGCCAAACCCGAATGGAACATTCAGAATGTTTCATCAGCAACGGGCAACCACACCCTGCATGCCGCCGGTGTGGCACGCAGCATCAAGTTGTACAAAGGCAAAGGGGTGGCCATCAGCTCGCAGGGCGAATCTTCCACTTCCGAAGGTTATGTTTTTGAGGCCATTAACGGCGCTTCCCGCGAAAAGCTTCCGGTGATTTTTGTGTTTCAGGATAACCAGTATGGTATTTCTGTGCCCCAGCGCGACCAGTCGGCCAACCGCCGGGCGGCAGAAAATTACCGGGGATTGAAGAACCTGAAGATTATGTATTGCGATGGGCGGAATGTGTTTAATTCGATGAACACCATGTACGAAGCCAAAAAATACGCCATCGAAAACAGCATTCCGGTAATTGTTCATGCCAACTGTGTCCGCATCCATTCGCACTCCAATTCGGATGCACATGAATTGTACCGCGATGACAGCGAACGACACTGTGCCAGGCTTTCTGATCCTTTGGAACGCTTTCGCATCCAATTGATCCACTCGAAAAAATTTACGGAAGATGAATTGCTGGCGCTGGATAAAGAAGCCAGGAAAACCATTTCGGCAGCGCACAAAAAGGCGCTGGTTGCCCCTGACCCCGACCCGGCTTCTATTTTTGACTTTGTGATGCCCGAGCCTTTTGTTTCCGAAAAATACCCGGAAGGATTGCATGACAGCAGCAAAGGAGAAAGCAAACGCCTGATCCAGGCATTGAACGAAACCCTGAAAGCGGAGTTTCGCCACAATCCCGATACGTTTATCTGGGGACAGGACATGGCCAATAAAGACAAAGGGGGCATCTTCAACGTCAGCAAAGGCATGCAACAGGAATTTGGCATGGAGCGGGTTTTCAACGCACCCATTGCCGAAGATTATATTCTGGGAACGGCCAATGGCATGAGCCGCTATGACGAAAAAATCAGGATCGTAGTGGAAGGGGCCGAGTTTGCCGATTATTTCTGGCCGGCCATGGAACAACTGGTTGACAGCACCCACGATTACTGGCGCAGCAACGGGCAATTTGTGCCCAATGTTACCATTCGCCTGGCATCGGGCGGTTACATCGGTGGCGGACTTTATCACTCGCAAAATATCGAAGGGGCACTGACCACTTTCCCCGGTTTAAGGGTTGTGTATCCGGCTTTTGCCGATGATGCGGCAGGGCTGTTGCGCACTTCCATGCGCTCGCGCGGACTGACCCTTTTCCTGGAGCCTAAGGCGTTGTACAACGACCCCTCTGCTGAAACCATCGTTCCCGACGATTTTGAAGTACCTTTTGGGAAAGCAAGAATCAGGAGGGAAGGCACGGACTTAACGATAGTAACTTATGGAAATACCCTCCCGCTTTCGTTAAAAGCTGCCGAACAGCTTGAGAAAGAAATTGGTAAATCAACCGAAGTGCTTGACCTTCGCTCGCTGATTCCTTTGGATAAAGAAGCGATTTTCAAATCAGTTGAAAAAACCAGCCGGGTTTTGGTGGTTCACGAAGACAAGGTTTTTGCCGGCTTTGGAGGCGAAATAGCCGCCCTGATTGCTGACGAAGCCTTTCAGTTTTTAGATGCACCCGTCAAGCGCATTGGCTCCACATTTACACCCGTGGGGTTTAACCGCATTCTGGAACGGGCCATTCTCCCCAATGTGGAAAAGATTGTTGAGGGGGCAAAGGAAGTGTTGGCATTTTAAGTGCGTTAAGGACCCGCCGGGTTTATCACTAACTCCAGGCACTCCAAGTACTCAAGGCACTTCTCACCGGTAACTCTTCTGCCACTTTATCCGGTAGCCGATTACCCATTCAATAAAATCAGCTTTGCTGAAATTGTATGCCCTGATATTGAGGCCAAGAATAAAATGGTCGGCGAAATGATATTTCAGGCCAACCCTTTGGTAAGTTTTGGGTACATCCGAAACAGGAATATCTTTACGGTACACATAAAAGCCGGACTGGACAACCATCGCAAGCCGGTTGATGACCAGCTCAAAAGAAGGGTAAACGCCCAACAACAACTGGTCGCCAAAGGGAAGTGGCGGCCCTTTCACCGGGTTTCCATCTTCATCGTAAGCCAGTTGCGCACCGTAGGCCTCGTTGTAGGTCAGATCGAAACCTGCCCCAAATTTTACGAGATGCGTAAACTGCCGGTTGAAACTGGAGGAAAAGGTAAAAACCGCATAGTCAAAAGCTATCGCTGTTTGCGTGTCCACATCCGGGTCATCGTAGTCGAACCCAACCTGCCGGATGGCCGGTGCCAGCACCACTACCCATTCCCATTCTTTCAGGTAGCGGGCTTTTTCCTGCCGTATAAATTCAGGCCGCTCATTAAAAATATATTGCAAACTCACTTGTGGCGACCAAAGGTTGATCCCGAGGTTGGGGAGGCGTACTGCCCCGTTGGAAAAGTGTGTGTACGTGAGCCCTGCATACAGGTCGAGCTGCCTGCTGATCTGGATATTTGCCCCCAGGCCAAAGGCAAAGTAAATTGTACTGAACGTACCGATGGGGTAGAAATAACCATTTTCGATAATATCGTGTTTGTTCCAGTTAAACGACACCCCAAACCCGACATTGTAATCCAGACTCCATCTTTTCCACCTTTTAAAAGGTGCATTAAAAAAGGCATAGGTAGCTAGTGGATTCCCCAGTTCATCATAGTCGTTCAGTAGAAAACCTTTGTACAACCCAAATCCCCAAACCGGGTAACCGTAAAGTTGCTGCCACATTTTTCTGCCGTCGGTGTGGATGCCGTATTCCCCCGTGAAAGCCAGGAAATTTTCATAAGGTTTTTGTTGCGGGTTGTCCCCTTTTACAAATGCGTGGGTCTGGACGACCTTGCCAAACAAAGCGGAAACGGCAACTGACTTGCGGTAACGGCTGTTCTTCGTTGTGGTGGAGTCACCATCCGGTTTTGCCGCCTGCAATACCAAAGAAAGTACGAAAATATTTATGATGGACAAGAGAACTTTCATCCTGATTTTTTCAAGCTGACTTTTTAACAGACAGATTTTTATAATTTACTTTTTACAGTAGCGCAAATTTAGAAAAATGTCGTTTCATGCCTTTTATCGGGTTAATGCGATTGAAGAATATTGGTAATGCTATTATAATACAGTCAATAGCTACTACTCGTTTTGTAATGAGAAAAAACTTTGTGTCTTTGTTACCGAAAAGCAAGCAAAATGTTCAATATCATAGTGAAATTCCCTATCCGGATTATCCCGCAGTTGGCTGGTAACAGGACGCAACGACAAACCGGACTATCTGATAAAATACACAAACAAATTTATTTTTTTATTGGGCAAAAACAAATTCAGCTTTTTGTGCCACTGTACTTGTTTTAAGCCTGCAGCTTAACCTTTTGGCGCAAATAAACAATCAATTATTTACGCCTGTTGACAAGCAAAGCGATGTTCTTACAACAGAAGAAGAAGCTCGTTTGTCAGATCAGGAGAGCAACCCGCTTTTTAAAAGCGTACAATTGTTTATTACCGGAGACATAACAGACTTCTTGTCAAACGGGGAACTGACATTTAATATACCGGGGCAGGAACTTGAATACATTGCACAGGTAAAGCAGTTTGAATACGATTCATCAACATACTATAAGTGGAGGGGCAACCTGATTGACCATGATGGAACCATTGTAATTTATAATGAAAACGGCAGTAACAGCATTGGAGGAAAGCCTGAAGAAGAACACGATGGGGAAAACGGTGATGGCGAAAGGGGCGGAAATTCATGCACGGATTTGGTCCGTGTGCTCGTGCTGTATACACAAAATGCAGATGATGCGGCCGATGTGCAAAGCATTGCAACCACAGCAATCGGGCAAACGAATACAGACTTTAAAAAAACCGGCAGCCAAACCTTGAATATTGAAACCGGTAATTTACCAAATGGTATGTATTTTGTTAAATTTGTTTCCGGAAACACTATAGAAACAGTAAAATTTTTAATCAAGAAATGATGAAGGCGGAGATAAATAAAGGAAATTCGTTGCTAGTTGTCATGCTGGTATTTGCTTTTACCGGCATGCTCCTGCTTTCAAACTGCAAGAAACCGGAGGAGGATTATCAGGGTAAGGCCACAGGGCAGAAGAACGGTGAATATTGGGGCGCTGAATGTTTTTCCAATTATGCCTCGAATCATGAAGATGAATTCTATTTAAAACTACTTACTTATAGTCAGGAAGGTTATATAAGAGAAGATTTAACTATAATAAGAATTCCTCTTAGTCTTGGAGATTATATTATTAATAAGATTGCAGTTGATTCAAATGGACTAATCCCAGTAAATAATATGGCTTCATATGCCACATTAATTGATGACGGTGATGTATTGGACGACTACTATGATGTTTTGGAATTGGATTCTGCTACCAATAAATTGAATATTACGAGCATCGATTTTGATAATTTGATAGTAAAGGGAGAATTCAGTGTGAGTTTTGTTTTAGCGGATTCATTATCTGTCAGCGACACAATTCGTTTTAGCAATGTTGAGTTTCAAACACAAATAAGAAAGAACTAGTAGAGGAATTGGCCGCACAGAGACCTGAACAATACACAAGTGTTTTTAAGCACCATGGGTTGTTCAGGTTTTTTCATGCTTGCCAACTCAAATATGGTACGCATCATTGCAGCCGGAATTTCGTCCTCAATTTATTTTCCTTTTTTCGGGTGCGAATAATTAGGGAAATGTGCTTTGTTGTACCGGGAAACTTTCTCTTTCTCCGCTTAACAAAAATTAACAGCCCCCTAAATGTGCGAAAAAGTGGCTCTGGTGGCTTTTGTGCTATTTTTGCAAAATACAAGAATCGAAATATTTAAAACGAATGAAAAAACTACTCATCATTGTCATGGCCTTCTTCGTGTTTCCGTTTGGAAGCCTGATTGCCCAGCATAATGTGGAACCGATGGATTACGAGGAAACGACAAGAAAAGTTTCCACACTTCTGCAGCTGATTAATAACTTTTATGTTGACACCCTGGATATGCCCGAACTAACCGAGAAAGCCATTGTGTTGACTTTAAAAGAACTGGATCCCCATTCGGCTTACATCAGTGCAAAAAATGTTAAAAAGGCCAACGAACCCCTCGAAGGTAGCTTTGAAGGCGTCGGGCTTACCTTTCAATTGTTTAAAGATACCATACTGGTAATTGCCCCAATTCCCGGCGGGCCTTCCGACAAAGTCGGGATTTTTGCCGGCGATAAAATCATCACTGTAAATGGCGAAGACGCTTTTGGTGAAGACATAACCAACCAATGGGTGATGGATCACCTGCGTGGAAAAAAGGGGACTGAAGTAACTGTGGGCATTTACCGCCGCGGCGTTGATGCTTTGATTGATTTCAGCATTGTTCGTGACAAAATCCCCATTAACAGCCTCGACGCCGCTTTTATGCTGGACGATATGACCGGTTACGTAAAATTAAACCGTTTTGCACGGAACTCACAGGATGAATTTCACGAGGCAGTGGCGAAGTTGAGGGCTGAGGGCATGAAAAATCTTGTTTTTGATCTCCGCGGGAATTCGGGTGGTTTTCTTGGAACGGCCATGGCCATTTGCGACGATTTCCTGAAAAGCGGGGAACTGATTGTTTATACCGAAGGCATTCACAGCCCGCGACAGGATCTGAACGCCACCGGGAATGGTATTTTTGAGCAGGGAAAACTGGTAGTACTGATCAACGAAGGCTCGGCCTCGGCAAGTGAAATTGTGTCGGGAGCGGTGCAGGACCTGGACCGCGGGCTGATTATCGGTCGCCGGTCGTTCGGGAAAGGACTGGTGCAAAGGCCGTTCAGTCTTCCAGACGGTTCTGTTGTCCGCCTGACAGTGGCCAGGTACTACACCCCCTCGGGAAGGAGTATCCAGAAACCTTACGACAACGGGGTTGACGAATATTACAAAGATTTCGCCAACCGGATGAAACATGGCGAGCTCATTCATCCCGACAGCATCCATTTCCCCGATTCGTTAAAGTTTGCAACTAAGCATGGCCGCACCGTTTACGGCGGTGGAGGCATCATGCCTGATATTTTTGTGCCCTGGGATTCGGCACGCTACAACGATCTTTATGCCTCACTGGTGCGCAAAGGGGTCTTTAACGGTTTTGTAAATGAGTATCTCGATAGCCATCGGAAGGCGCTGCTCAGGGAATACAAGACTTTTCAGGAATTCAACACCGGCTTCGAAGTTTCTGAAAGGGAATTTGAAGTTTTTCTGGCTACAGCGGAAAAGAAGAAAGTGGAATGGAAAGCCGAGCAACTCGATCAGAACATTGATTTTATCAAGTTGAACATTAAGGCCTTGCTGGCGCGCAACCTCTACGAAACCGGCTCGTATTTTGAAGTGCTGTCCCCGATGGACAGGGAGATAAAACAGGCCTTGAAAGTGATAAAGGAGGGAACGGGTTTTACGGTGTTGAAATAGAGAACTTTGCACTTTGCCCCGTATTTTCAAACCTGCGAAGCTTGCGTATCGTCTGTTTTAAGTTATAAGAATCCTGAACGAACATACTGAGTTTTAAAAAAGAAAGCCCGGCAGTTAGTCTAAAGCCTTTCGTTTATTCGGAATACTGTTCTTCACACAGCTTGTCAAACAGCCTTTTTATTTTAGCTCTGAGATTAGTTTCTCCAGTTTCTTTAAGCGCTTTTCCAGGCTTTCAATTTTTTCTTTTTGTTTATTGATGATGATTTGTTGCTCGTAATTGGTTTTGTAATTGTAGCTGCTTATTTCATCGGTGAGCAGGGAGTTGTACCCGGACAAGCCGGGTGGCAGGGAGGCCGGGTCGAGTTCCACGTCGCCCCTTTCGGTCATGTAATCAAATGCGCCGGGCAATTTTTCTTTGGGCGGGTACGAAATGATTTCTTCCGATGGTGTCCTTCCCGAAAAGGCGGAGGCGCCCATATTGTGCAGGTCGTCATAATAGATATCGTCCCAAGCTTTGGTAGCTGTGCCGAGGTCAGCACCTTTGTGGGTGTTGGGTTCGATGTTCCCCAGGGATTCCAGGCCATTGACGGGGCCTTCGGAACTGGTGCCCACCGACACGCTTCCGTTCGCATGAACGCGTAATTTTGTAGCTGTACCGATACGCACCCTGAGGGCATCAACACCAACTGCAGAACGCACATCTAATTTTGCATCCGGGCTGCTGGTCCCGAAACCGATTCTGCCAGAGCTGAAATCGCCATAAATTAACGGAATGCTGGCATTGGAATTGTTGATGTATAAGGCGCTGTCACCTGTATAGAAATACCCTGCTTTATAACCGACAAATACATTTCCGGTACCTGTGTTACTGTATCCTGCACCCCAACCAATGGCTGTATTGTAATGACCAGCAGCATTGGTTTTCAGGGCGCCATAACCAAATCCCGTATTCCTGTCCCCGCTTTGGTTCGCATACAAGGCCCAGTAGCCAAAAGCAGCGTTATCGTCCCCGGAAGTATTTGAATACATTGACAAATTGCCGCTGCTTGTGTTTTTCCCCCCGCTTGTGTTTGAGAACATTACCAACCTGCCGGTGGCAGTGTTTGACGAGCCTGAAGTGTTGGAACCCATTGCCTGCTCTCCCAAAGCGGTATTGTACTGACCGGTGTTTATTGAAGGATTGCTACTACCGTGTAAAGCTTTATGCCCGATGGCTGTGTTAGAAGTTGATATCCCTGCAGTTCCGTTGTTGGCATAATACATCGCCCTGAACCCCACAGCAGTATTTCCGGAGTTTGTTTTGTTCGAAGCAAGCGCCTGTACCCCCATGGCTGTATTATAAGAGCCTGTGGTATTGCCTGAAAGACAACTGTCGCCTGTTGCAACGTTATCATGGCCCAAAGTGTTTGATCTGAGGGAAAAAGACCCCAATGCTGCATTGTACAAGCCGGAAGTGTTTGAGAAAAGTGAATAGGTGCCAACGCCTGTATTTTCATATCCGGTATTGTTGCTTTTAAGTGAATAATAACCCACAGCGGTATTGTAATATCCGGTGGTGTTGTTTTCAAGTGATCTCCCGCCAACAGCAGTGTTTTCCGTGGCATGATACGGCTGACTTGCGCCTAAACCGTTAGAAAAAAGGGCATGATTTCCAATGGCCACAAGGTTTGAGCGATTGGGGTTTGAATAAAGTGCATTATTTCCAACAGCTACGTTGTAGGAGCCTGTAGTGTCGGAAATCGAAGCAGCATTGCCTATTGCTGTATTGTAATCTCCGAACTTACACTTGTATAGTGACAGATTCCCAACGGCGGTATTATAGGAACCTTCAGTGCTAAGGGACAATGCATTACTTCCATTTGCTGTGTTATAGTGCCCGTTTTGGTTACTTGCGAGTGACTGGTATCCGGTGGCCGTATTATGAGACCCGCTAGTATCATTGCCTAATGCGAAATATCCGGTGGCCGTATTTTTTGTTCCTGTTGTATTGAATAGCAATGAACTGGCCCCTGTGGCAGTATTATATGTGCCAATTGTATTTTGTATCATAGAATATCGCCCATAGGCAGTATTATTCTCTCCTGTAGTATTTGAATATAAACAATGAGAGCCTACTGCTGTATTGCTGGAGCCAGCCGTATTGGATTGAAGAGCCCTATACCCAACAGCAACATTCTCATTGTTAGATCCGTCATCATCATCGCCGGCATGTTTGCCAATAAAAATACTTGATTCATCACTCGCGGCATCTGAAAGGTCGTCAAGTTCCATCACATCGGTCTGACTCACAATCTCAACCCACAGAGCGCCATCGAAATGCCAAAAGCTTTTGGTGTTACTGTCATACACTAACAAACCGGTGGCCGGATTGGAAATGCTGTTGCGCTGGCTTGTACTCATCCGGGGGATTAACATTCCCGTTGTGCTCGATTTAACGTCCAGCATGGCCGAAGCATCTCCGGTGCTTCCGTCTTCGTTAATGGCTACCTGTGCGGCCAGGCTTAAAGTGAAAACCGTCGTTACGAGAATTAGTAAAAGTCTTTTCATGATAATATGATTTGGGGCTAATGTCTAACAAATATTTATTGCCATCAAGCACCAAATAGAATTCGGGGGGGGGCAAAAAGAATTCAGCGGTTTTTGCTTAGAATCCGGTGAGTTCATTTCCAGGATATTTCATCCTTTTGGCCGGGTGCACGGAAATCGGCGGATGCCGACAGCCTGTTTTTTTGTATTTTTATGGCAGAAATCAGCTACCCATGGATTACCGCAGACTACTTGTGATTTCAGTATTAAGTATTTTACAATATTTCAGTTACCCGCTTTGCGCCGAAGAAAACCCCATTGATAGTTTATTATCCCTGCTGACTGTTTGTGAAGAAGCGGAAAAGGCAAAAGTGTTGAACGAGTTGGCTTATCTGCTTTGGCAAACCAATACTGCCCAAAGTATTGAATATGCAAAGCGTGCGCTTTCCCTCGCTGAAGAACATGCGCTGCCGCGCGAAAAATACAAGGCCTTGAATAATATGGCCCTCGCTGTGCAGAAGCATGATACTTTAAATGAGTCGTTGCAATACAACACCCTGGCACTTGAAGCTGCCCGTGAGATGAACGACAGTTTGTTGATGGCCCGTGCACTCTTTGAACTGGGAACAAACTATTCGGGAAAGGGTTATTACGGGGAAGCGCTGGAAAATTTGCTCCAGTCTTTTCGAATTGTCGAAGACCTCTACACCAAAAGCGATACAATTGAGAATAGTCGGCGGCTTTCGTTCATTACGAACAATATCGGTAATGTTTTTAGCAGAATGGGAGACAAAGACAAAGCGCTCGAATACTATACCTATAGCCTTGATAGAAAAACTGTCCTGCACGACTCGACGGGCATTGCGAACGTACTCAACAATATTGGGTTAATATATGCCGGGAAAGCTGAGTTTGAAAAGGCAGAAGCATACTATCAACAATCCCTCAAGCTCAAAAGAAGAATTGGTAACCCAGAAGTTATCGCCGAAACGGTTTTTAATATCTGGGAACTCTTTATTCAGCAAGAACAATACTTGAAAGCACTTAGTTATTTCGATACTGTACAAACCTATTTTTATGTTTTCAACAGCAAAACAAGGGTATTAATGTTCAATAATATAGCATCGGTTTACCTGGCGCTCGACCAACCGGAAAAAGCGTACAGCTTTCTTATTGATGCCGTTGAACTGGCAAAAAGAATAAACAATATCAGCCTGTTGGGCAAAAGCTATTTGCTGCTCTCGGAGATATATTTTGACATAGGGGATTTTCAAAATGCTTACGCTTGCCAGGCGAAATATATCACAATTAATGATTCGTTCATGAACAGGGAGATGGTTTTGAAGATGGCAGAAATGCAAACCAAATACGAAACTGAAAAGAAAGAGAAACAAATCGCCATTTTGCAAAAAGACAGGCAGTTGCGCACGGCAGAATTAAGAAGGCAAAAGGTAATAAAACTGGTGTTTGCCATTTCTCTTCTTGTTGCTGTCTTTGTTGCGCTTTTAATTGTCTTTTGGATTAGGGCAAATCAAAAAAGAAAGCAGGAATTGCTGGAAAAAAGAAATCTCGAAAACGAACAAAAGCTGCTTCGAACACAGATGACCCCGCATTTTATCTTCAACTCGCTCAATTCGGTTCAGGGTTTCATATCGGCAAATAACAGTTTCAAAGCTATGTCATTCCTGTCAAAGTTTGGCCAGTTATTGCGTAATGTTTTGGATAACAGCAGAAAAAGCCTGATTGACCTGAAGAACGAACTTGATACGCTCCGGCTTTACATCGAGATGGAAAAGTTGAAAGCCAAAGACGGTTTTGACTATGAAATTTTGGCTGACAAAGAGTTGGATATGGAAAGTATTCTGATACCTCCATTGATCATTCAACCTTTTGTTGAAAATGCCATCAAGCACGGACTGAGCCAAAAAAAAGAAAAAGGGAAGCTTCTGGTTGAAGTGAAAAAAGTGAAACAACATCTTAAAATCACAATTAAAGATGATGGTATTGGCCGTAAAAAATCAGCCGAAATGCAGCAATCAACAAAAAAACAACAAAAATCATTTGGGATGGAACTAAGTGGTGAACGACTGGAAAACCTGGAGAAAGTAAGGGGGGAGAAGGCTTGGATGCAAATTATAGATTTATCGGACAGCAACGGGGAAAGCAAGGGGACAATGGTCATCTTGACGATTCCCTGCGGAAAAGATGTTTAAACAGCTTGCATCCCAAATAATTGTAATTTTACTTCTAATATGATCAGGGCAGTAATCATAGATGATGAGCCGGAAAGCCGGACAGTAGTTTCCAATATTCTGACAAACTTTTGCAAGGATGTAACAGTCTTGGGGGAAGCAACTGATGTGGCATCGGGCATTCAAATAATCGAAGCGTATCGTCCTGATGTGGTTTTTCTTGATATTGAGATGCCCGATGGCAATGGTTTCGAGCTGCTTGAAAATATCAGCGACATCAGTTTTCATGTCATATTTGTTACGGCTTTCGAGCAATATGCAATTCGGGCTATTAAATTCAGCGCGATAGATTATCTGCTGAAACCCATCGACCCGCAACAACTGCTTGGGGCCGTGGAAAAAGTGAGAAACCTATCACCAAGAAAAATACAGTCGCCTGAGCGGATTTCTACTTTGCTCAACAACAAACAGAAAATTACCAGGATTGCCTTACCCACCCTGAGTGGTTATTTTTTCGTGAAGATCAGGGAGATTGTCCGCTGTGAAGCAGATGATAATTACACTTACTTTTTTATGAACTCGGGCGGTAAGTTTTTGGTGACCCGTACACTGAAAGAGTATGAGTTGTTGTTGTCAGGGGAATCGTTTGTGCGTGTTCATCAGTCACATTTAATCAACCTTGATTTTGTTGTCCGGTATATTAAAGGGGAGGGGGGTACGGTTGTAATGGATGATGGCTCTGAAGTGGAAATATCAAGAAGAAAAAGAGAATTGTTCCTAAAACGGATGCTCTTGCAAAAAGACCAGTAAATCAGTTCGGGCCCCTTCCCCGGTTGACGGGTTTTGGCCCCCCTCAGTTTCCAGTAATTTCTTTGTAATTATCCGGGATGCGGTCGTTGAGCACGCGGTTTTTTTCGGTGAGCATTTTGTTAGGTGCAGGAGCAGGGTCGAATGTTATAAAAAGGATTTCTTCTTTTTCACATGAAGCTTCGGCAATAATTCCCCCTTCCGGACCGACAGCAATCGAGCCTCCGGAAAAAGAAATTTCCCGCTCGTTTCCGATGCGGTTGCTTGTCATAATAAACATCCTGTTGACGAGGGCTCATGCCGGCACTACTTTTGTCAGCTTGGTCAGCGGCTTTCCCCAGCTCGGGCGAAAATTGTATTTGGGCTAGTTTAAGCATGGATACTGGTTAGTTGAAAGGTTAAAAACAATTAGTTAAACCTCATTCTCTCACTGGGGGTAATGCCCGCAGGACAGAGGGGGTCAGGCCTTCTTCACCACCAACTGCCCCGTCTGGTAGCCGACCACGACAATTTTGTTGCCTTTTTCAATAAAACCGGTCAGGGCGGTGGCATCGAAGAGGTCGCCGTCAACCTCCACTTTCCCCGCAGGGCGAAGCATGGTCCGTGCCCTGCCTTCTCGCCCTTTCATGTTTTGGTAGGTATCGCTTGCCGAAGTGTAGCCCTCATCGGACTGTTGGGTTTTGGCAAGCGCAAACTGGCCAAAATGGGTTGTCCCGAAAAATTGTTTTGTCAAAATAAGCGAACCGACAATGGAAAGAAATGAAGCAATGATCACCACAAAAAAAGCCTGAATAATTCTGCTTGGGTCATAATCAAAGATGCCACTTCCCATATTCTGGACCATGCTGAGCGTGAGCCCAGCAATTGTGAAAGAAATGCCCAAAACCCCGGCAACGCCAAAGCCCGGAATGGCAAATACCTCGACGGCAATAAGTACCAGCCCGACGATAAAAAGTAGTATTTCCCAGTGGTTGGCAAGGCCTTCGAGATAAAGCGGTGCGAAATACAACAGGGCAGCAAGAACGGCCGCGGCCAGTGGGAATCCGATGCCCGGGCTCTGCAATTCAAAATAAATACCACCAAGAATAACCATGATTAAAACCCCACTTACCATCGGGTTGATGAGCCAGCCGATGATCTTGTCGGTTGCCGAAATGTGGTGCGTTACAAAAGTGTAGTCTTCAATGCCGGCCAAATCAAGTACTTCTTCAAGATTGTTGGCTTCGCCTTCACAAAAACCAAATTCGATGGCTTCCGAAACGGTGAAGGTCAGCACTTGTCCCGTGTCGCTGATTCCTTCTATATAAATTTTCGGATCGACCATCGCCTGGGCAATCTCAGGGTCACGGTGCTTGGCTTCGGCTGTCGAACGCATCATCGAGCGCATGTACGACTGGTACTTATCGGGCATTTGTTCACCTTTCTGATTCACCACAGTCGCTGCCCCGATGCTGGCCCCCGCTGCCATGTAAATACTGTCGCAGGCAATGGATATCAGGGCGCCTGCCGAGGCGGCGTTTTTATCGATGAAAACATAGATCGGGATTTTGGTGTTGAGAATCTTCGTCCGGATGGAATCGGCGGCATCCAGCATACCACCGTAGGTGTTCATGTGGATCAAGATGAGATCAGCCTTTTCTTTCTCTGCGTTCTGAATGGCAAGTTTTGTGGTGCGCCAGACCGGCGGGGCAATCATTTCATCAATTTTAAAAACATAAACCCGGAGTGCCGCTGAAACAGTGTCTGTATTTTGTGCTGGCACACTGAACGCCAGTCCGGTAATTAAAAAGAGAACAGCGACGAAAACGGATGCATTATTTTTCATGGCCCGGTTGTTTATTTTGAAGTTTCCTGTGCATTTTTCTGTATCTTCTCCGCCATGCTTTTTGTCTCCATTCTTTCCCCCAAACGATATTTGTCCACAAGCGTTCGTGCAGGTAGTAAAGGATAAGCTTGGCCACAATGTCCACCGCGGTAATCAGGGAAACCGCGCCAACAATGTCTTTAAAGGCCGTTTCGGTTGCCTGGGTAAAAATTGTGAAGCTGATGATGAACGTAGAACCCGAAGCAATCAGCCGCCAGCTCAGGGCTTTGAGTATGCTCCTTGAAGGGCTGTCTTTCTTTATTTCCACTTGCTGTTGGTCGGCCATGCTTTACGGATTTGAATCTTAGACAATATTAATAAAAAAACCAATGCCCCCGGGATGAAACGGCTGTCTCAGAAATACCTGTTCAGCTTTTCGAGGAATTCGGTATGGGTATGGCCATTGGAGGCAACAATCTGCCTGCCGAAGAGGTGGCCTTCCCCATCCTTAAAACCGGAAACCAGTCCGCCGGCACGTTCAACAATCAGTGAACCGGCGGCAACGTCCCACGGTTTCAGTCCGTATTCGAAGAACAGTTCAAACCGTCCACAGGCAACATAGGCCAGGTCGAGGGCGGCAGAGCCCAAACGACGGATACCCCGGCTGTCTTTCATCAGTTCCTCAAACAAGCCGAGGTAGGGCCTTAACAATGAGTAATCGGAATAGGGAAAACCGGTGGCAATTAGCGATTTGCCGAGAGAAGTCGTAGGTGAAACGATGATGCGGTTGCCATTCAGAAAAGCGGGGCCTTCTTTCCAGCCATAAAAACATTCGTCGCGGTTAATCTCATAAACCACTGCGGCAAGCACTTCGTCCGGGGCTGCCAAGGCAATGGAAATGCAGTAGTTGGGTATGCCGTGGATGAAATTGGTGGTGCCGTCAAGCGGATCAATGATCCAGTTCAACTGTTCTTCCTTCCTCAGCTTTGGGTTTTCTTCGGCTATAAAACCTGCTTCGGGAACGATTTCTGTCAACGCGTTCACCAGCCTTTTTTCCGACTCAAGGTCAACGTACGTAACCAAATCGTGCAAACCTTTTTCTTTGATGTTTTTTTCCTGAACATGTGCTGATTCATGGCGAATAAACTGGCCGGCCGTCTTGCTCAGTTCGGCCACCTCCCGGGTGATCTCCCTCAAATCCATCATGATGTTGTTTTCTTTTGTTTAAGCCACAGGATTATTAACAAGGCCAATCCCGTCAGGAATAAAATCACGGATATCACCTCCGCCTGGGTAACTTTCATCCCCAAAAAATCAAACAGGTTGTTTACCCTTATTCTCTCAATGAAAAACCTTTCCATTCCGTTTAACATCAGGTAGATGGCCGTTAACATGCCTGGAATTCCGGGCCGTTTTCTGATCCGCCATAAAAAAAGAAAAATCAGAAGGGCCATAAAGGTTTCGTAAACGGGTGTCGGGAAAACACCTTCAGCCAGCTGAAAACAGTGGGGGCCGCTGCAAGCGGGAATCGGAATGCCTTCGTTGATAATATTGTGCGGATACTTATAGGACCACAGCCAGTCGGGAAAAAACGAGAGCCAGCCGGGCTTGTCCAAAGTGTTGACAATTCCCCAGTCACCATCGCCGGCAACATGGCAGCCGATGCGCCCGATACCGTAGGAAAGGATGAGCGACGGTGCCACACTGTCGGCCATAATCCACCACCTGATGCCTTGTCTCTTAGCGTATAAACCCACGGCAGCAGCAGCAACGATTAAGCCGCCATAAAAACTCATCCCGCTGAATGAGAGGAGTGCATCGAGGGGGTTGCGGCTAAACTCTTCCCAGTTTTCGAACCAGTGAAACACTTTTGAACCGAGAATACCGAAAACAATGGCCACAAAAACAATGGGCCAGGTTTGTTCCTGTGCATGGATGGTTACATCTTCCCAAACAGGTGGATGCATTTCTTTCTTTTTCTTTGAATAGAAGAACCAGGTGGTATAGGCGCATGCAATAAGCAGCCCGCCGGGCCAGGAGCCTTCGCCCGACAGCATAAAATCCTGAGGGTTGTTGGCAAAGAGATTGTAATTTAACAGTGCGCCGGTTATTTTGAAGGTGACGAGAAAGCTGATAACAAAAACCGAAATTAATTCGCCGGTCGAAGCTGGTTTTCCTTTTTGAACCTTTTTCTTTTGCGGGCTGATAAGACCTTCCCGCTCTTTTCGCATGAGCTCCTGGTACAGAAAAAAAGCACCGGATAAAAAAGCGAGGGCCAGGAAGAACCCATAACTTTGAATGGGTAAAACAATGTCGGTGCCGAACCAGTCGTTGATGAGGTCACTTAATTTCGGGTACATTTTTCAGGTTGTGTTTGATTAATCAACGAATAAGAAGCAAGCCAAATTATCAAATTAGCACATTGTCACATTATCACATTATCAAATTATCACATTATCAAATTATCACATTATCAAATTATCAAATTATCACATTATCAAATTATCAAAACCAAAAATACGATTAATCAAACAATAGAGTCAGGTTTATTACTTTCGTTTCAAGTCCAAAAACTGTTGCAAGACGATGCCGAGTATGATAAAAACAAGTCCGGTGAAAGTGGAGGTTCGGATACTTTCGCCCACTGCCAGGTTTATCCAGAATAAGGCAAAGAAAGGGGAGAGGTAAATCAGGTTGCTCACCTTGGCGGTGTTGGCAGAATAATTCAGTGCTTTCAACCAAATGACAAAAGTAATGCTCATTTCAAAAGCGCCAATATAGGCCACACCGGCCATTGCTTTTGCGCCGGGGAAGTGGATGTCCCGCCCGCTCACCAACAGAAAGATCAATATGTAAACAAAGCCGAAAAAAAGGTTCATCCCGATTTTTCCGGTGGTTTCCCGCTTGTCCTTCATGTTCAGTATCCAGTAAACGGCCCAGAAAAAAGCGCTGCCCACCGCAAGGGCAACACCGAACGGGTTAATGTTTTCGAAGCTTAACAGCTTGCCATGAGTACTGATGACAACAATGCCGAAGAAACTGATAAAAATGGCAAGGATGCTTAAGGGGTGTATCTTTTGCTTAAGCAGGGGGGCCGAAAGCAGCACCAGCACAAGGGGCCACGCATAATTAAGTGTGCCGGCAATTTGGGCTTCCAGTAAATCGTAGGCTTTAAAAAGCACGAGGTAATAGAGGAATGGATTGAAAAACCCCATCAATGCCGAAGAAAGTAAATCTTTGCGTTTGATGTTGCTGATTCGCAAAGGTTCATTGCCAAACTGGTTCACCAACCCCAAAACAACTACACCCATCAATGAAGCCCAGAGCAACAACTGATCGTAGTCGATATGTCCCAAAGTAATCTTAAAAGCCGAGCTCATGGTCGACCAAAAAACAACAGCGAGCAGCGCCAGTAAGTAGGCTTTTTTTTGGTTGGACAATGTTTTCACTGTAATAGCTTAGAAAGCGAAAATAGTGAATTAGTAAAAGCTTGCAGAAGATTATTTGTTATAGGATATTTGTTGTCATTGGATAATCCACCGAACAATCGAGCAGCCAAACCCAACCAGCCTACGACTCCCGCCTGATGACCATGGCTGTGGTCACACCACCACCACCGCAAATGGCCGCAACACAATGGGTTTTGCCAAGCCGTTTTAAAGCGTGATAAGCTGTTACGAGGATTCTTGCCCCGCTGATGCCGGTCGGGTGACCCAAAGCGATGGCGCCCCCGTGCACATTTAGTTTGCTGTCGTCCCACTTCAGTAATTGCTGGTTGGCCAAAACCTGGATGGCAAAAGCTTCATTGACTTCGATCAGGTCCATGTCGCCGAGGCCCATGCCGGCGTTTTTCAGCGCGGCGGGGATGGAGAAACCGGGTCCCTCACCCATCGTTGACGGAGAAACGGCCAGTTGGGCATAGGATACGATAGAGAACAAAGGGGTTGCCCCCAGCTCTTTGGCTTTCTGCCTGCTGGTCACAACCAAAGCCGTGGCGCCATCGCTCAAACCGCAGGCGTTGCCGGCAGTTACCGTTCCGTCCTTGCGGAAGGCCGGCCTGATTTTGGCCATTTTTTCCTGGTCAATGGTGTGCCTGATGGTTTCGTCTTTATCAAAAGTAACAGCCGGGGTTTTCCTGGTAGCCGGAATTTCAATGGGCACAATTTCTTCATCAAACCAACCGTTCTTTTGTGCTGCCGAAGCTTTGAGGTGGCTGTTGACGGCAAACTCATCCTGTAGTTCCCTCGGGATTTTGTATTTATCATGCAGGTTCTCGGCCGTGTGTCCCATTCCCTGTCCGATTAAAGGGTCGATGCTGTCGCTCCAGCCGTCTTCAAGGGTTTTGTCGCCCATTTTAAATCCGGCCCACCTTGTCCCTTTAAGCAAATAAGGAATGGTGCTCATGCTGTCGAAGCCCCCGGCAAGCACAATTTCCGATTCGCCCAGTCGGATGGCCTGGGATGCGAACATTACCGAGCGCATGGCCGATGGGCAAGCCATGTTGAGGGTAATAACGGGTTTGCTTTCGGCAATGCCGCCTTTTACCGCTGCCGTTCTGGCCGGGTTGGGACCGTTGCCTGCCTGCCGGCAACTGCCGAGAATGGCTTCGTCCACCTGCTCCCCGCCAAGGGAGGCCCTGTTTAAAGCTGCTTTAACTGCCACTGCCCCCAAATCAAAAGAAGGGATGTCTTTGAGGGTTCCGCCAAAACTGCCCATGGCAGTGCGGCATGCCGAAATGATGACTACGTCGTTTAAATTCATTTTTAACGTTTTTTATTTTGTTGTGGTACTTTATTTTTCCAATTCATTCATTTTGAGGTTTATTATTCCGGAAAGTAGCAATTGCTATTGTGTCTTTGTTGGCGGTAGTTTTTTCTTTCAATCAACATAAGTCTCTTTCATTACTGACTTTAATTCTTTTATTTCCGGTTTTGATAATTCTCCCAGAATCCTGATAATTCTTTGTTTGTCAATTGTACGGATTTGGTCAATTACAATCCAGCCTGTTTTATTTTCATGTTTCACTTTAATTCTGGTTGGATATTTTCTCGATTTTGTTGTCATGGGAGCGACAACAATTGCCCGTAGGTATCTGTTCATTTCGTTGGGTGAAATAATAACACAGGGTCTTGTTTTCCTGATTTCACTTCCAATAGTCGGGTCGAGGTTGACGAGCACAATTTGGTATTGACTTAATTCCATTCTTCAAAGTTTTCAGCGTCAAAAACATCATTGAATAAAAGTTGGTCGTCCCCATTTTCATTCATTTCTTTAAATGCTTCTTCCCATCCTTTTCTTGGAGAAGCAATCGGTTTCAATATGATGTGCTCTTTCTCAAGGATGAGTTCAACTTTATCTTTAATGTTGTACTTCTCAATCAAAGTCTTACTAAGTCTGAATCCTTTTGAATTCCCAATTTGTATTATCGATAATTCCATAATTCTGTTCTTAAAATGTAATTACAAAGTTAACACGAATAGTTGATTCTCCAAATGTTTTTTTAGACACATTTTTTTTGAAAATAATGGGCAACATCCGGACAACAAGAATTATCGTTTCAATATTTCAACCAATTCTTTGTTGATGTATACTATTTCACGTCCAACCTTTTGGGATTCTAAAACCCCTGTTCTTTCCATTTCTTTTAAATATCTTGAGGCTGCCTTGCGTTCTACTTTTAAATGATTCACTACGAATTCTATTTTGGAATAGGGTAGTTCAAACAGCAACTCTACCAATTCCTTTTTGTAAATCTTTGGTGAGTGAAGCCTTACTTTCACAATGGTCTGCTCCAGCAATTGTCTTATTTTATTAATTTTCTCAATGGTTTGCAATGAGGTTATTTCAACGGCTTTTAACATAAATATAATCCACTCCTCCCAATCGCCGGTCCTGTTCGTTTGATTTAGTAAGCGGTAATAGTCGGCTTTATGCTTAATAATATAATCACTTAAATAGAGAATGGGTGTATCGATTAACTTATTCAGAATCAGGTATAAAATATTTAATATTCTGGCTGTTCTGCCATTTCCGTCATAAAACGGATGAATGCTTTCAAACTGATAATGGAGAATTGCCAAGCTTATCAAGGGGGATAAATCCGGCTCATTTTGGTTAAAATGATGAATGAAATTGCTCAGTAAATCGAGAATCTCCTGTTTGTCCTGGGGAGGTGTGTAAACGACTTCCCCGGTTTTATCATTCTTGAGAACAGTTCCGGGTGTACTTCTTATTCCAGCGGTATTATCAATTAGTTCTTGTTGGATGCCCACAATGTCGTTTACCCTGATGAAGCCTTGATTTTCAAGAAGATTGAATCCATGGAATAAGGCCGTTCGATAATTTATAACTTCTTTTGTCGCGGGCGTGACAGTTAATTTATTTACAGTTAACGCTTTATAAAGTTCATCCTGGGTAGTGACAATATTTTCAATCTCTGAACTTCCCCTTGCCTCCTGCAATACAATTGCATTAATCAATATCGATTGATTTGGGATTGTTCCGGCAACACCCTTCAATTCGGCCAGCGCTGTTGCTGCCCTGTTCGTTTGTCTTAAAACCGCAATGGTCTCGACCACCTCCCTTTTCGGGGGAAGTTTTTCAAGATGATAAAAGGGTGCATTCTGTCCCATGTTCTTTTTATTTGTCCCAAAAATACAAAATAAAGTACATATAAATATGTTTTTCGGCAATAAACCTCGTGAACTAATTAATCGCGCTGCTTGAGTAATATCAACTAAATATACTGTCCGCCATCTACCTTAATCACCTCGCCGGTAATGTGGCGCGACAGGTCGGAGCTCAGGAAAGCAACCAGGTTGGCCACATCTTCCGTTTGCCCAAAGCGTTTGATAATGATTTCTGTCATGGCTTTTTCCCTGACGACTTCGTCGGCATTTTTCATCATGTCGGTCTCAATCAGTCCGGGGGCCACGGCATTTACATTGACCGAATACTTGCCCAGTTCCCTCGCCACGGTTTTCGTCAGCCCGATGATGCCGGCTTTTGAAGCAGCATAATTGGTTTGCCCGAATTTCCCCCGCATCCCGTTGATGGAGGTAACGTTGATTATTTTCCCTGACTTCTGCTCACGGAACAAGGGTGCAACAGCCCTGATAAAATTAAAATATCCTTTCAGGTTTACATTGATTACGCTGTCCCATTGTTCTTCCGTCATTTTCCAGATAACGCCGTCCCAGTTGATGCCGGCGTTGTTCACAAGGATGTCAATGCTACCAAACTCCGACAAGGTTTTCTCCACCATTTTTCCGGCGTCGGCAAAGCTGGAAATATCGGCCTGGAATACCAGGGCCTTCCCGCCGAACTCCTCAACTTTCGCCGCAATTTGTTCCGCTTCTTCTTTGTGTTTTCGGTAATTCACCACCACATTTGCGCCACATTCTGCCAGTTTCAGGGCTATTCCGGCCCCGATGCCCAGGCTGCCGCCGGTAACGATGGCTGTTTTGTTTTTCAGCTTAATTGCAATCCCATTTGATTTTTCCATGATTTATTTTTTTTGATTTTTAACTGATTGAATGGCTTTGAGCACACGCTCAGGTGTAATCGGTAATTCATAAACCCGGGCACCGATGGCATCGGCAATGGCATTGGCCAGTGCGCCGAGGATGGGCAAAGTTGCCCCTTCGCCCACTTCCTTCGCGCCAAAAGGGCCGGCGGGTTCGTAACTGTCAACAATGGTCGAGTCAATTTCGGGCGTATCGGCAGAAGTGGCCATCAGGTAGTTGTGCAGGTCGGCATTCAACAGTTTCCCTTTCTTATCGAAAACCTGGTTTTCCATCAAAACCTCGCTCATGCTCATCACAACGGCGCCTTCAACCTGTCCTTCCACGAGCAGCGGGTTGATGGCCGTTCCGCAGTCGTGCGCATCCCAGAAGTTCAGCACTTTTACCTTTCCTGTCTCCAGGTCAACATCCACTTCGCAAACCGTAGCCGAAAAAGAATAGGCCGGCGAAGTGCCCACCGCAGCCCCTTTGTAAGTGCCGCCAAGCCCTTCGGGAGGCGAATAATGCCCGCGTCCGGTCAGGGGGCCTTTCAGCGAAAAGTAACGTGCCGCAGCTTCCTGCCAGCTAACGGAAACAGAAGGGTCACCCTTCACAAATACTTTGTTGTCTTTGGCTTGCAGTTGCCCGGCATCCACATTTAATATTTCGGAAGCCATTTCAAAGACTTGTTTTTTAATGTCTTCACCGGCCATCTTCGAGGCATTTCCGCCCATCAGGGTTACACGGCTTGAGTAAGCGCCGAAACCGATGGGGGTAATGTCGCTGTCGGCAGACACCACGCTGATGCGGTCGAAAGAAATGCCCATCGCCTCGCAGGCCGCCATGGCCAGCACGGTATCCGAACCCTGTCCGATGTCGGCATCGCCAATAAACAACACGGCTTTTGAGCCGTCTTCGGCTATTTTAATGATGGCATTTGAGTGCGGGAATTTAGAACGGTAAATGGGATAACCTGCCCCTGAAACAAAGCCGCCGCAGCCAATCCCGATTCCACGTCCTTTCGGAAGATTTCCTTTTCGGTTGTCCCAGTCCGATTTTCTCCTGACTTCTTCGAGGCAGGCCGTAAATTCGCAGGAACCGATGTCCAAATCGTTGCAGGTACGGTAATTGGGCACCATGGCGTTTTTCAGCCGGATGTCGATGTGGTCCATGCCGATGTCGTCTGCAATCATCGACAACAACGACTCGAAAGCAAAGCGCGGATGCGGGACACCGTGCCCCCTGAAAGCGCCGCTGGGGGGGAGGTTGGTGTTGACACGGAAGCCATCGTATTTGTAATTGGGCATTTTATAAAGTGTCGTCAGCATGGAACCGGCGTAGTAGGCCGAAACGATGCCAAAGCTTGAATAAGCGCCGCCTTCCAGCACGACTTTCTGTTTCACGGCGGTGATGGTGCCATCTTTTTTCACCCCGATTTTCAGGTCGATGTACTGTTTGTGCCTTCCCCTTCCATAGAGGTACATTTCCTCGCGGGTGAAACGCATCTTAACGGGTTGTCCCGTAATCTTCGCCAGGAAAATGGACAAAATCTCCAAATAGTTGGTGGCTGCTTTGGAGCCAAAGCCGCCCCCGCAATGGGTCATCACCACACGAATGTCGCCGAGGGGCAAACCCAGAATACGCGAAAGCTGGTGGTGTACGTAATGAACCACCTGGGTAGAAGTGTGGACGGTTACGCGTCCGTGGCGGTCCCACTCGGCAATGGCCACGTGGGGTTCCATCGGATTTTGATAAGTCCGGTTGCCCACAAAGTGGTGTTCGCGAATGTGGTCAGCCTCGGCAAACCCCTTTTCGGTATCACCAAAATGATGGTCAACACGGGTATTGATGTTGTTTTCGTATTTGTGGTCGAACAGGCGCGGGGCGCCATCTTTCATGGCCTCCATGGGGTCGAAAACCGCCGGCAGTTCCTCGTAGTCCACTTCAATCAGTTCGAGCGCTTTGTAGCAGGTTGCCTCGTCAATGGCAGCCACGGCAGCCACCACGTCGCCCACAAAACGGACTTTGTCTTTGGCCAGGATAAATTCATCGTAACGCGGCGGGGAAGTGCCCCAACTCACGTCGGGAACATCAGCGCCGGTGAGCACCGCTTTGACGCCCTTTAAGGCTTTGGCTTTGCTGGTGTCGATGGATTTGATTTTGGCATGCGCCACCGGACTGAGCAGCAGTTTTCCGTAAAGCATATTGGGCAAGACGATATCGTCGGTATAAATGGCCCTTCCCGTGGCTTTATCGGGGGCGTCAATTTTGGGCAACCTTTTTCCGACCACCGAAAGGTCCATGGCCGATTTCTGCGGTGCGTAAGTAATTTCTTCCGGCTTTTTGCCCTGGATGATGTCCTTTGCCGATTCGATGGCTTCGATGATTTTGGTGTAACCCGTGCAACGGCACAAATTACCACTCAACTCACTTTTGATTTCCTCTTTGGTAACATCCTCGTATTTATCCAAAATGGTTTTGGCACGAAGAATCATTCCCGGTGTGCAGAACCCGCATTGAATGGCCCCTTTTTCGATGAATGCCTGCTGGAGGGGGTGCAGCGTCCCGTTGGAAATACCTTCGATGGTTGTTATCTTTTTCCCGTGCGCTTCCACGCCGAGGACGAGGCAGGAATTCACGGCCTTCCCATCCATGATAATGGTACAGGCGCCACAGTCGCCGGCATCGCAGCCCCGTTTAGTGCCGATAAGCCGCAGTTCTTCCCTGATGACATCCAGCAGGGTGGTTTCAGGACTTACCGCAACTTCGTAATCGGTACCATTTACATTTATCTGAACTATTTCTTTCATCTTCTTATTATTTGCTGTTATGCGCTTTTATTTTTTTCTTTCTGCGTCAGATTTTTATTTTCGTACAATTATTTTTTGTCTGGTAACTTTCTGTTTGTATTCAAATTCAATAATATAAATCCCATTCTGAAGATTTATTAAGTCAATTTTATCACTTAGTAAACCTTGTTGAAGAACCAATACTCCGAACTGATTAAAAACCTTCACATTAAACAAGTTCAGCCCCAATTCTGAATAGAAATTCAATGTGTTTGCAGTCGGGTTAGGATAGAAATAAATTTCATTGTTTTCATTCTCAGATATACCAGAGTTATCAATTACAAAGATTAAAATCGTATCAGTTGCAAAACAATCCCCTTGAAATGCATCAACCCAAATATGGTTGATTCCATCCTGTAAATCATTACCGGAGACAGTTATTGAATTAGTGGTTTCTCCTGTGGACCAAAGAATGTTTGAAAAATAGTCTGGTATTAATAAATCAAAGGATTCTGAAACAGCAATTGTAGTGTCCGGGCCCAAATCAATTTTTGACAATCCAAGGTCGGTAATTTTTGCGATGAAATTATCTTCACGGGAAAGGTCATTTTGAATCAATGTGTCGCTACCTGCAATTAACTCTCCTTTGAACGAGCCTGACAAGATTGCATTGCTGCAATAGTCCAGTTTTACATCCGTCCCAAATACCGAGTTTGATCCCTGTGCAATTTTTGTATAAATTAACTCACCATCTGCTGTAAACATACCATAAAGGACACTTTGTTTAGTACCAACATCGTAAATCGAGTCAGCAAACTCAAATGAGTTTCGGCAATCTGTTGAAAAAAACAGCATATCATCCTTCAAATCAAGTTTAAATCTGAATGTGTAATTCAAAGGCCCTGTTAATTTTTCATACCATACTGGGTTGTAAAGCGTATCCATTCTTCCAATTAACAAGGTGGGCAATTCAGGATCATAAACAATGGTATCATCCCCAAATACAACAGTTTCTGATATATACGCTGAAAAAAAATAGTCTCCATTTGAACTGACTGATTTCTCATAATACTGAATATACAGATAATTGACTATTGAATGTAAAACCTGACCGTTTGACTTAAATGCAACATCATAATAAAAAGCAGGCAGTGTATCATTTGACGGGAAGACTGTGTCACCATCGACAATAATCGGATATTCCGCACTTCCCAAACAATAGTAGGCGCCGTTTTCTCCAACAGTCGAGTGAATGGCAAATATATACTCCAATTCAGTGGATCGAATTTCTTTGCGCCATAATAAGTTCCCTGACGGCCCTATTTTCATTACCGAAATCATTTCCGTTTTATATTCGGCAGTATCCTGATCAAAGAAATTTACAGATTTGAATACGTATGGATTCCCTTTATGCAGTACTTCAAGAAAGACATTATTGTCATCAGCAAGGTAAATGCCTCTAACCTCATTATCAGAAATTGGGCCGTAAACCTGTTGTTCCCACAATAATTCAAATTGAGAATTAAACTTTAGCAGGATTACATCACCATAACTTGTTTCAGGAACAAAAACATACTCGTTGATAAGTACAGTGTCTTGAATTTCAAGTGCCAGATAAATATTAAAATCGTTATCGACCAATAATCTCGCATGATAAGACAACATTGCATTTGATGGACTAAAGACATCAATTGCTTTTATAAAGTTACCATTTGCGTCATGTTTTACAATTGCAAAATTTGCATTGTTATAAAAAAACCCTTCATGATAAAACATCGTATCTTTAAAAACTATTGAGTTGCCATATGGAAATATAGCGTACACATTGTTGTGTCGATCTATGTCGTCAACTCTGATAAAACCGTATCCATCGTTGTTTGCTCCCTGGTATGCCCATTGCCAATCGGTTTGACAACATAATTCAAGTTGTGAAGTCAGTAAAACCATGATTAGAAGAAACAATGCTTTTTTCATTGTAGTTGTTTTGGGTCGATTCTCAGTTTATTGACTAAGGTCTAAGTCTGTGTATTTTGCATGTTACAATTGCGTAAAGCGGTT
Organism: Bacteroidales bacterium; assembly: GCA_021647205.1. Taxonomy (GTDB): domain Bacteria; phylum Bacteroidota; class Bacteroidia; order Bacteroidales; family F082; genus B6-G9. The sequence goes on along the minus strand of JAKIVD010000017.1, from coordinate 39,590 downwards.
AATATCGCACGCTGTGTAAGCGTGTTTAAAACATTTCTTCTGAATTGTGCGCCACCCCTGACGTCGTCGATGGGGACAGAGTCTTCGGAAGCGGCTTTACCGGCGGCCAGGAGGATTTCTGATTTCTCATAAAAGTCCGACACCGGCCTTCCCTTGATGGCGTTGATGGCGTTGTAGCTGACCATGGGTGTGGGGGCTACCGCCCCGATAACGATACGGGCATCTTTGCAAAGTCCGTCTTCTATGGTAAGCAGGGCAGCCACCGAAACCACGGCAATGGCAGAGCCTTGCCGCAAGCCGAATTTTTCAAAGTGAACACCGGTGTGGGGTGCACATTTTTTAACGACAACCGTGGTGAGAATCTGGTCTTTTTTCAGCACCGTTCGGCGGTTGTGCACGAAGAAATCTTTGAGGGCAATCGTTTCCGTTCCCTTCTTGTTCATCATTTCCACTTCGGCATCGAGGGCAATCAAAACGGGTGCCGAATCGCAACAGGCCGCCGCCGTGCAAAGGTTTCCGCCCAGTGTTCCGGTATTTCTTACCTGGTTGCTGCCGATTTGCAAGACTGCTTCGGCAAAAGCCGGGAAGTATTTTCTGACCAGTTCAGAGTCAAGGATTTCCGAGTGGGTAAGGCCGGCACCAAGCCGGACAAATTCGGCGTCTTCGTTCTGCTCTTTCAATTCAGCAAGGTCGGTGAGGGAAATGAGTTCGGAATAGGAACGCAATCCTTTTTTCATCTCCACCAGCAGGTCGGTGCCCCCGGCTTTCAAGGCCCCGTTTTCGGCATTCGACAGCATCTCAAGCGCTTCGCTTAATGTGCCGGGGCGATAAAACTTAAATTCTTTCAGGTACATATTCTTTATTTATTTTTTTCTTTAATCATTCGGGCCACAATGCTGATGGCAATTTCGTCAGCCGTAGTCGCATTGATGTTTATCCCGATGGGCATGTCCACGGCATTCAGTTCGTCTTCGGAAAAATTACCGCTTTGCAGGAAATTTCTTCGGGTGGTTGCCACCTTGTTTTTGCTGCCAATCATCCCGAGGTAGGCATGTGGCTTTTTCAGGCAATATGCCAGAATTTCGCGGTCGGTGTCGTGGTCGTAGGTGGCAATAACGATGAAAGTGGCATCGTCAAAAATAAGGCCGGGAAGCATTTCTTTGTAAGCTGCAACTTTGGTCTTGTAATTTCCTGCATCCCAATCGTTGAAAATCTCCTTTCTGTCATCAAAGACCAAAATATCCATATCAAGGTCGAGGGTGTGTTTTACAACTGCCCTGCCCACATGCCCGGCGCCAAATACAAATAACTTTTTATTTTTCATTACGGGTTCTATAAAAATATCAACGTTTCCTCCGCAGCACATCTCGTGGTGTTTTTTCAGGTCGTGATGCGACAAGGATGCTTTCCCTTCTGCAATCACTTTCAGGGCATCACCAATTACCCCATGCTCCAGTTTGCCACCGCCGATGGTACCGAAAATACTGCCGTCATCCAGTACAATCATTTTGGAGCCGACCGGCAGGGGAGCAGAGCCTTGGGCAGCCACAATAGTGCACAAAGCCACTTTCCGGTCTTCCTTTAGCAATTGCAATATTTTGGTATAAATGGTTTCCATCTTTTAGCTTCTTTCCCTGACAAATTTATCGTAATCGGCCGGATTGTTGATGTTCGTTAAAACACCGGAGGTGTCCGTTTCTACTTTTCTGACCTTAAACCTCCCCAAAAAATCTTTCAGTATTTCATCATTTTTTCGATGTTCGAGCAAATGGTTGATAATTTGTGTGCCCAGCAAAACAGGGTGGCCGCCCCGGCCTTCAAATACAGGTACGATGGTCGCATCCTCTTCCCTGTTTTCAAAAAGGAGGTCAAGTGTTTCCGGTTCTGTAAAAGGGTTGTCGATATTCTGGATGAAGCAACAATTGTTGTTTTTCATCGCCTGCAATCCCAGTTTTACCGAATAAAACCTTCCCCAACCAAGCTGTTTGTTGAGGACGTTGCGCACGCTTTCCGGCAGGTAGTTTGCGTTTTTAATTTTACCGATGAGTTGGTCGTTGGTAACGAGCACCAATTCATCTACCCCCCAACTGATGTAGGTTTGAATGATTTTTTCAAGAAATGTTTGTCCGCTGTCCACTTTTAAAAATGCCTTGTCGGTTTGCATGCGGGCAGAAATCCCTGCAGACAAAATGACGACTGAAGTATTTTTTTTGGATGATGGCATTTTTTAATCTTTATTCTCAATTAATTCTTTTAACTGCTCTTTACCTGGTAAAAATGTCTGATATTTACTTGCAAAAATCTGTTGATTTCCTTTTGGTAATGTAATCCTTACCAAAGTCTCATTTTTTTGTTTGCAAAGTACGATTCCAACTGTCATGTTTTCTTCTTCCGACCTGACAAATTCATCATAATAGTTGACGTACATTTGCATCTGTCCTAAGTCCTGATGTCTTAGTTTCCCGATTTTTAAATCTATGAGTACAAAGGATTGCAAAAACCGGTTGTAAAAAACCAGGTCGATATGAAAATGCTCATCTTCAACCGTAATCCTTTGTTGGCGTCCCACGAATAAAAACCCTTTTCCCAATTCCATAAGAAATTGTTCCAGTTTATTTATTATTGCTGTTTCAAGGTCGGTTTCGCTATACTTATTTTGTTCCTCAAGTCCTAAGAAGTCAAGCACATAGGGGTCCTTAATGGTGTCGATTGGATTTGAAATAATTTGTCCTTTTTCGCTTAATTTTTTAATTGCCTGTTTGTCTCTGCTCAGTACCAATCGTTCATACAATGATGAATTGAATTGTCTTTCAAGTTCACGCACTGACCAGTTGCAATTAACCGCTTCAATTTCGTAAAAACTCCTCTCTTCCTCATTGTCAATCCTTAACAGCTTTGTGTAGTGCGTCCAGGAGAGTTTTAATGGAAGTTCAAATTTCCGCATCAGTGATGCGGAATTTGAGGGGTTAAAATTCCGCAACACTGATGCGGATTTCTGATTGTCAACCATCCGGTTTTTATATGTGAGATAAAACTTACGCATTCTCTCCAGATTATCAACAGAAAAGCCCTTTCCGAATTCTTCTGTCAACCCTTTGGAGAGCTCTTTCAGGACTGATTTTCCATAGGATGCACGTTCCTTTCCTGCCTGTTCATCTTGTACAATAAGTTCACCAACCCTAAAATAAGTAAGAACAATTACCTGGTTAATACTGGAGACAATATTCTTTCTCGCTTCAGTAAGTAAGCCGGCAATTTTAGTAAATAGCTTTTTATGTGAGTCTGACAATGTCACTTATCTTCAATCATCCTTTTTTGGTATCAACGTCGGAAAACAGTTCTCCATAATTATTCTTCCAGCCCGGCAGCTCGCCCCTCGGTGTAAGGTCAACCGGGGGATTTTTTCCACCCATATTCAGCAACCTTAACAGGCCGGTGGAGATGTAGGGGTTTTTAGCCGGATTGAACACTTCGCCGCATTCGCGCGTGAGCCGCTCATCGTCGATGCCTTCGTTGTAGGCATTTTCCTTTTGTAAATTGTACAGGGCCATCGAATAGGGAACGGCATTTTTTTGTTTCAGGCGGGCTACCTCAAAAGCATTTTCCAGCAGCTCGTATTCGCTTTCCGAGATGGCATTGGCCAGGCCCAGTTGGTGTGCCCGGCGGGCCGTAAGCCCCTGCATGAACAATTCATCCGTCATGGAATCGCCGAAGCCCAGGCGGTTGAGTTCCTGGATGGCGCCAAATCCGCCCAGGATGGCATATTCAATCTCGGGCTGGTTGTAGTTGTTTTTTTCTTTGAAAACATTTTTTCGTTGGATGGTATCGAATTCAGTGCCGTGAAGAACCAAATCGAACCTCTGGTTGAGGAAATAGGTGAACTCGGCGCCACCGCCCCATTTTTCCCCGAAAGCGCCCACCGTCCACACCGGCAATTGCTGGATAAAGCGGAAAATGCGCATCCCTGCCTTGGTAAAATAAGCGGCTTTTTCTTCGCCAAGAAACTGGTAGCCTGCGCGGGCATCGAACCAGCCTTTGTTGAACTGCCGTGCATCGGCGCCAAGCATGCGCATGCCGGTACCGGCGGCGGTAAACAAGATGGCCCCCAGTTTGCCCTGTTCGTAAAGCTCCATGCAAACACCCAGCGCATGGTCAAGCTGGTCGAGGGTGTATTTGTTCCACACATTGCCCCTGAGCGGGTTGTCGAAAATAATGGACGCTACCCTGTCTTTTTTGGTCGGGTACACAAAACGGAGGTCGTTGTAATAGATTTCGGTTTCGCCGGTATTGAAATTCTTCTGGCTGACCGGTGTGCCGTAAACACGACCGTAGCCCAGCAGGTTCTTCCAGCCCTTTTTCTTCATGGTGTACAGCAAACTTGGTTTTCCCTTGCGGGGACCTTCCAGCCCGTCCACATCGAAAAATCCGCTGCGGTCAGGGTTCTCGGCCGCTGCTTTTTTGGCCAGGTTCAGCAAACCGTCGATGCCGAAATGGTCGAGAAACCCATCGATGATTTCGCAGAGGCCGAACTTAAACCGCAGCCCCACTTTGGTTGACACATTGATGTCGGCAGCTGTTCCGTAGCCATCCTGAATCAAATCGAGGGCGTAAAGCATCATGGGGACAACATACCTTCTGAAGGTTTTGCCACCCTTGTCGGTTGCATTGGCAACATGAATCAAACCGGCGATATCCTGGATGGTAGAATGACGGTGGTCCATTGATTTGGCTTCCGAAATTGACCAGTAATCGTCAGCATGAATGGGTTGAATATCTACATAATCTTTGGTGGCAGGATTGTAAACCTTCACCGGTTTTTCCCGGTTTTTTTTGCCTTCCCATTTGAAGAAGCCTTCTTTTTCCGGAGAATTTATCCCGGCCCTTTTGCTTTTCTCGAGGTCTTCTATCCATTGGGGGTAGCGCCTGTTGTCAAACGTATAAACCCCTTTCAGGCGGTCGTGGCCGGGCAGGTCGTTGCCCATGTGTTTGGCGCATTCGGTGTAGGGCATGTGGCCGGTGAGGTCGAGTACCTGGAAGGGATTGGCCGTGAGCATGGCAAATACCTGGGGCAGTTCCACGATGTCCTGTCCGGTTTTCACATCCCAACTGATGATGGCTGCCATGCCTTCAAAAATGGGGTCGGCAATGTAGCCGTGGTGGTCTTTGCGCAAAGCGATGACTTTCTTTTCCAAAATTTGCTCGGCAAAGGCAATGCCCGTTAAGAAGGTGTCTTCGCTGGCGTACCGGCCTTTCATCACGTCGAACAGGCGGTTGGCATGGAAGGGGAAATAGCCATGACCGGTGAGAAATTTTTCCTTCAAAAAAGCGTCGTTGAAAAGGTCTGCCAACTCGCTGGTGGTATGCGACGAAGTGTTTGAAAACACAAACAACAGTTTGTCGGTATCGGCATTTTTTTCAATCTGGCCGAAGATGCTTTTTTTCACGTCGATGCGTTCGGTGGCCACTTCCCAGATAATTTCGGCATCCTTCAATGCCGTGAATTTACTGGTGTATGTTACTCTTTTGAGGGTGTCTTCGAGATGGCCTTCGTACAAACGGCCACCTGCCACCATCCCTTCAAAATAGTCTTTGATGTCTTCTTTTGCACGCTGCAAGGCGGCATCCGAAATATCGATAAAAGTGATGTTGTATTGTGTTTTGTTCAGCAAGTCGATGCCGATGCCACTGCCCATGGTTCCGGAACCGATAATCACAATATTACTAATGCTGTTCAGCTTTCCCGCTGTTCTTTGAATCAGTTTATTTCCGTATGAAAAACAAGTGCCCATTGATTTAATTTTTTCTGGTTTGTAAATGAATTTTTAAACAATCTCAACGCAAACAGCGCCACCCTGGCCACCGCCGATACAGGCCGAAGCAATCCCGATTTTCTCGTTTCTGCGTTTCAGTTCGTAAATCAGGTCGGTGGTGATGCGCAAACCGGTGGCGGCAATGTTGTGGCCAATGGCCACCGCGCCACCGTTGACGTTTGTAATTTCGCGTGGCAGTTTCAGCTCTTTCTCGGCGGCGAGGTATTGGGCGGCAAAGGCCTCGTTGATTTCAAAAAGGTCCACGTCGGCCATTTTCAGTTTCAGTTTTTCCATGATGGTTTTGATGGCCGGAACAGGCCCCTGTCCCATGATGGTGGGGTCAACCGTCGAAAACTGGTAGCCACGGAGAATGGCAAGATAGGGGATGTTGTTTTTGTCGGCAAATTCCCTGTCCATCAACACGGCAGCGGCAGAGCCATCGCTGATTTGGCTGGCGGTTCCCGGTGTGACCAGGCCGTCGGCTTTCATCAGCGGACGGAGCCCGGCGAGTTCGTCCACACTGATGTCGTACTTCACGCCTTCATCGCGCCAGAAACTCATGGGGATTCCATTGGGGTCGTCGGTATTTACCGTGAAGACACCTTTCAGAAAATCGTTTTTGCTTTTTCCCGAATAGCGGTTCCATTGTTTTTTCTGTGCCTCGCGTGCCCTGATGTGGCTCTCGTAGGCGAATTCATCACAATCGTTTCGGCTAATCCCGGTTAGTGTGCCGTATTTCTCGGCGGTAAGGGCCATTTGCGTATTGAAAAGATTATGGCCGAAACCTTCAAGCAGATAGTCTTTTAAAGGAGCGTCATCAAAATCCCAGACATTGTCTTTTTTGCGTTTGCCCTGGTGGACCATATTGGTATTGGTCATGCTTTCGGTAGCAAAAGAAACCACACAATTCATCTTCTGCGGCCCGTCCTGATGAATCAGGTCAAAAGCATCGGCAAGGGTCTGAAAGCCCGTCCCGCAAATGCGGAGCGTCGTTTTTCCGGGGGCATGTTTCAGGTTGTTTTCATCGCCAAGGAGTTTGGCTGCCCGGTAGGCCACGTTGCGGGGCAGGTAGATTTTCTGTCCGAGCGAATCGGTGTAAATCATCCCGGCCACCACCTGGTCGATGTTGATTTTTGACAAATCGATGCCCGACCGTAAAATGGCTTCCTGCACGGCAAGTACGCCGAGGTCTTCCGCCGAAAAATCATAATAATATCCGCAGTGTTTCCCAATGGGCGTTCTGGCGGCACTTACTACAACTACTTCTTTTTGTTTCATAGGTATTTACTTTTGGGAGTTCAGTAAAATATTCCCCCAGGCAGCAAAAAACTGCGAGTTTTCAGGGCTTTCCACTTTACTGAATTTTTTTTTGAACAATCGTACGATGGTGGGGTGCTTTTCGGGAACACCCCCGGTAATGATAATGGTTTCGTCGGCAGCTACCATTTCCATGCACCTTTCGATGATGGAGTTGTAAATGCCCACGGCAATGTTGGCGATGGTGGCCCCTTTTTTGATAAGGCCGATAATTTCTGAAATGGCAAAGACCGTGCAGTAGCTGTTGATTCTTACCTCCTCGGTGGCTTCGTCGGTCAGGGTGTTGAATTCCAGGGGGGAAATGTCCAGCCTGAAGGCAATTTCTTCGAGAAACGAACCCGTTCCGGCGGCACATTTTCTGTTCATCTTGAATTTATCAACCTGCCCCTGTTGGTTGATTTTGATGAATTTGGTGTCTTGCCCGCCTATGTCGATGACGGCACATTTTTTATTGAATTTGGTAAAAACCGCCTTCGACAAAGCCATAATTTCGGAATTGGAAATATGCTCAAAATCCACCTGGTCGCGGCCATAACCACAGGTGTAAACGGGGGTGGCTATTTCATAATCCTCTTCAAATTTAGTCATTATCCGTGAAGCCGCCCGCTTAAAATCAAAGCCGGTTTTAACCACAAACTGGTCAACAATCTGGTTTTCATCATTAACCAGCACACCTTTGGTGTACGAAGAACCGAGGTCTATTCCTAATTTTAACATGGGTTGAAGGTCGTCAATTTTTCAATATTAACTGTAAATTTTTTCAGCCAGTTGCTGAATAAAGGTTTCGATGGCAATCAGCGATTGTTCTTCGCTGAAGCAACGCGGGTCGTTCAGGTCGCCGTTAATTTCAAGAAAGGGGATATTGGTTTCTTCATAAAGGCGGTTCTGCAGGCCAAAGCGGTTGTTTGAATTGCGGGGGCAGGTTTTGGAATCGTGGTAAATTATCCCGTCGATGGCGTAATCTTTCAAATGCTCTTGCAGCATTTCTTTTTTTACTTCTTCCGACCTCACAATAAATAACTTTGAATAGGCCAGCGCGGAAGAATAAAACGGGTCGGCAGGGTCGAGGTCGTCGAACACCCAACTGTTGCAATAAGTTGAGGCCACCACGCAGGTGTCGAGGCTGGCAAACAGCCGTGCCATATTGCTGAGTTGGTACCAAAGGGGCATTCCCTCCCAATACAAGCGGTATTTTTCGTTGGGTACCGAGCTGATGCCTTTGGCAATCCGGTCGTCGAGTTCGTCGTACAAAACATTGTAGTAGTCAAGTGCATACGTTGTGCCCCGCATCACCACTATCGGCCCCATGTGGATGGCCGCGTCAAAAAAGTTGATGGGAGAAGGACGGTGCATGGCTTTTTCCAACACTTCGCGCCAGCGCACACAGGCATCCCGTGACAATTCGATGGATTTTTTGAAGGCATCCATATCGAATTTCCGTGGCGATACTTTTTCGAGCTCGGGAACCAGCGCTTTAAACTGTTCGGCCACCCCGTTGATGATGGTGTCGCTTAGTTCGTTAAGGCCCAAAGGCGTGTGGATGCCGAGGATGGGCACATCGAAATGGCGGGCATAAAATGAGAACCAGTCGGCCACTTCGTGGCATTGGTTGGTATTGTACACGAGGATATCGGGTTTGGGGACTGCCTCAAAACCGCTGCGCTGAAGGGGGGTTTCGTTTTGCAGAAACGCACCGATGTCGCTGGTGAGGTAGGAACAAATGTCCGGCGAATAACCTTCGGCCACAGCACTGGGGATGTATTTGTCGGCTTTCTTCGACGCCCCCAGCATCGCCCCGTGGTTTTCGGGAAAATAAACTTCAAAGCCCATGGAGTACAATAACTCAGCCGGCCCCACACTGGTGCACCAGGCTATTTTTTTGCCCGCTGTTTCTTCAGCATCTTTTAAACGCTTAAAATAATCACTCATCACGACCTTCAGTACGTTGGCCGATTCAAGCCTCAAAATTCCACTTTGTGTTTTACTCATAATCCATTATTTATTTTATCCATATCACATAAATATATACGAGGCTGAAACTGGCAAGAAACAACAAACCGGCCCAACTCAATACACGCAACCACAATTTGGGAACAAATTCTTCAGGAAAAAACGAACTGGTTACTGTCCTGAAATTGATGTACGCAAAAAAGGGTGCGGTCAGAAACGACAGTATGGTTGCAAATTCCAGCAGACTTTTCATGTCTTTGGTAAAAAAAACCAGAATAACGACTGCCGAAACGGCAAGAAACAAGGTCCAAAAGGTATAAATTTTTTCACCCGATTTTTCAAAGGACGGGAAAATGAGCAGCATGGAACCTTTCAGCGAACGCGGATAGCCGTCGATTACCGTCAGGGCAGTGCTGAACATGGTGATGAGCACGATGGTGGAAATAATCCCATGACTCCATTTTCCGATAGAGGTGGAATAGAGGGAAATGAGTTGTTCGGAGAATTTTATCCCGCCGGGCGAAAAGTGGTCGCCGCTGCCGTACATCACAAAAGCACCCAGCCCGAGGAAGAAGAGCGCGATAAAAGCCGAGCCGATGTAACCAATGTGGAAATCCACTTTAAACTCTTTCAATGAAGGGGTGTAATGGGTCTGTTTGATGCGCTCCTCTATCCAAAGCGACGGCCAGACCGAAGCATCGATGGGTGTGGGCATCCAGCCCATGATGGCCAAAAGGAAAGTGATGCCGGCACCGTTCCAGATTTCGGGCGGGATGAAGCCTTCCTGAATCTGCTGTCCCCTTTGCAAGGCAAAAAAGAAAGCGGTAACGGTAAAAACAGCGAGCGTAACAATCATGATTTTCATGATTTTGTCGATGGTGGCATATTTCCCGAAAAAAAGTATCAGCAAAATAAGGGAAAGCAAAGCAGCACTTGAAACAAAATTACTGAGGTTCAAGCCAAAAATATAGCTCGCCAGGTCGGCGGTTACTTTGGTTACCGCCGCAAAATTGACGATGGCCGTAAAAAAGGAAAAGATAAAAAAGGTAAGGATGGCCCAGCGCCCCAGCTTCTTGTAGCCATGTAAAATGCTGGTCCCGGTGGCTGCCGTATAGCGGTAAGCGTATTCAAAAAAAGGATATTTAAACAGGTTGATGAGGATGATGACCCAGATGAGTTGGAAACTGTAATCGGCGCCGGCGCGGGTGCTGAACACCAGGTGGGAAGCGCCAATGGCTGCCCCGGCATACAAAATACCGGGGCCGATTGCCTTTAACGTGCCCCTCAAAGATATCGGCCTGTTGTTCTGTTCAGTCATCGGGTTCTTCGGTTAACAATTCTTCCACACCGGCTTTCTTTTCTCCATAAACGATTTTATCCCTTCGTTGGCATCCTTGGATTTCATCATCTGATTGTTGTAAATATCCGATAAAACCGGGATGCTCTCCCGCATGGTTTTGTTAAATGCCAGCCTGACAGCGCCCACCGCATATTTGAGTGAAGCCGCACTTTTGGGCAGGATGTATTTCTCAATCCATTCGTTGGTGGCCTGCTCCATGCTTTCCTTGTCTTCAAATACTTCGTTGACGAGGCCCATGTTTTTGGCCTCCTCTGCATCGATGATTTTTCCCGTGAGCAACAATTCTTCCGCTTTCAGGTAACCCACTTTCATGGGCAGGATGATGGATGCCGGCGGGGCAAAAACGCCGAGTACAATTTCGGGCTGCCCGATTCGCGCCGATTTATCCGTAAAGATGAAATTACAAACCAGCGGAAGTTCGAAACCACCACCAAGGCAATGTCCTGAAATTTTTGCCAGTGTGGGGATGTTCAGGTCGATGATGGCATAAAACAAACCGTGGAAAGTGTCCAGCATTTTTTCCGACAATTCTTCGGTGTGCTCGGCAACACTCGCCCCGAAAGAAAAGTTCTTCCCTGCTCCTTCAAAAGTAATCAGTTTGATGTCGGGCATTTTGTTCATCGATGCCAGCAGTCCGGTCAACTCGCTCATCATTTGGATGTCGAGGATATTGGCTTTGCCGTCATCAAGGATAATTTGGGCCACCGCACCTTCAAATAAATAATTGACTTTAACTTTTTGCATACTCATTTTTATTAAAAGTTTAATCCGGATATTGTGGCGAGATGGCACGAATCATGTCGTCGCCCCATTCTTTTCCTTTGGCCAGCATCAGCCGTAGTTTAACAAAATCGACTTCACGTTGACCTTTGGGGCCATCGTTGAAAGCCTGGAAACCGGCTTTGGCTTCGGTCATCATATTCAGCGCCAGCCATTCGCGGCTGCTTTCTTTGTTTTTGTCCCAATGTTCCAGTTTTTTCTTCCGCATTTCGGTGAGTGTTTTCATACTGCAATTGGGGAAGGTGTACAACAGTTTGGTGATGTAGCTGTCCACCATCTCATCAAGGCGGCTCAGGTCAACTTCGGCCCTGGCCAACAGTTCTTTGGCCTGCTTTAGTTCATCCCCTTTTTTCATGGTTCCGTAAACCATTTTCCCGAACTCGTCGTTCATCCTGTCAACCACCACCAACGGGTTGGCGATGAATTTGCCATCCACTTTCAATACCGGGGCGATGTCGCTGATTAAACCAATCTGGTAGGCCTGGTGTGCCGACCACATTTCGCAAAGTGTCAACGATTTAATGGCGCGTTCGATCCCGACATAAAGATGCAGGAAGTCGGTGGCGCCACCGATGGCCGCGCTGCCATGTTTGGGGCCTGCCTGTCCGAAGCGTGCCATATCCGAAGAAATGGTAAAATCGCTGGCCATGCCAATTTCCTGACCGCCGGCAATGCGCATGCCGTTTACGCGGCAGATGACCGGCTTCTCGCAGATGAAAATCCCCGAAACCATATCGTTGAACAAGCGCATGTACTGGCTGTATTCGGGTGGATTACCGGCGTAATACTCCGCATATTCCTTGGTGTTTCCGCCCGTGCAGAAGGCTTTGTCGCCAACGGCAGTGAATACCACGGCCACCACACTCCGGTCGTTGGAAGCCTGGCGGAAAGCAAAAATGACTTCTTTGACAGCCTGGGTGGTGTACGAATTGTACTGCTGCGGGTTGTTGAGAAATATCCAGGCACTGTACAGGCCTTCGATATCATTTCCGGCGGCATCTTTGGCCGGTCGCTTTTCGTAGAGAATTTCGGTGAATTCTACGTCTGTGAGGTTGTGATTTTTCAACATGGCGTTTATTATTTTGGTGTTTATTTATTCAAAATCGGGAACCATTATAGAGCGTTTTTTATACTGATGTGCCAGGGTGTTTTTGAACACCTCGTTGATTTGTGACAGGGGAAACAATTCGATGAAAGGGGCGATGTTCAGTTTGCCGCTTTCGACAAGTTCCAGCACTTCGGGATAGAGTTCGGGTTTGCAGCCCCAGGTACCGATGAGGGCGGCGTCGAAGGCCATCAGGTTGCTCAGGCGCACTTCGGGCTTTTCCATGGTGAAACCAACAATGGAAAGGGTGGAAGTAAAAGTGATGAGGTTGAACCCCAGTTCCTGACCGGATTTGGTGCCCGACATCTCAAAGATTTTCCATCCGTAGCTCGAAACATTCAGTTCTTTGGCGATGCCCCGCACCTCCGCTTTTATGGCCCGGATATCTTTGTTTTTCACATTTAATGTGGCATCAACACCGTTATCTGTGGCCATTTTCAGCTTTTCATCATCAATGTCGAGGGCCAGCACTTTTGCCCCGAATATTTTGGCAATGAGGGCGGCATAAACCCCAACCCCGCCGACACCAATTACGATGGCGAAGTCGCCGGTTTCGAGCCCCGATTTTTTAACTACCTGATAGGGAGTGGAGATGGCATCGGCAATAACGGACAGTTCCTTGAGCGAATATTTATCGAGCACGGCTTCCGGGACCGGGCACAAAAAACGGGCGGGCACTTTGATGTGGGAAGCAAACCCGCCGTCGAAATCGTTGCCGGGCATCAATTGGTTCTGGCACATATTGCTGCGTCCTTTTTTGCAGAGTTCACACTCGCCACAGGGCAGCACTGCCGGGATGATGACTTTTTTTCCGAGCCATTCCGCCGGGCCGTCAATCACTTTTCCGCTGATTTCGTGACCCAGTGTCAGGGGCAGTTCCATTTTTGTTTTAACACCGAAATGCCAGAAACTTAAGTCGGTATGGCAAACGCCACAACCGGCAATCTGTATCAAAGCTTCGCCTTCGCCCAGGGTGGGCAGGGGGCTTTCGACACGTTCAAATTCTGCCTTGTTGGCAGTCATTTTCCAGGCATACATTTTTTTATTCATGGCTTCTTATTTTTCTTTTTTTCAAAACTGCAATGGTCATTAACCTTATTGGTTTACTCCGAACACTTCACCCCGTTTTTGTGGCCAATGGCCCTGACGAGGTTGGTGAGTGTGAGGTTGAGTGGTGTGCGGATGTAATGTTTCCGACCGTAATCCACAATTTTCCCGTTCATATAATCAATCTCGGTTTCGCTTTTGTTCATGAGGTCGACAGCAAGCGAAGGCATGTGGTCGCCGGCGGCACTCAGGTAGCGGATGGCCAGTTTGATAAAATTATCGGGGAGTTTGATTTCTTCCCTTTTGGCGACTTCCACGGCTTCGTAAAGAATTTGTTCGATAATTTCGAGGGTATCCCGGTTCTCCATGGCTTCTTTCATGGTAAGCCGCGAGATGGCGCAAAGCGGGCTCAGGGCTGCATTCAGGATGGTTTTTTCCCAGATTTTCCCGGAAATCTCAAAAGAGTTAACAGCATTTGTTTGCATGTCAACACTGTTTAAAGTGTCTGAAATCCACTGCGCTACCTCAGGGATAGAGTCATCGAGCGACCCAATATAATTAGGGGGATTAAAAAAGTTAAGTCCCACCACATTCGGGGCCTGGAGGTTGCCGGCAAAATTAACGACCATTCTCATGATCATCGATTTGGGGAAATGGCTGGTGTATTTTACGCTGATGTCAATCCCGTTCTGCGCGCTCATCAAATACAAATCCTTGGTTTTGTGGCGCTCAATCTGTTCAAGTATCGTATCAACATGGTAATCTTTAACGGCACTGATCAATATCTGAAAATCATGCTCCAGCATCTCTTCAATTGAGTAGTAAACATATTTGAAATACGTTTTCTTTTGAATTTTACCAACCAATTCAATGCCATCTGTACGGATGAGGCCGAGCTTTTTGCGGTCGAGGTCGGTAACAGCGACTTCACATCCTGCTTCTTTAAAATGCAGGGCCAGGGTCTGCCCGATGGGGCCTAAACCGATAATGCCAACGTTGTATTTTTTTTTGTCCATAATCATGTTTTATTTAGCTATTCGATTGATGCTTACAAAATTATCCTGGCATCCACCGCACAAATCCCTTCTGGGGTTGCCAATATCGGGTTGATATCAAACTCTTTGATGTCGGGATGGTCGGTTACCAATTGCGATAAGCGGAGGATAATGTCAGCGATTTTTGCCTTGTCAACCCCTTTTTTTCCACGGAAATCATCCAGCAAAACTGCGGCTTTGATGGCATCGGGCATGGCCTTGGCTTCCGTGTCGGTGAGGGGTGCAATATTGAAAACCACATCCCGGAATACTTCCACAAAAATGCCGCCCAAACCAAACATGATCAGATGTCCGAGCCCTTCTTCTTTTTTCGCACCGACAATCAGTTCCTGTCCTTTGGGTTTTTGCTGTTGGATGAAAAACTTCAGGTCGTCAACAGCAAAACTATCTTTCATTTTAGTTACTACCGCTTCCAGTTCTTTGTCCGAGGAGATGTTCAGTACCACACCGCCCACATCGCTTTTGTGAACAATTTGTTCGGCATCTGCCTTCACCACAAGCGGGTAGCCCAGTTTTTTTGCTGCCTGAACGGCTTCCGCGGCAGAACCCACAACCGCCCAGCCGGCAACCGGAATCCCGTAGCTTTCGAGGGTTGTATAAACACCGGAAGCACAGAGCATCCCGCGTTTAGCGGCTTTTGCTTTGGCGATGATACTTTTCACTTTTTCGGCATCAATCCCTGAAAAATCCGGAATACTCCCTTTGGGCACGGCCCTGATTTTCTGGTAACGGACGAGCGAAGCCAGCGCTTTTGCAGCCGTTTCGGCAAAATCGAAACACGGAATAGCCCCCTCTTTAAGTATTTTGGTGGTGGCTTCCCATTTCTTTTTGTCCGTCATGTAATTGCACACAATGGGCTTGTCGAATTTTTTTCCTGCCGCTGCAAATTCACGGGCCACGCTCTCGTTGTCAACAAAAGGCGGTGTAACGAAATTGACATAAACACTGTCCACCTCTTTTTCGTTCATCATCACCTCAAAGGCACTTTTAAACTGGGGTGCGCCGGCGGTCGCCACCACATCCAACGGATTGGCGATGGAAGCCGACTCGAACATGGTTTCTTTCAGCGTGGCTTTTGCCTTTTCCGAAAGCCGGGGAATTTCCAGTCCGTTGCGCACCAGTTCATCAATGGCAATCACCGACGGGCCGCCCGTATTGGTGATAATGCCCACTTTGTTTCCTTTGGGGATGGGCTGGTGGGCAAAGGCTTCGGCAGCATTGCAAAGGTCTTCCTGACTGGAAAAGAATAAAATCCCGGATTTTTTAAAAACAACTTCCATGGAAATGCTTCCGGCCAGTCCGCCGATATGCGAGCGCGAAGCCTCGGCCCCTTTGTCGGTTGTTCCTGCCGTCATGGCAAGGATGGGTTTTTTGGCCGTAACTTCTTTTGCAATTTCCATGAATTGTTTGGGGTCGGACAGGCTCTCGACATAAAGTACAATCACCCTGGTTTGCTCGTCATTTCCGTAGTAACGGATGATTTCGGGGATGGAAACATCGGAGGCATTGCCATTGGAGGAGTACATGCGCAGGCCGATGTCCATGTCGTAAATGGCCTGCATAATTACCGCGCCAACCCCCCCGCTTTGGGCCACAACCGAAATGTATCCTGGCTTGGGGTAGGTAAAGGTAAAGTTGCAGTAGGACCTGAATTCAGGGTCGGAATTTATCGCCCCCTGGCAATTGGGCCCGAAAATACGGATGCCATATTTTTTTGCCCTGGCCAGAAAATCATCTTCCAGCGCCTGTCCCTCAGCGCCCATTTCTTTAAATCCTGCTGTGTTGATGATGATGGCTTTGACACCTTTTTTACCGCAGTTTTCAACCTGCTCGGGGACAAAGGGGGGTGGGATAACGATGTGCACCAAATCCACCGGATGGGGAACATCCCCGATAGAAGGATAGGCTTTCAGCCCCCTGATTTCGTCCACCTTGGGATTGATGGGATAAACAGGGCCTTTGAAGCCGTAGTGCTGAAGGTTTTTAATAATTACATTCCCTATTGATAATTCTTTTGATGATGCCCCGATAACGGCAACGGACAACGGCCTGAATAAAGCATC
Source organism: Bacteroidales bacterium (assembly GCA_021647205.1). Lineage (GTDB taxonomy): Bacteria > Bacteroidota > Bacteroidia > Bacteroidales > F082 > B6-G9. The sequence continues at coordinate 23,103 of JAKIVD010000017.1, read as the reverse complement.
AAGGTTATTACCATTCATATTTCATTCGTGTTTGTTTGGTGTTAATTTGGATTAAGTCTGCATCGCTGCTTCTAATTTTTTATGCCTGAACCCTGCCCAGATGGCGGCACCGTAGGCGCCTGCAAAAATGGCATCGGGATGGGTAACGATTTCTAAATTCAAATTTCCTTTGTCGGCCAGTTCGGTTACGGCCTGCACCATTCCTTTGTTCATGGCCATGCCGCCGGTAAGGGCAACCGGGGATTCGGCCCGGAGGGAGGTGAGTAATTTAATCACTTTTTGTGCCACCGAAAGATGTATCCCCTTAATAATATCGGGTGTTGAAATGCCCCGCGAAACCATGTTGATAACATCTGTTTCGGCAAGTACGGCGCAGATTCCCGAGGGCATTTCAGGCTTGGTCGACAACAGGGAAGTGTCGCCCACCTCTTCGACGGCAAGGCCGAGGTAGCGGGAAATATTTTCGACGAACTGCCCGCTGCCCGAAGCACACTGGCCGGTCATTTTATAATCCATCACTTTGCCGAACTCATTTACTTTGATGGCCCTGACAAAGAGCGCGCCCATGTCGACCACCGTTTTGGCACCGGGGTTTTGCGAAATGCCCCCTTTGGCATGGGTGGTCATGCTGTAAAAATGGCCACGCTTGCGCTTGATGCTTTCACCTTCTCCGGTAGAAGCGAGGTAGGCAATGTCTTCGTATTTCAGCGAATGCTTGTCCAATACATAATCAATCAGTTGGTTGGCCACCAGTTCGGGGTTGCGTTTTCGTAATTTTTCGTGAACGTGGTCCAGCACTTTTATCTCTGAGTTGCTTTCCAGCAACACCATTTTAATACTGCTGCTGCCGATGTCGACCCCTATTGTCAAAATTGAATTATCCATGTTATTTAGGTTAATCTTTCCTTTTTAATTGTTACTTCTCAATGCAAACATGGCTGCTCCCAATGCACCCATAAAAATAGAATCCGTATGAATATTGATGGTCAGATCATCACCATAATTTTTATGCACCAGTTCGGTAACATATTTAATTACAGCCTGGTTGCGTGCCACCCCACCGGTAAAAGTAAATTCATTCCTTACACCGCCCGAACGTGCCAGCAACGAAATGGCCCGCATCACAATGGCTTTGTGCAGGCCTGCCAAAATATCAGACCTTTCCTGTCCGACGTTGAGCAACTCACGGATTTCGGCGCCGGCAAAAACCGTGCAGGTAGAGCAGATATTAACTTCGCAATCCGATTCCATCGCCAAAGGGCCGAGCTCGTTGAGCGAAATGCTGAATTCATCGGCGATGTACCCAAGATATCGGCCACAACCTGCGGCACAACGGTCGTTCATGTGAAAACTGGTCACCAGCCCGTAGCGGTCAACCTGGATGGCCTTGGTGTCTTGTCCGCCAATATCCAGTACCGTCCTGGTTTCCGGAAAAAAAGCATGTGCCCCGAAAGCATGGCAGAGGATTTCTGATTTTATCGATTTTTCGGGAAAGGGAAGCAGCGCCCTGCCATAGCCGGTTCCCACCATATTTGTAATATGGATATCGAGGTTGGCGATGTAGGAAATATGCTCCTTGATGGAATCGTAAATTTTTCTGTAATTGCCCCGCAGCAGGTTGAGTTCGGCATCAAAACCAACTTCGGATGTTTCGGCGAAAGTTTCTTCGATGTTTTCGTATTTGTCGTTCAAAATTTCAAGCGATTCGAAAATCAACTCTTTGAAATCATAATCCGTCAGTTCATTTTCAACGGGCGTGATGCTTTTGTCGTAAACCAGGATGAGCGAATCAAAATACTCTTTGTCCAGTTTGGCCACCTCTTTATTAAAGTGCTCGCTGACAATGTCGCGGAAAAACTGGTTCTTGTCCGCAATGTCGCCGTACAAATATTTATGTCTGATTTCGGGTTGGATTTTATCGACAATTCCTTCGATATATCCCAATATCAAATCATGTTTTTCGCCGGAATAAGTATTACGGATGGTTTCCTTAAACTGCACATTCAGTTTTTCGAGCCGTCGGTTAAACTGCAAAAATTTGAAGGCAGATTCCACATCGGCGATGTAGCGGGCATATTCTTTTTTTGTCTCGACTTCGGCCTTCAGTTTTTGCTTTAAGATCGTAAAGCGGGCATTGTACAGGGCTTCGAGCCTTGCAATCTCGGTAGCTACCATATAATTGGCGCGGGTGTTGGTAATCCCTTTACCGATGATTTCATCCTTTTCGTCGATGATAATGGCTTTAGAAGTTGTGGAACCCAGGTCGATTCCGAGAAAGTATTTTTTCATTGTTTCAGGATTATTTTTCGCTGGTCCAGCATTTGGAAAAAGGACTCCAGCCTGTTTTTGATGTTCGAATAGGAAAAATAGCGCGGGTCAACAAGGTCCGATTCGATGAGGCCGACAGGAATTTCGAGTTTTCTTTCGAGTTCTTTCATAATCATCAACTGGCCGGCTGAAAAAGAGTTGCAGCTTTTGATGGAGTTTACCAGGAAACCGTCGGCTTTGTAATCGACAATGCACTGTTCCAACAGGTCGATGCGTTGTTCGAGGTTCAGGTTGGTGTAGCAGTTCATGCAATAATCGGCCAGGCTGTCGAGTGGTTTTTCCGGATCGACCCGGAAGCCCATGTCGTAAACCCCGCCTACTTTTGTGTAGGATGAAGCCACGATGACCGCCCCGAAATCGTAAAACAGTTTCCAGAACTCACGGAAGTGTGTCCAGTTGGGCGGCCCTTCCACCACCAGGCGGAACCTTTCCTTTTCCATTTCCCCTTCGGGGGTAATCGGGCCCAGTCCCAGCCTGACCCTTTCCATGATTTCGCTGTACAATTCTTCGTAATAATTTACGGCTTCCGCCGTTCCCCTGAAGCCACTGTTGATGGGACCGATGTAATAAACACCGGCAAAATAGGCGTCGATGGGTGAGGGCCTGTTTTTGGTGGTGTCAAAAATCCGCAAGATGGCATCTTCCACTTTGGAGGAATTCCGCAGGATACCTTTTAGTTTTTCTTCATCATATTTTACACCGGACACCTGTTCCATTTTCGGGATGACTTCTTCTTTCAACTGTTTCACCATGTATTGGGTCATCTCCGGTTTGATTTGCTTGTCTTCCTGGTAAGGGGTGTGGAGCATGGCCACCGGCACGCCGGGATAAAGCCTTTTCAGGTTCTCGAACCATTTCATAAAAGTAAAGCAGCCGGTGTAACTCAGCAACAAAAGGTCGGGTGGCGGGATTTTTTCACCCGTCGGCCCGATGTTGCCGTTAATCATCATCCCGACATCACATTTTACATAAGTACACACATCTTCCGAATGGCCAATCTTCTCTGCATCCTGGATAAAACCGTCCGATTTTTTGCGCATGCCCGATTGCAGGGCATTTATTTCGGGGTAAACCGGGAGCATGTCGAAGGCGAGGATAAGCTCGGAAATATTGCCCGGAACAAAAGTGTAAACCACTTTCTTACCGGTTTCTTTGGCGGTACTTAATGCTTTAAAATGATTGGCGATCATCTCTTTTTGGATGACCATACTTTTTTCTTTGGCAACGCTTGCTGACATAAATTTCTGTTATTTGAGGCCCACCATATCCCCGTCCCATAATTTAATGGAATCGGAGAAAGTGCCGGCCTGTTCTTTAATTACTTTAAACTGTCCTGTGTTTTCGCTAAACAGGAAACTGATGTAGCGAATCCCGTTTTTATCGCATGCCGATTGCAGAATGGGGTGGTCGAGCAGGGCGGGGTCGCAAAAACTGGGTGCGGCAAAAATAATCCCGTCCCCCTTGCTTTCTTTAAAAAGCTCCAGCATTCTGTATTCTTTCGGATCATCCACATCGTAAACCGTGGACGAAAAAGTACTGTGGTTGATGTAAGCATCCACAATGGCACCGACGGGGTCGGAAGTATCGGCTTCAATATCGCCCTGTATCCATTTGGAGCCGAGCAGAAAATCGTCTTCAACAATGTAACAACCGGCCAGCTCGATGGTCCTGATTAAACTTAGAGGGGGCTGTTCGCAAAAAGCACCGATGACCTGCACCCGGATTTTGTCCTGCGGTACGCCTTCTGCGGCATTCACCAACTCGATTAATTTTTCAAGAATTTCGTTGTGTTCCTCAACAGGAATGACGTAACCGGCCCGGATAACGGAATACATTTCGGCTGCCGAAATTTTCCAGGGTGCTTCTTTTCTGAGGTTGTAGGCGGTATTGGTAAGCTGCCTGTTTTTGTTGAACAATTGGATGGATTCGTTGAAGCGTTCCACCGAAAATTCAACCTGATTGATTTGGGAAATCTTATCGGCGATTTCCATCAGTTCACTTTTGTAAAACTCCCCGCCGATGTGTTTTTGAAAGTTTTGCGGAAAATCCATGTACTTGACGAACTTTCCTTTTTTCAATATGCGGAACATGCCGGAGAGGTTTCTGATGACGTCACAAATCGACGGGAACAGAAAACCTTCGAATCCATCAAAATGCCCGTCAAGGGCCAGTTCGATAATTCCGCGTGGCATGTGGCAGATGTACGACTGATAATAGGCATCGCCACGGATGATTTGCTTTTTGTCGCCACCCCCGAGGATGCCGACGGCCAGCCCGTTCATGGCATGGACGATTTCCCTTGGAAAATAAATGGGCATGTGACCAACCAGCACCCTGCCTTCACCTTCTGATTTCCATTGTTTTGCGCGTGTAAAATCCAGGTCAAAGGCCAGTTCCTCACACTTTTTAATTAACTGATTCAATGATTCCAATTGTGGTTTTATTTAAGAATTTGAACACCGAAAAAAATTAGCAGAATCCTGTCTGTTTATCTTTCAATTCAGACCCCTGCAAATTTATTAATTTATCAAAACTTTCCTAAAGATTTTTTTCAGTATTGTAAGGCCTTAATTTTAAAGTATTTTGTTCCGCTTGGAACGGTTTGTTAAAGATTTGTGAAAGATTTGTTCGTTTCGTCTTTTGGCGTAAATCTGAAAACATGCATAGCGGAAAGCGAAAAACCCGAATGGAAAAAAAGTGCTGCTCTTCCTGTTCTTGTTAAACTGGGGATCTGCTTATTGCTGAAGAAAGGGGGGGGTGCTGTTCCTTCGCGGATTATCGTTGGAATTTGCTGGAAAATATACGGAAATAGAAGTCCAGACACATATTTCGGTTTTAATTTATTTGCATTTTTTGACTTCTTAGCTTATATTTGCAATCCCGACTCTGTGGCTGATACATATTTATTAGTCGAACCCTAAAAACTTATACCATGAAAAAAACCTATTTGTTTTTTCCGATTTTATTGATTTTTATCCTGATGGCAGGATGTAAGAAAGATGAGACATCTGAGCAATACAATGTTCCGATGGAAGACAGGTATTCGACCGTTGAGGAGTTTGCCAACGCATTAATGAGGCTTGATTCCCTCTCACAGGCCAATAATATTCTGGCTTTTGAGGATACTCTTCCGAACGGTTTGCCTGACCTGGAAGGGCAGGCCAAACCACTTGTTGAGTTTATCGGGTATATCCTTAGTTTGGTTGAAGCGAATAATATAAAAGCGGCAGTTGACGAAGTGTACGGTTTTCATGGCTATCCTTATTCTTTAATCTCTTACCTGATGAAAGCGCAGATGGCTGAAAACATTAGTATAAATGTTATGGTCAGCGCACTGAGTATTATTCCATTGCCCCCTATTCCTGCAGAGAACTATGTTCCGCCACGACAACCAATTATTAACCCGACACCTCCTGCGCCGGCAAGCTGTCCGTGTGATCCCAGGGTAAAAATCAAGGTAACTTATTCTTATAAACCTGCTTGTGGCAATTATACCAGCACTTTAAGCGGGTACGCTGCCGGAAACACGCTGAATAATATGAAAACTGGTGTCTGGTTTCGGCTCGATGCTGAAGTTGAAGGCTGTGATGCCGGAGGAACCTGGACAAATACCGTTACAACAACAGCTTACAGCAACGGCTATAGCAATCCCCCCGGAAAAACCGTGGGATTGGTCTCTTATTCATCAGGAGAGTTTGTCGTTACATTTACCTACAAATGTAGTTGTGGCTGCGACAGAAGTGACACCAAAACGTTTAAGATTACGTTTTAACAGCGGTTAGGTCAGGGAATTATCCAGACATCCTTTTGCTGGTTGCCGGTGAAGTCATTGCCGATGTGTACCAAGATGCTGCTGTCGGGCCAGCCATTTGTTCCGAAGTTCCAAATATGAATACCGAAGTAATTACCGTTGCTGGTATTGTTTTCAAGAACATATCCGGTGGGATGCTGCTTTTCCTCATCTTCTTTGCAGGAGGAATAAAACAGGCAAACCGCAAACAAAAGTGCGATGGGTGGTTTTGCAATCTGAAGATACATGATTTTTAGTTTATGGACTAAGTTGTAACGAAAGTACAGTTAATATTAGTGTGTTTCGATAGGCCAGCATTCAGCATCACCCACAATCCCCCTCAATGCGCCCACACCGGCATTGAAACCATGTTGATGTTAAAAACGTGGCTCCCCCAGAAATAAGTGAACAATGTAATGACAATGGCCCCGATGATATTGAGGATAAATCCGGCGCGTGCCATTTGCATAATTGTGATCCTGTTTGAGCCAAATACAATGGCATTGGGCGGAGTGGCCACCGGAAGCATGAAGGCCATGGAAGCGCTGATGGTTGCCGGGAGCATGAAAAGCAAAGGGTTAATATTTACAGCAACCGACAAACCTGCAAGCACCGGCAGCAACATTTCAGTCGTGGCTGTATTCGAGGTCAATTCCGTTAAGAAGGTCATCCCGAAGGCAATGATAAAAATAATAAGGATAGGGTGAAGCCCGGCAATGCCGCTGAGTTGCTCACCAAACCAAAGTGAGAGCCCCGATTCCTTAAAACCACTGGCTAAAGCAAATCCACCACCAAAAAGCAGCACAATGTGCCAGGGCAATTTGCTGGCTGTTTTCCAATCCATCAACTTTTTGTTTTTGCTTGTTTTGGACGGGATTAAAAACAATAAAATGGCCATGCCGATGGCAACCGTGCCGTCATTCAGGTAATGCGGATTGGAAAAAAGACGGCCCCATCCCGGAATGCTGAGATTGCCCACTGTTATTCCTGTTCTGGTCAGCCACAGCAAGGCAAGAAGTAGAAAATCGATGAGGATGATTTTCTCTTCAAAACCCGCCGGGCCCAGGGCCTTGTATTCATCCTTAAAATAAACATTGTGCAGTTGCTTCCAGGCGGTTCCGGGCTTGAAAATAAAATACAGGTAAGCCCAGACAATGATAAAAAAGACAATACTGATAGGTAAGGCAAAAAGGAACCAGTCGGAAAAGCTTATTTCGGGCGCAGCCGGAAACATGATCTGGTAAATCCGGGCAAACGATAAATTGGGTGGCGTTCCCACCAGCGTGGCGATGCCGCCGATGGAAGCGCTGTATGCCACACCAAGCAGCAGGCCCACAGAATATTTCGACAACTCCTTTTTCCCGATGTGCTCTTCCAGCTTTTCCACGATTGACAATAAAATCGGTACCATCATCATGGCGGTGGCCGTATTGGAAATCCACATCGAAAGAAAAGCCGTGGCCAGCATGAACCCCAGCAAAATACGGGCCGGGCTTGTTCCGGTAAGCATTAAGATTTTGAGGGCAATCCGCTTGTGCAAATTCCATTTCTGCATGGCCAGTGCCACGAGGAAACCGCCGATAAACAAAAAAATGACGTGGTTAAAATAGGTTGCCGAAACCGCCTTGCCGTTCATCACCCCGAACAAAGGAAACAACACCACGGGAATTAAAGCCGTAACTGCCAGGGGGATGACTTCGGTAATCCACCAGATGGCCATCAGCAAACCGATAGCGAGGGTGTAAGTTACCGCCGGTTCGCCCGGTTTCAGATCGGTAAAAAAGATGATGGACAGAAATGCAAGCGGCCCCAAAATAAATCCGATTGCGTTTTTAATACTCCAAAGGGGGAATTTCATGGTGTTGCTTTTTCACAAGAGGCGCAAGTTAAAGAAAATCGCGAAATGGGAAAAAGAAGAACCTGGCAAGCAGCCTTTATTTATTAGCACCGGGAAAAAACTAACTTTGTCATTTGTTAACAATAAATAGCTGAATAGCATGCAAAACCCAATTGACAAACTTATCGTGGTGGGGGACAGGGTGTTGATAAAGCCCAAAGGCAATACGGGAAAAACAAGCAGCGGACTCTTGTTGCCACCGGGCTATAAAGAAAAAGAAGAAATCCAAAGCGGTTATGTAGTGAAAGCCGGTCCCGGCTACCCCATTCCCATGCCATCTGACGAAATTGACGAGCCGTGGAAAAAGAAGGACGACCTCACCCACTACATTCCCTTGCAGGCCAAGGCGGGCGACCTCGCTATCTTTTTAAAAAAGGGTGCTGTGGAAATTCAGTACCAGAACGAAAAATATTTTATTGTCCCCCAACATTCCATTCTCCTGCTCGAACGTGATGAATTGTCAGCCTAAATTTATTTTCCTGCAACTGTTTTTGGTGGCACTTTTGCTCTCTTCCTGCCATGAAAAAAAACAAAGTGCCGGCATTGCCAAACTTTTTGACCGCCTTGCGGATACTGAAGTTGTTTCGGAAGTGGACTTTGCCCAAGGCTTCGATATTTATAAGGCCGGGGGAATTGCAAAACTGGTGATTTATAAACCGCAATCCAATGGGGACGTGCTCTCTACATACTTTTTAGTAAACCGGCAAACGGCTGAAAAATATGGGGCATCCGAAGGTTTTGTGATTGTCCCCCTCGACAGTGTAGCTGTTTTTTCAGGTACACAGCTCAATGCCATGAAAAATCTGGGCTTACTGCAAAAGGTGGTTGGTGTTTCGGAAGCAGCCTACATCCTGGACCAGGATATCAGAGAGCGCCTGGCGGATGGCCGTGTTACCGAGTTGGCGGGAAACGGCAACTTTTACGTCGAGCGCACGCTCCGGTTAAACCCATCCGTTATTTTTCATTCGCCTTACCAGGCCAACGAAACCAACCCGCTGACAGCGACAAAAATACCCATGATCCCCTTTTTCGATTTCATGGAGAATGATCCCCTTGGCAGGGCCGAATGGTTGAAATTTACCGGGCTGTTTTTTGCTAAGGAGGCAGAGGCCGAAAGCCAGTTTAACCAAATTGTTGCGCAATACAATTATTACAAGCAAATTGCGGCCAAGGTACAGCAACGGCCAACGGTTTTTTCGGATAAATATTTTAGCGGACAATGGTATGTGCCCGGCGGGCAAAGCTACATTGCCGCTTTGTTTCGGGATGCCGGAGCAGATTATATCTGGAAGGATGATACACACAACGCCAGTTTTCCCCTGGATTACGAAACCGTTTTTTCCCTTGCGTACGATGCTGATTACTGGCGTATCGTCGGCTCTTTTGGCGACGAAGCTTCTTACGAATTCCTGATAAAAGAGAAGCCATTGTACGGTCATTTCAAAGCATTCCGGAAACGCCGGATCATTTGGTGCGATGCGCAGGAAACTGCCTATTTTGAGAAATCCCCGCTCGAACCGCAGCGTGTGCTTGCTGATTTTATCAAAGCTTTTCATCCGCAGTTGCTTCCCGATTATGAGCCCGAATACTATTTTATACTACCCTGAATGTCAGGGTCGCCAATAATTTGATAGCCAATAATTTGATAGATAGTATCCGTAGTGTTGGGTTTTATATGTTGTCCCGGGCTTCATCAGTTTCCCTGACCGGGGGATAATAAAATCAGTAGTAATCAGATTTTGGCATGAAATACTATTCTATTTTTGTTCATTAAATGGAGTCGAAAAAAAATACGGTTTTCTGGTTTCTGGTTTTTGCAGCCTTGCTGGTCGTTTTGTTCCTTGCGAATTTAGGGTACGGTTCCGTGCTAATTTCCTGGGAGGAAGTCTGGACGGCGCTGACCAACAGTAGCGGGACTTCGGAAACAGCGCAGGTAATTGTGCAGGAGTACCGTTTGCCACAGGCCGTAACTGCACTTGCCGTGGGCATGGCGTTGGGGGTGGCAGGCTTGCTGTTGCAGACTTTGTTTAGAAATCCACTGGCCGGTCCCTCGGTATTGGGCATCAGTTCCGGTGCAAGTTTGGGTGTGGCCCTGGTTGTTTTGCTGGGTGGTGTGCTCCATATTCCCTGGCCCGCTTCGCTAAAGTTTGTGAACGACCTGAGCATGGTGCTGCTTGCTTTTGCGGGTTCGCTTGTAGTATTGGGTGCTATTCTTTTTGTTTCGGGTCGCATCGGCAACATAGTTTCGGTTTTAATTATTGGGATTATGATTGGTTATGCAGTTTCGGCTGTGGTGGGAATGTTACAATATTTCAGCCGCTCAACCGCTTTGCATGCATATGTGATCTGGGGATTGGGCAGCTTTTCGAATACCAGTCCCCGGCAAGCAGCCTTTCTGTTTGCCGCTGCTTTGCTGGTCGTTTTGTTCAGCCTGCTTTTTTTCAGACAACTGAATGCACTTTTGCTTGGCGATCATTACGCCCGATCTGTGGGTGTCAACACCCGGCGGACACAACTCATCCTCCTTCTTGTAGCCGGATTGTTAACGGCACTGGCCACGGCTTTTACAGGCCCTATTGCTTTTGTGGGATTAGCTGTTCCGCACCTGGCACGTAGTTTTTACCGCAGTTCGAATCATGGGGTTTTGCTGCCGGCGGTTATTCTGATGGGAGCAGTGTTGACCTTGTTTTGTAATTTAATTGCCAAACTGCCCGGTTACGATACCTCTTTGCCTATCAATGCAGTAACCTCTTTGATTGGTGCACCCATCGTGGTTTGGGTGATTGTGAAGCGGGGCAGGGTGAAGCAGGAATGAAAGGGAGTGGAGTTTTGGAATGTTGGAGTGTTGGGTTTTGGAGGGAAGGAAGGAAAGAATGTAGACCTTCCAGTGTGCTTAGCTCCTGGAAGCGTTGAGAATCAAATCAAGAATCAGGATATTAGATTCAAGACCACAAATGACACGCAGCCAATGACCACAATAGACGTGCGAAACACAAAAAACAGACAACTGAAGAATGAGAAAACCATTACTTAAAATTAAAAACCTGAGTACCGGTTACTTCCCGAAGAAGCGGGAAAGCCGGGTCTTGCACCAATCGTTAAACATGGAGTTGGCAGCGGGTGAAATGGTTTGCATCTTAGGCCCCAATGGCACAGGGAAGTCAACCTTGCTGAGGACATTACTGGGTTTTCAACGACCTTTGAATGGAGAGGTCTTTTATTCCGGCTGTTCGTTAAAAGAACTGTCGGTAAAAGAAATGGCAATGGAAATCTCGGTTGTGTTGACCGATCGCATCGACGATTCATTTCTGACGGTTTACGAAGTGGCTGCAACCGGACGTTACCCTTACGGCTCACTCTCTGGCCGGTTGGGAATTAATGACAGGAAAATAATCAGCGGTGCCATTCAGCAGGTAGGGATTGAACACATTAGCCGTCAATTGTTTTCCACCTTAAGCGATGGCGAAAAACAGAAAACAATGATTGCCCGGGCCATTGCCCAGGATACCCCCCTGATTTTTCTGGATGAACCGGCGGCTTTTATCGATTCGCCAAACAAGGTCATTATTATGGAATTACTGAAAAAACTGGCGCACGAACACCACAAAGGAATCTTGCTGACAACCCACGACATGGAACCGGCACTACGTTTTGCCGACAAGCTTTGGTTGCTCGGAACCTCTGGCGAGTTTGAAGAAGGACCCCCTGAAACACTCGTTGAACAAGGCAGTATCAACCGGCTTTTCGACACTGATGTTGTCGTTTTTAACAGCACCGCAAGACGTTTCGAGAAGAGAGAAAATTAAGAACGTTTAGAACTTTTCCAAGACTTAAAACTTTGGAAAAGTTTTATTTAAAAAAAAGAAAATGAAAAAAAACAATATCCTTTTTGTTGCATTCTTGCTGCAAATGATTTCTGTTATTTCCTTCGCGCAAAAGCAAATGGCTGACCTGGTCGTTTTCAACGCCAAAGTTTATACTGTTGACAGCGCTTTTTCCACTGCCAGGGCCTTCGCAATAGCTGATGGAAAATTTGTAGCAGTCGGCTCTTTGCGTGAAATCAGAAAGGACTTCGGATCTGATGTGTTTTTGGATGCACAGGGCCGTTTTATCTACCCTGGCTTCAACGACGGCCACAGCCATTTTCTGGGCTACGGTCTCGCGCAAACGAAGTACGCCGGGCTGGTTGGGACGAAATCGTTTGCAGGCGTAATTGACATTTTGCTTGCCCATCAAATGCAATATCCGTCTGCATGGGTGCTGGGCAGGGGATGGGACCAAAACGACTGGCAGGACAAATCATGGCCAACCAAAGAAGAACTTGACAAGGCTTTCCCTGACAAGCCGGTCGTGCTTACCCGTATTGACGGCCACGCAGTACTGCTGAATTCACAGGCGTTACGCAGAGCCGGAATCACAGCACTCACGACTTCAGAAGGCGGGGAAATCCTGCTTGCGGATGGTGAACCAACGGGCATACTCATTGACAATGCCATCGGATTAATCCGAAAAGTAATGCCTGCCTTCGACAAAAAGGACAAAACGACAGCTTTGCTCAGGGCCCAGGAAGATTGTTTTGCAGCCGGTTTGACAACGGTTACCGATGCGGGCCTGGATAAATCGGAAATCGCTCTGATCGAAAGCCTTCAGGCAGGGGGGCAATTAAATATCAGGATTTACGCCATGCTGAACCCAACCAGTGAAAATATGAATTACTATTTCCCCAAAGGCCCGCTGCACACCGGCACGTTAACCGTGAGTTCGGTAAAACTGTATGCCGACGGGGCGCTGGGTTCCCGTGGGGCATTGCTTTTAGAACCCTATGCGGACGACCCCGGGAACTCGGGAATGCAGCTTCACCCCGATGCCTTTTACGAAGCAGTTTGTAAGCAGGCCTACCAGGCAGGCTTCCAGGTCAACACCCATGCCATCGGCGATTCGGGGAACCGTTTAATACTCCGTACCTACGCGAAGTTCTTACAGGGAAAAAATGACCGGCGCTGGCGTATCGAACATGCACAGGTGGTTTCGCCGGCAGACCTGCACTATTTTAAGGATTATTCCATTATCCCTTCCGTACAGGCCACGCATTGTACTTCCGACATGTATTGGGCCGGCAACCGGCTTGGCCCCGGGCGCATCAAAACGGCCTATGCATACCAGCATCTGCTTCAGCAAAACGGCTGGCTTATTAATGGCACCGATTTCCCCGTTGAGGACATCCATCCCTTAAAAACCTTTTATGCTGCTGTGGCCAGGATGGACGAAAGCGGCTGGCCGGAGGAGGGCTTTCAAATGGAAGATGCCCTCAGCCGTGAAGATGCGCTGCGCTCCATTACCATTTGGCCGGCTATGGGCAGTTTTGATGAAAAAAACCGGGGGAGTATAGAAGCCGGAAAGTTTGCAGACTTCGTTATTCTTGACAAAGACCTGTTGTCCGTACCGGCTGATAAATTGCCAACCGTCCGTATTATGGCCACTTACCTGAGCGGAAAACAGGTTTTTTCAGCAGAATAGGCTGCTGATTGACTTCTTGCGCTTGTGCAGGTAGTTTGGTGCCCGGCCTGCTCACTTGTAGAAAGCAGCACCGGACACCGTAGCAGAAGTGAGTTTTGGAGATAGCCTACTTAACAGTTCCTTTTACTTTTTCCAACAATTTAACTCTTTCAAGTAAGGTTTCAATCAATTGTTTTTGCTGTTCAATCTGCTGCTGTTGTTCCTGAATGGCTTCGGTAAGTACCGGAATAAGTGCGATGTAGTTGATGGCCTTGTATTCTTCGTAATCGTTTGATTTCCCCTGGCTTTTGGGGTGGCTTACGGTGCTGACCAGTTCGGGAAAAACAGTCTCAACATCTTGTGCCACAAAGCCAATTTGCGCTCCCTGTGCCAGGTTCATGAATTCGTATTCAGCAGTTCTGTATTCATACGTTTTCGGCGACAGTTGAAGCAATTTTTCCAATGCACCCTGCAAAGGCTCGATGTTCTTTTTTAGCTTTTTATCCGAAGTCTGCGACCAGGTGCCGGTGTACACACCATTGCCATCACAGTAAATTCCATAGCTGTTGGTTTGGGCAAAGGCTTTGCCGTAAACACCATAGCGGTTGCTTCCGCCTTCTGCCCAACCGAATACGCCATAACGGGTGCCTGCTGTCCCATTGCTCCGGCCGTACACGCCATAAGCCGCTCCGCTTGAAGATCCGGCATTGGCATTTGACCTTACCCCCATGTAGTTGCCAACGAAATCGCCGCCAAATCCGTAGTTGCTGTTTGCATCAGGTGCTGCCTTCCCGTAAATCGCCGTAGCATCGTAAACACCTGTTCCCGTATATTCTGCATTAATCACAATTGTGTTTGCATCCCCGAAGTCAGTCGTAAAGTTAGCGGCATACAAATCATTGTGAGATACGCGTAGTTTTGTGTCGGCAGTTGCAGTAGCCCCCACACCCAGGCGGCCGTACACGGTAAGCAGGTCATTGTCGAACTCACCGTAAATCAAAGGCGCATTTGACATGGAGTTTTCGATATATAATTTATTGCTTCCGGTCTCAAAAAATCCCGACCGGTAACCGATGAATACATTTCCTGAGCCAGCTTTACTATTGTATCCGCTCCAATGGCCGATAGCGGTGTTGTTAGAGCCGCTGGTGTCTTTGATTAAAACACTGTTTCCAACAGCAACATTTCCAAAACCGTTATTTTTCGCTAAGCAGGAATAACCCAGGGCCACATTGCTGGCACCAGTATCATTGAGTTGTAAAGCATATCTCCCCATCGCTACATTCTGAGTGCCGGAGCTTGTTTTCCACATGGCCTGGACACCAACAGCCGTGTTGGATCTGAGATTGCCATCATCATCAGCACCCGCCATAGATCCGAGATAAACGCTGTTGCCAGCCGTTCTGCCATCGGTAAGGCTGTTGATGCTGTTGTTCACCGAACTGGTAATTTCTTTCCAGGCTGTGGTACTGCTGTCATAATACCAAAAGGTTTTGGTGTCGGTGTCAAAAACCAGCAGTCCGTTGGCCGGAGAGCTGATGCCCACCCGTTGGGTAGTGCTCATACGCGGGATGAGCATGCCTTTGGTTGTTGATTTGACATCCAGCATGGCCGTTACATCGGGCGTGCTGCCATCCTGGTTGATGGCTACCTGTGCCCGAACGGCAAGTGTACTTGTTAAAAACAATGCAATGAGCATTAAAGTGTTTAAATTTTTCATGGGGTTTCGTGTTTGATGAATACTGTTTTATTTGCCAGGACGATGCTTTTCAGTGTCCAGCTTATTGATTTAAAAATATCGGTGTGGGTTTCGCTGTTGAAATGACCACCTTGCTTTTTTTCTGCAAGGTCCAGTGCATTGTTAACCATGCCCGAAAGTTTTTTGTTTTGTGCTTTGTGGCTGTGGAAGTTTGCAACGGCAGACTTTATTTCGGAGAGGTGGCCGATAAAAGGGTCAGCCTTCCCGTCCAGGTAAAGGTAGCCCATAAAAAGCAGCATGCTCAGGATTCCCCGATGAAGGAAATCCTGCTCATGACTGCTCAGCCATTTGTAGTTGCGGAGGTAGTTCCAGTAGTTGGCAGTAAATACATGGTCAAAATACCAGTAGTCGATTAACTGGCCGTTTTCGTCGATGTATTGGTAAAAGAGATGAATGTCGTTCATAATTTCTGACACTTTCTTTTTGTTGTTCCTGAAAACAGTTTGTTTGAGTTTTGCGAGCATGGTGCTTTAGTTTCAACGACAAAAGTAGATCGGTTAAATCAAGTGGGTAAGAGGGATTTGCCCAAAAACGTGCAGGAAGATTGCTGAAAAAAAATACGTAAACTGCGTAGGGGGATGGATGAATAAACTTTTCCAAAGTTTAAAACTTTGGAAAAGTTCCTTAGGTAAAATCCACCTCAATCCCGGCAAAGAAACCTGTGCCCGGTTTGCTTTTGATGGTGCATTCTCCGCCGATGGAATTGATGCGGCTCCGCATATTGTTGAGTCCCATGCCTTTCTTTCCTGACTTTGATACGGCATCAAAATCAAACCCCCGGCCATTGTCTTTGTAAACAATAAACAGTTTATTGCCTTTCCCGGTAAGGGAAATATCTATCCGGGTAGCTGCTGCATGTTTCAGGGTGTTGTTTGTCATTTCGGTCAGGATGCGGTAAAGTGTAATTTCGACACTGTGTTTGTGGTGTTTTTTAAAGTTGGCCGATTGCACCTCTATTTTGATGTTGCCCGAGGAATTTATCTTGTCGCTGAAGGAGCGGATGGCTGCTTCGAGTCCGTTTTTCTTCAGGGCTGCCGGCATCATGTTGTTCGAAATATTGCGTGCATTGGCGATGGCTTCGTCAAGAATGTTGTTGCTTTGTCCGATGAGTTTTTTTTGCTCTTCCCCGCTGCTGTCATCAATCTCGTTGAGGTAAAGCCTGAGCGTGGACAGCAAAACCCCGAGACCGTCGTGCAGGTCTTCGGCAAAGCGTTTCCGTTCTTTGAACTCGGTTTCGATCACAGCATCCAAAACCTGGAGCTCGGCCTGTTGCTGCGCTTTCCGTTTGTCGGAAATTTGTCGTTGACGGAATGAGCGGTAAGAAATGATGATGAGGGCAATGACCAGCACAAGAATAATTATTACGGATAGAAATACGAACCTGTTGAACCTGCTTTTCTCATTTTGCAGTTTGGTTTGTTCCCGCAGATGCGCAATTTCTTCCTCTTTTTTTTCGGTTTTATACTTGGCTTCCATGTCGGCGATACGCGCATCGCTTTCGGCATTGAAGATGCTGTCGCGCACCGCGCTGCCGGCAGTAAAATAAGCAAAGGCCCTTTTGTAGTCGCCCTTTTTCTGATAGACTTTTGCAAGGTCTTCGTTGGCAAGCATGACAAACCGTGAGGTGCCCGATTCCTTGGCCAGGCGGAGGCTTTCATCGTAATGTTCGGCAGCTTTGTCCAGCAGGCCCTGTTTTTGGTACAACTGCCCGATCATGTAGTTGCAGTTGATCAGGCCGTCGATGGAATTCACTTTTTCGCAAATGGCGATGGAGCGCTTGTAGTAGTAGAGCGATGAATCGTATTGTTGCGTTTCCCTGAACACATCGGCCAGGTTTACGTAATTGTTGATGAGTTCGTATTCCTCTCCGTCTTCTTCGTTTATTCTCTTGCTTTTGACGAAATAACTGTAGGCACTGTCATAATCTTTGGTGGAAAAATACACCGAACCCAGGTTGTTAAGACTTTGGCTCAGCGAAAACCGGTCGCCTGTTCTTTGTGCGATGGCAAGTGCTTTGTAGTTGTATTCGAGTGCTTTGGGATAATTGAGCAGGTCTTTGTATGAAGCCGCTACATTGCTCAGGTTGACAGCAATACCATTTTCAAAGCCAATATCTTCTGCCAGGTCAAGCGCATGAAGGTAATTGGTGATGGACTTTTCATATTCCCCTTTGTAGTAGTAAATATTGCCGGTGTTGGTGTAAATGGCCAGCACCCTGCGTTTAAATGTTTTGTTGCCGGGCTCTTTTTCCAAAAGCGCTTTGCCCGTTTCAAGGGCAAGGGAAAGGTTTGAAAGTGCCTCATAATAATCGGCTTTAACAATGTAACAAACCCCCAGGGTGTTGTATGCTGACGCAGCTTTCAGTTGCAGCTTGTTTGCCTTTGCCGCCTGCAGGGCGATGTTCGCATATTTCACCGCGCTGTCGGTTTCGCTGTACATAAAAGCCCAGGCCAGGTCGAGGGCAGTGTTTACGAAAGCCGTGTCCCTCAAATCTGTATTGAGCAAGGTTTTCAGGCTGTCGGTTTCGTTGTTTTGTGAAGAAACCGGCAATTGTAAAAACTGAATGATTAAAATCAGAATGAATGCTTTGAAGTTTTTCATGTTAACATCCGAATTAAAAGTATTAATGTCTCACTACAAAACTATATTTTTCATCTGGTTTCATTGCCCTGATTACCTCAACAGGGAAAGTATTTTGGCTTAGCTGTTTTACTTTCTCAATGGTGAATCCAACTTTTTCTATGTATGGGGAAATAGAAACCGGACGACAACCGGTCAGTAATCCCGGAAACTGCTTTGCAACCCAATGCCAGATTTTGTTGTAGCATTTTTGACCGAATGCCATGGTTGAGGTTTGTACTTTGCTGCTAACCATTTAGTATTTCCTTTACTTTTTCTCTCAACACTTTCTTATCCGGTAAATAGACTTGATATTCACTTACAGCTAATTTATTTGAAATACTTGCTGTCGCGTATTCTACAAAAACATCATCTTTCTCCGAGGCCAGAACTATTCCAATAGTTTCATTATCTGATTTATCAATAACCTCAGTATTAAAATAATTCAAATAAGTAATCATTTGCCCAATATCTTTATGCTCAACTTCGCTGACCTTCAAGTCAATTAATACAAAGCACTTCAATATATAATGATAGAAAACCAGGTCAATAAAGTTGTGTTTATTTGCAAGAGTAATTCTGTATTGTCTGCCAACAAAGGCAAAGCCTTTTCCCAATTCCAGTAAAAAACTTTTCAGGTTATCAATGAGTTTCTTTTCCAATTCACTTTCAGAATACAAATTTCCTTCAGGAATTCCCAGGAACTCAAAAATATAAGGCTGTTTTATTAAATCATTTTCACTAGTTGGCCGATATCCTTTTTTCGCTAATTTGAGTATGTCATTTTTATCTTTACTTAGTGCGATTCTTTGAAATAAACCGGTCTTCTTATGTCTTCTTAATTCCCGGATTGACCAGCTTTCAATTATGCTTTGGTTCTCATAAAAATTTCTTTCAATAGCATCATTAATTTTCAATAATTCGTAATAATGAGACCAACTCAATAAGTGTGACGCTGTCACACCATTTGGATATTTGATGTAAAAAAGCCTCATATACACTAAGTTACTGCGGCTAAAGCCTTTTCCGTAAGCTTTAGTTAAATCTTTTGATAATTGCAAAAGCAACTCTTTTCCATATTCAGCACCCTTTTCTGAATACTTGTCTAAATATTTCACTAATTCATAGGGATCATTAGCGCGCATCTTTTGTTGTCGAAATTCTACAAATGCACGTCCCTTAGCTAAGACTTTATAATAATCTCTTATCGCTTCAGTGATAGTTGGGTATTTCTTAAGCCAGATCGTTTTGTTGCCTCGTTTTTTACTCGCTGCGATGCGAGCTTCATTTTTGTTAAATGACCAAACACCATAGATATTTTTTCCTTCTCTAAAAAATCGAGAAGTTCCCCAAGCACTTTCCATGGCGGCCTGTGCTAAAGCGATACTTTTGGGATGCGGTTTGATCGCCATTAACAATTGTTCATCAGTGGAAACTTTGTAGATTGTTTTTAATTGTTGTATCTCCTGCATTTGTTGTTGGGATTTAATATCGAGCCCTATTGCGTTAGAAATTTGCTCATATTGTATTTCCAGTTCCGAATAAACGACCTTAATAGCTGGTAGAACCAATATTTCAAATCGCTTTTTCTTCTCCTGAACTGTCATGTTTTCTGGAACAATCTCTGCGCTATAACCGTTGATTGTTGACTTTGGATTTAATTCTTGATTAGGTGGCTGTTTTAGATGATTATTGGTTCCATCTGTAGTTACATTTTTATCTTCCTCTAGTTTAGCTTTAGTTGCTACCGCATCAGTATTCGAGCTTCTCAGAGATGATTTACTAGGTTCTTGTTTATCAGATTTATTTTCTACGTGTTTATCGTTAGACGTTTGCGAGCTCTTATTTTCTCGAATTTCATTATCTGTGTCGGTTTTGCTGTCATTGTCGCTGCATGAACTGAGCACAAAAACCAATAGACTCAACGCTGCTAACTTCAGACCATCGCTTATCGATGTTTGACCTAAATAGTTTGTATTACGATGCTTGCCTAAAAACCCTGCCATGATTGCCCTTTAGTGTCTTATGTTTTGCTATTTCACTAAAGTTTAGACCATATATTTTCAATCGATACTAAATAAATAGGATATCTCTCAACAAACTGATTTCATCTCGATATTTGGCCGCTTTTTCAAATTCTAGGTTCTTTGCCGCCTCAAGCATCTGTTCTTCAAGTAATTTGATAGCCGTTCCAGCCTGCTTTGGTGTTTTTATCTTGTATTTAGCTGACTGCTCTGCAACTTTGCGCTCTTTACTTAGATTAGAAACACTAAATTTTTCGCCTGTCTGCATAATATCGGAAATCCCTTTAGAGACGCCTCTAGGCGTGATACCGTTTTGTTGATTGTAGTTTGCTTGAATTTCTCGTCGTCGATCTGTTTCGCTAATCGCTCGTTGCATTGAACCGGTAATTTTGTCGCCATATAATATAGCCTTACCATTTAGATTTCTCGCCGCCCTGCCAATAGTTTGGATAAGAGAACGTTCAGAGCGCAAAAAGCCTTCTTTATCTGCATCTAATATCGCAACCAGAGAGACTTCAGGCATGTCCAATCCCTCCCTCAGTAGGTTTATCCCTACAAGAACATCAAATAGTCCTTTACGTAAATCTTGTATAATCTCCATCCTTTCGACTGTATCGATATCCGAGTGCAAATACCTCACTCTTGCACCATGTTCGGTCAAATATTCAGTAAGGTCTTCCGCCATACGCTTGGTTAGAGTTGTAACCAAAACTCGCTCTTCTACAGCCACTCTTAATTGTATTTCCGAGAGAAGATCATCCACTTGAGTACCCACCGGTCTGACTTCAACTTCAGGATCAAGTAGCCCGGTAGGCCTAACGACTTGTTCAACTATTTGTCCAGAATTCTCTTTTTCGTAAATAGCGGGGGTTGCAGAAACGTAAATTGTTTGCGGCGCTAAATTTTCAAACTCCTCAAATCTTAGCGGCCGGTTATCCAGAGCTGAGGGTAAACGAAAGCCATATTCAACCAGATTTTCCTTTCTCGATCGATCTCCCTTATACATCGCGCCAATTTGAGAAACCATGACATGAGACTCATCAATAATTAGTAACGCATTGTCCGGCAAATAGTCAAACAAGGTGGGTGGATGCTCTCCCGGTGCCCGACCCGACATGAAACGCGAATAGTTTTCGATACCTGAGCAATACCCCAATTCCTGCATCATTTCTATATCAAATCTTACCCGCTGTTCCAATCGTTGATATTCAACCAATTTATTCATTTCTTTGAGCTGTGCGAGACGATCGACCAGTTCGATTTTTATCGCCTCAATAGAATCTAGAATTGTCTGTCGCGCCGTCACATAGTGAGATTTAGGAAAGATTGTTACTCGCGTAATTTTTTTTAATACCTCGCCGGTCAGTGGGTCAAAATAACGTAAGCTCTCTACTTCATCATCAAACAATTCCACTCGTATACCATTTCGCTCAGATTCTGCAGGGAAGATATCAATGACATCACCTCTAACCCGATAGGTTCCACGCTGCAAATCAACATCGTTACGCGTAAACTGTAGTTCCGCCAGTTTGGTCAAGATATCTCTTTGCCTGATCTCAGTTCCAATATTGAGATGCATAACCATCGCGTGAAACTGCTTAGGATCACCAAGTCCATAAATAGCTGAAACCGACGCCACGATTATTGAATCCTTCCTTTCCAACAGTGCTCGTGTGGCTGAAAGCCGCATTTGTTCAATGTGGTCGTTTATCGAGGCATCTTTTTCGATAAACGTATCACTGCTGGCAACATAGGCCTCCGGCTGGTAATAATCGTAATACGAAACAAAGTACTCAACCGCATTGTTAGGAAAAAAGTCCTTCATTTCACCATACAGTTGCGCTGCTAGCGTTTTGTTAGGTGCAAGAATTATGGTGGGCCGACCCAGTTCCTGGATTACGTTAGCGACAGTAAAGGTCTTACCGGAACCTGTCACGCCAAGCAAGGTTTGATGGCTCAATCCGTCTTCGATCCCTTCTAGAAGTTCTTTAATGGCAGTTGGCTGATCGCCAGCTGGCTGAAATGGAGATTTTAGTTCGAAATTGTGACTCATAGAAGTATCTAAAAAGTGGGATAAGTATAGCTATAGATTCTATGATATTTTAACGGCACTGATGTACAATTGCGACCAATATATTTGCCCTTTTCTGTCTTCGTCATTTGGAACATCTTATGCCCATTCAACTATCTAATCGCATCCTAAAAGTAAAACCTTCTAGCACCCTCGCGGTCGCAGCAAAAGCAGCAGAATTAAGAGCTCAAGGGAAGGATATCGTTGGTCTTGGTACTGGCGAGCCTGACTTTGACACGCCGCAGTTTATTAAGGATGCAGCAATTCAAGCTATTCAAGATGGGGCGACAAAGTATACCGCAGTCGATGGAACCCCGAGCCTTAAAAAAGCGATTATTAATAAATTCGAAAAAGACAATCATCTTAATTACCACGCCGATCAAATACTGGTCTCTTGTGGCGGAAAACAGAGTTTCTTTAATCTTTGCCAAGCTTATCTTAACCCTGGAGATGAAGTCGTTATTCCCGCTCCTTACTGGGTTTCATATCCAGATATGGCTCTGCTTGCAGATGGGGTTCCAGTCATTATTGAAAGTAGTATAGACAATGATCTTAAAATCACTGCTGAGCAATTAGAAAACGCGATTACGGACAAAACTAGATTGTTTGTCATTAATAGTCCGAGTAATCCAACAGGCGTTGCCTACAGCGCAGATGAACTTAAGTCTCTCGCTGATGTGTTAGTAAAATATCCCAATATTATTGTTGCTACCGATGACATGTATGAGCATATTCTTTGGACAGATGAACCCTTTGTTAACATTCTAAATACCTGCCCTCAGCTTTATGACCAATGTATTGTTCTCAATGGCGTATCGAAAGCTTACGCGATGACTGGCTGGCGAATTGGTTATGCCGCGGGTCCCCAAAAATTGATTGCCGCTATGAAAAAGGTCCAATCTCAGAGCAACTCTAATCCGGCTGCAGTTTCACAAGCCGCAGCAGAAGACGCTCTAACCGGCGATCAATCCTGTATTACGATCATGTTAACAGCATTTAAGAAGCGGAATGACTATGTTGTAGCGGAATTGAATAAAATTGAAGGCGTGCGCTGTTTACGAAGTGATGGAACCTTCTACGCTTTTCCAGATGTCTCAGCATTAATTCAAAAGGTGGGCT
>JAKIVD010000016.1 GCA_021647205.1 Bacteroidales bacterium | reverse complement strand
AGCATAGGCGGACGTGAATGCAAAATACCTACGGGGTATGGCCCAGTCCGGTCAAGGCGCCTGCTTTGGGAGCAGGAGATCGTAAGTTCGAATCTTACTACCCCGACAAAATAAAACCCTCATAACAAATAAGTTATGAGGGTTTTTGTTTTAACTAAGCATGGTGTTGCGAATTAGAGTACACAAACGAGTACAATAATATCTCAAAAAAGCAGCAGCCCCATTTTGTACACAATGGTTTCTAAGATTCAATAAATCCCCTCACTCATGGCGCAACTCACCACCCGAAGATACGTTGACAGTACCGCCTATAACTCTGAATGCATTTGCAGCACGGTTTTTCACCAGCATCAGGCCTTTGATCTCAACCTTGCTGTAAATCTCGGTGACGGCATTGATCCGGGTGGTCAGTTGGGCTGCCGCTTCAATCAGCAGTTCGCGGCATTTGAATTTTCCGCTTGCTGCACCAATTGTAAAGGTACCGATATTCACGCCCGGAAAATTGGGCACCCCTGCCGGGATGATCACGCGGGCATTTTCGTCAGGCACAATATTATTGACCCAGTTGCCAGCCACGAGCCAGCCCGTTCCGACAAGGCCTGTCCAGTAGTGGTAATACAGGAGCGTTTCGCTATCAAAGCCATCCCCGTCTCCACCCAGGGTAATCAGGTTGGTATTAAGGTACCGGCTTGTTGAGAAGCCATCCCCGTCTCCACCCAGGGTAATCAGGTTGGTATTGGAATAAGCGCTCAGGCTGAATCCGTCGGAAGCTGCCGAAACAAAAATTGAAGCGGGGTTTAAGTACAAATTAGACGCGAAACCGTCGCTGTTCCCGCCTTCAAAGATGGAAGTACCCGGGAGGTATTCACCGGCAGCAAAACCATCGGAAGCCCCACCACCGTAAATTGTACTGCCTGCCGTGAGGGCAACGAAGTGAAAACCATCCCCGATTCCACCAAAATAGATTTCAGGAGGCTGTCCAACCGCCATGACAGCCCACACAATAAAAAAAACGAAAAAGTAAAGTCTTTTCATGCTTACGACTTATCTGCCCAGGCGGAATGATTGAGGAGCATTGCGACTCTGAGGAGCTCCGGTGCCATTACTTATTTCAACAATAGGAGCATTTCTTCCTTTTCGGACGTTGCCACCGCCTATAGTACTCCAGTCGGCATTCAGGTAGTCACCGCTGGTGGTGAGTACGCCATCTCCCGGCACACCGGTAAAACCAAGTCCATAGTTTGCAGCTTCCGCAGCTACAAAAAAATCAGCAGTGTAAGCTGATAAATGAAGATTGCCATAATAGCCTGCACTTGCAGTAAGCCGGGTGGAAGAAGAAGTGGCTGCGATACCGACTCTGCATATAAAATAAAAAAACAGCCCCGGGCTTCCCACAGCAGGATGGCTCTCTGAGGGTTCACCGGGATTGGTAAGCGTTGAATACGAATATTCTGCCGTTGTTCCGGCTATACCCCATGCCCTTTCGTCCAATACCGGGTTCAGGGGCCCACGGCACATTTTTTCATGCTCAAGCATGGTCAGGGGCCGCAGGGCCGACCAGTCCGCATAGGCGAGCCAGTCATCATAATTAACAAAGTTACAAACCAGGTTTTGGCCGTCATCAATTTCGTTGGGGACACCGTTTTCATTTAAGTCACAGAAAAATGTCACGGGAAATCCGGGTGTAATCGTATAATCAGCTTTGATACCGTTTCTGTAGAATGGATAAACCGTGTCGATACCAGACATGACATATTGTGTGGAAACAGTAAGTGCATTGAGATCGGACTCGGTCCGTGTGTTTTGTTGCTCAAAGGTCAGCGTATTTAAAAACTCAACATATTGTTCTTGGGTAACAGGATATTTCATGGCATAAAACTGATCGAAACCGTTGGGATAAGCAGCCGGGATATCAGTGGTATAACCAAATGAAGATGTAGTTGCCCATGTGCCTGATGTTGAACCGTAAGGAAGTATGCCGCTGGTATTCACATAAAAGCCTTCATTCACATCATCGCCCCGGTGAAAGTGATAATCGGATGCACTGGTCACGCTACCACCGAGGTAATAAGCCCCGCCGGGAATGTTCACCATCTCAATACCAAAGACCTTGAAGTCGGGAAAAGGCCCCAGGTCGGTATTCAGCACATCGAAAGTCAGGGTGGTTGCCGTTACGGTTCCGTAACCCATTGCCGACCTTCTGACGAAAGCCCCTTTTTGGTCGGAAGGCACCGTTGCCATTAACGGGGCGGGGATGGTTACGGCGCTGATGTTCGCATGCTTCCAGGCCGGCCCTCCGTTGGGGGCATATTTCACAAACACCCATACAGCATCGTGAAAATCGTCGGTTGAATCGCGCCATGAGTTTTCCCAACTGATATCAAAACTAACTTGACTCAAGGCCGGGTCCCAGGATACGCTGGTAATTTGAAGGTTGTTTGAAAAGACTGTAGATGCGATAACTAAACACAAGACAGCAGTGATAATTTTTTTCATTTTTCTTTCATTTTATGGTAAGGGTTTAAGCAAATGGTTCTAATGCCTGTTTCAACGAAAATCACAGGACCTTAATTAGTAATCTTCGAAAAACCCGCACAACATTACGATAAATTTTTAAATTTCAAAAAACATTGTTGAATAAAATCTCCCCTGAAGCCCCAACTGCCCGGCGACTAAATAGTGTGTCCGGGTGCGTGATTGTCAGGTTCTACAATCAGGGAACTGGGAAGATCTTCGACAAGATCAATTATATCACTTTGTTTTTCAGTGTTCCCCCCGAAAAGTAAGGGGACGAATTTTGACCGGAAATATATCTGGCCCGGATTTCGCTTTGTGTTTCCCTTTCGTTATGCCGCTGAAACATTCACCAGCCCACTGTACAGAAACTTTGAGAAATATTGACAACAACTGTCAGTTGCTCAATTGCTTTCAAGAAGCCCAATTAAAAGTTTACCCCACCGATAACTTTCCTGTACAATCGTCCAGGTATTCATCCAGCTTTTTTCTGCGGTATTGCATCACCCATCTCGGATGGGGCAAGGGGACAATCTCATCAAAGAGGCACAATTCGTCATTCAGCTTTTTAAGGTACTCCAGGTTCTTTCCCTGCCCAAGGCAGAAACATTTCCGCGAAGTGATGCCCAGTCCGATTTGCTCCACAAGGCTTTTGATGATAAAAGGTTTCAATGCCCTGAACAATTCGGGCGAATCGTAATAATTGTGGTTTTTCCCCTCTTTTAAAAAGCCCAGCGGGCTCACTGCCCCAATGTAGTAGTGACCGTAAAAATGCGCCGGCCCACCCATTGCATTTATCAGGCGATAGATAAAATCTGACGAAAGCTCAGCCCTTTTGTTAAAAGAATTGTCGATGCCGCATTCGTCCTCCAGTTTGCGGGGATCGGTAAACGGGATGCCGGTAATTCCCGCACCGAAACGCCCGGGATTTATTCCCAGTATCATGCGCCGGCCATCGCTATCGTTGTAATATTTGGTGTAAAAATCACGGCAAACCTTGCGCACATCCTTGTATTGGTAGGGGTTGATGATATCGATTCCATCAGGCAGTCTTTCCTGAATCTGTAACGAATCGTAAAAGTTTAATATCCGTTCGGAGAATGGCAGGTTCATATTTCTTTGCGTTCAATTATTAATTAATTTCCCTCTCAGGCAATAAAGATTTAATATCGTTTTTCTCTGTTTACCGAAATTAATCTCCCCGGCCTGCAACCCAAAACCGTAAAACAATTGTCAATAGCATTGATAAGACGGATCTTTAAATGGCTTCGCCTGGAAAAATCACCGGGATGGCTTCAAATTGCGTTTTCGTTTTTAGGATCAAGTGCAAATTTACAGTTTTAAGTACAGGAACAGACAAATCATATTTTTGAAGAATCACAGTTGCCGAGCTGTCGTTCAAATTAATTGTTAACCGGTAAAGACCGAGGTCATGAGAAAACCCTTCCACTTACTCTGCTTGTTCTTGTTGACGAACGTCCTGCTGTTTTCCCAAGACCCCGAGATTATGTTCCAAAAAAGCATCAGCGGGGGCTTCGATAATTACGGACGATCCATCAGCGCCAGCGCAGACGGCGGCTATTTTTTGGCCGGCGACCTCTACAAAGAAAACGACACCGTTGATTACATCGTCGCCAAAGTAAACGCATTCAACGAGCTGATTTGGCAAAAAACCTACGGTGGCTCCGGACGCGAACTCCCCGCTAAAATCCTCAGCACAACAGACGGCGGCGCAATCCTTATCGGTTACTCCGGTTCCTCCGACGGCGATGTCAGCGAAAACAAAGGCTGGGACGACTGCTGGGCGCTCAAACTTGACGAAACCGGAAACATCCGGTGGGAAAAAAGCTTTGGCGGTTCGTCGCGCGATTTGGGCAACAACATTTTACAAACTGCCGACAAAGGCTACCTTTTTGCAGCAACCACAAAATCAATTGATGGCGATGTGAACGAAAATCACGGGGGCACCGACTTCTGGCTGCTCAAAACCGATTCGTTGGGAAATATTGAATGGGAACGCACTTATGGCGGTTCGGAAGATGAAACCTTTTCTGCGCTGGAACAAATGAACGATTCCGTTTTGTTGCTTATCGGGAGCAGCAAGTCTTCGGACGGGGATGTGGGGGCCAACTACGGGGGAAAAGACTACTGGCTGGTAAAAACCGATACTGATGGCAACCTGCTCTGGGAAAAAAATTATGGCGGGTCCGAGAGCGACAACGGGGCTTCAGTTGCCCTTAAAAATGATGGCGGTTTTGTACTTGGCGGCTCATCCAAATCGTCGGATGGCGATGTAACCAAAGATTTGGGGCTGGACGACTATTGGCTGGCTTCCTGTGATGCTGATGGAAATATTCTGTGGCAACGTTCCTACGGCGGGTCCAACAACGATGTACTGAAACAAATAGAACCCATGGACGGCGGGTACCTGCTCACCGGCTACAGCTTCTCCTACGACATCAATGTAACCGACAACCACGGCTCAAGCGATATGTGGATCGTGAAAATATTCTCCGACGGCCTGATCGACTGGGCGCGGTCCCTCGGTGGAAGCCAGGCAGATGGCGCTGTTGCGATGGCATTCAGCAGCGATTTCGGATACCTCGTCGCCGGTTATTCGTCCTCCCTTGATGGCGATGTGGAAGAAAATTCCGGAAATATGGATATGTGGATCGTGAAGCTTTGCGAAGATTATACAATTCATAACGACTTTACGATTTGTACGGGCGACAGTTTGTTTTGGGAAGGCAACTACTATTTTGAAGACGGTAGCAGCGACCAGAAATCATTCACCAGCCAATGTGGAAAAGACAGCCTGCGTTCAATGAGCCTGAGCATCGTGGACTACCCCGAAAACTTCGTCATTGAGGGCGATACCGTCGTGCTGGCTTTTACTTCGGCCATCTACACTGTGCCGGTTAACGATGAACTTTCTTACGAATTTATCGTGGTAAATGGTGAAATTACGGACAGCCTTATCGGGGATAAAATCAATATCTTATGGGGAACCTATGGAACAGGGCTCATTAAGGCTGTGGGCAAAAATGCCGGCGGATGCGCCACCGACACGGCTTTTCTTTCGGTGCGGCTTGCCGGACTGGGATTTGAAGACCACAAAACTTCCCCAATAAAGATATACCCCAACCCGCTCCGCAAAGGGCTTCTTACAATTGAAGGAAGTAAAATTGAAAAGGTGGAAATTTTCGATCTTACCGGCAAACTGATTTTTTCAATACTATGCCCGCCGAACACTTCCCAAACCCCCATCAATCTCAGGCAGCAGGCAAAAGGAAGTTATCTCCTGAAAATCCGTACAAAGCAGACGGCTGTTGTTCAAAAGTTGATTGTTGAGTAAGACTCCCTTCACCCTGCTTCACTGGTCTTCGCTGGTCTGGATTACAAATCCAAACCTGTGTAGATATTAGTCGTCCGACCACTATACTCCGGGTCAAACAGTGGTCAGACGACTCTATTTTTCAACTAAGTTCTTAGTTAATTATGTCAAAAAAATGTACCCTTACCCCAACGTAAACTTAATGGGTAAATTAAACCGAACACGAACCACCTGGCCCCGTTGCTCACCGGGAGTCCACTTTGGCATCTCTGCAACAGCACGCATGGCCTCTTCGTCACAGCCACCACCAATACCACGAAGCAATTTAACTGCACCAATGCTACCGTCTTTTTCAATGATAAAACCCACAAATACTCTTCCGGCAATGGAATCTTTTTTTGCCTGCTCCGGATATTTTACTGATTTGGCAAGGTAGGCAAATAAACTATCCATTCCTCCTGGAAACTCCGGTTGCTTTTCTACTACAACAAAAACGTCATCGTTACTGTCAAAAATACCACCTTCTTCTACATTAGGACTCTTTAACGTAAAGCTGCCTTTTATTATCAAATCATCATCTGTTTGGAGTTGATATACGTATTCCCCATTTTTCATAAACTTATCTTCCGATTGTTTAAGAAGAATGGCATTTAAGCCTCCTGGCATCTCATCATTATACAGTCTTTTTCGATATTTTCCATCTTTTGAGAAAATATCCATTTTGATGTTTCTTGTTTCTCCGGTATAAACAACAAATGTGAGTTCCCCTCCTTCCCCCAATATTGTCCGAACTGAAATGCTGTCCGAATTTGCGTTCGTCGGGTTAGCGTTCATTACAGTATTATCACTTATTATACCGCTGTCCGTTTTGGGTGAAGAACAGGCAAACAGCACAAGCAGTAAAACCGGTAACATCCAAAACAAATTGAACGCGAAACGTCTGATTGATTTTCTTTTTTTCATCATGTGTAACCTCCTTTTTAAAAGTGAATAACTAAAATTATGTGTCAAAATATTCGTCTTGATTGGTGTTGCATATTCCATCAGCAACAGCCGGTAAGCATTTGCATCCGCTTGATGCAATACCATTTTCTGATCGGCAATAAACTCGTGATTTTCCTTCACGGCCTTCTTCAGCAAATAGGCAAAGGGATTGAACCATTGAAAGATGCAAACCATCTCTGCCAGAATTAAATCGACAGAATGAAACTGGGTGATATGCACTTTTTCGTGTTGGATGATTTTTGCGGCATCCTGCTTGGCAAACATCTCTTCATCAATAAAAACACGGTTGAAGAAGGAAAATACGGGCAGGTCATTTTTCGTAAGTACAAAGCGGACACCATCTTTGTACGTATTTTTATTACTGTTCGAGATATTCGAAATTTGTTGCAGACGAACAAAAAACCGAACCAGTCTGATCAGCACAACGACAAAATAAATGTAAGCGAGAAGTGAAATAAACGAAAAACTATGCCCAACAGAAGAGTCAACATTAGCGGCAACTTCGTTCAACTGAAAAACGGGCAATTGTGTGTAGTACAGCATGTCTTCTGGGGATTGCCCCCCACTTCCGGCAAAACCAAATATATTGAAATTGAAAAATGGAAGAATCATTGCCGTCATCAAAGCAAACAACAGAAAAACCCGGTTGAAATTGAAGAAGGCTACCCGCTTATAAATCAAGGTGTAAGAACCATAAAAAATGGCCAGGCTGATTGACGCTTTAAGTAAGTATAAAAATAGCGGGTTCATGCGTCTGGATTTTCTTTTTCAGATTTTTTCACAATCTCTTCATCAATCATTCTTTTGATTTCTTCCAGTTCTTCAAGGCCCAGGTTTTGCTCATTGGTAAAAAATGAGGCCAGGGCCTGATATGAGTTCCCAAAGTAGTTTTGGAGGAAACTTTTAAAGGAATTTTTCCGGTATTCCATTTTAGAAACAAGGGGGAAGTATTCGTGTGATTTTCCATGGGAATGGTATCCGACAAACCCTTTCTTTTCTAAAATCCTGATTATCGTCGAAACCGTATTGTAGGCAGGTTTGGGATGAGGAAATTGTTCCAGGATATCCCTGACAAAAGCATTTTCCAATTGCCACAATACCTGCATCACCTGCTCCTCTGCCCTTGTAAGTTGTCTCATAAATGCGCTTTCTTTTATAACTAAACTTTTAGTTAATTATTGCAAAGGAACAACAAATTTGGTAAAAAGCAAGCTTTTTAACTAAATATTTAGTTGGAGTCGTTTTTAGCTTAAACGCAATTAAATCACAAAACCCTTTGGCTTTGTTTCAAGATGGACAAGGCGTTAAAAGCGTCCACGCTCAAACTTCCACCCTTACAAGCCGTTGCGGTTGAATTTGTATTGCCCGGAGCAGGCTCACAAGACAAACCGCCAGATCAGTTTTGCCTGGATGGTTGTGTATTCCAGGGTAAGCCGATTGGTCTGTGTGTCGTAGCCCTGGTTGACAACAAAATAAAAATTGGTTCCCGGTGTGGGAATCCAGTTCACCCTGAAATTGAGCAGTACAACTTTTTCTTCGTTGTTCCACTGCCCGAACAGGGAGCCAAACAGGTCGGGGTTTACCGCAAAGTCGGCACGCCCGCCAAACTGGTGCACCACAAAATCACCCTCCGGCAAACGGATGTCGTACCGTGAATATTGACCGCTGAACTTGATAAAGCGGCTGGCCTGCCAGGTAAGTTCCCCTTTGTAAATGCTTTGTTTTCCATCGTAAAACCCACCCCAGTTAACAAAAACGGCGCCATAAAGCTGCCGTCCCTGAAATGTTTCCAACTGTAGCTCAAAATCGGTAAACCAGTATTCCCCTTTGGGGATGACAACATGTTCGTGAATCTCAAAGTCAGTAGTCAGGTTCTCCGCTTTTCGCTGAATATTGAATTCAAACTGCTCTCCGCTTTTCGTTATAAAACCAAGCGGACGAAACTCAGACCAAAGCGATTGCAACTGGTGTGTCCGGTCATCAATATAATAATTGAAATCGAAAGGCTTAAAAACATATTGCCTGATAAACCCTGACTTTTTCGGCCTTGGTTTTAGCCTAAAGTCGGCATTAAACATCTGGTAATTGCGCCTGCGCATAAAGCCGACTTCGGGGTTAAACCCCTCTGCCGCCCTGTCCCAGATAGCCGAGAAATCGATAAAGTCATTGGGATAATCGAAGAAAATCCGGCTGGCAAGCCCGGTTTGTTTTTCAAAATCGGAAGTATAACTCTGCGAGACAGCTCCGCCAAAAGAGATGTTCTTGTCATTCCTGAAATGAGAATTAAAATAGGTAAAATCGGCACCATAAACAAAATTCTGCCGACCGGGCTGCAATTTACTCACTGCAATAATCCCCACACTTGACTCTTTCAGGATGTCCTGTTTCCAGCGCACGACCGAATAATTAGTCGTGGGGGTGCTGTCTTTAGGTGCTGTTTGCAGGCTCATGGCGCCAAGCGAAGCATTCCCTTCTTTACCCATAATGCGCGCACCACCGTAAATGGGGACAATATGACGGTCGGGCGCCAGGCCAATCCGTCGCGAATAAAAAGGCTGCATGCTGTAGCCGAGCCCGAACTTAAAATAGTCTTTCCCTTCGAGAAAAAATTCCCGTTTTTCAGGGTAATAAAGCGAGAAACGGGTCAGGTTGACCTGCATCGCGTCCGATTCTACCTGTGCAAAATCCGTGTTCACCGTCAGGTTGAGTTTCAGCGTCGGCCTGATTAGAAAATTGACATCCCCGCCAAGGTTGCCCAGCCAGTTTGTTTTCTCGCTACGGGGTATTTCAATACCACCGATGGCATAAGGCTTCATCTCAATCAGGGATGTATTGCTGATGTTTTTTATGCCCGTCAGGTTTCCAGCCCGCGAAACCTGCTCAAGATCGGCATCACGTGACCATCCCTGCCACAAATCCTGCTCACGGATACGGCGGATGTTCCGCTCAAAATTGATGCCCCAGTGCTGCTCTTGCTGTTTCCGGAACTTCAGGGTGGCAAAAGGTATTTTAAACTCAGCCGACCATCCCCAGGCTGTCTTTTGCACTTTCACGTTCCACACACCGTCCCAGGCACGGTTAACAGCGCTTCCGTTACGGGAAATCATGGCATCGGAACGGGCCGCGTTGGGATTGGTAACAAAAAGGTAACCGTTGCGCTTATCGCCATAAGTATCAACAATCAATTCGAAGTTGTCGTCTGTCCAATAATCAAAATCCCGCTGCATCCGGCTTGCCGTGAGTTTGTCCGGCTGGTTATCGAAACACCAGG
This sequence comes from Bacteroidales bacterium, assembly GCA_021647205.1. Classification (GTDB taxonomy): domain Bacteria; phylum Bacteroidota; class Bacteroidia; order Bacteroidales; family F082; genus B6-G9. Next base: position 73,434 of record JAKIVD010000016.1, on the reverse strand, counting down.
CACCGATGTACAGGTTTTCGTCATCGTACAAAACAGCTACCCGGGTTGGCTGGGTGGCCGTGTCGCCTTCGCGGAGTTCGCGCTGGGTAAAATTAGAAATCGGAAGGGCTTTTTTCCAGACGGCCTCATCGAGTTTACCGTCAAGCTTGATGGGTTGTTGTACACGAAAGGCTTTCAGACTGTCGGGCACAGAAATCTGGCCTAGGCTTATTTGCACAAACACAAAAAGGATAAAAAGGAGTAAAAGAGCCCTTTCAATTGACCGCTTTTCCCTTTCAAAAAGCATGCGGCAAATTACAACATTATATCCTGGTTTTTCTTTAGAACGAGTTCAAATTAGCGATGGGGACTTTCAAATAAACTGCGGCTAAAAGGCAAGTCTCACGATACAATTTTGCTCATGTTGTGGCATTGGTGTTTTCAGGTGTGGAATAGGCAGGATGGCATATATATTTCCGGAGCAAGCCCCGCTGCCAACATCCATGTTCGCAGACGAAAGGAAGCCCCCCCTACATCCGCTCCGGAACATCAATCCCCAGCAGCCCCATGGCCGACCGGATGGTATTCCCTACGAAAGCAGAAAGCCCCAGCCGGAAATTGCGTTTGCAGGAATCCGGCTCTTTGATGATGGGCAGTTCGTGGTAGAACTGGTTGTATTCTTTGGCCAGGACGTACACAAAATTGGCAAGCAGTGCCGGGCTCATGGTCTCCGCCGCTTGTTGAATGGCCTGTGGATATTCGTGTAACAAGCGGAGCAACGATTTTTCTTTGGCTTCGGGTTGGAAGCCAGCCATATCAACATCACCGGTTTGACCCCCGGCATCCGCCGCTTTCCGCAGGATGGATTTTATGCGTGCGTGGGTGTATTGAACAAACGGACCGGTATGCCCGTTAAAGTCGATGGATTCTTCAGGGTTGAAGGTCATATTTTTCTTTGGGTCCACCTTCAGGATAAAGTATTTCAGCGCCCCCTGGCTCAAAATATGGTAAAGGTGTGCTGATTCTTCCGGCGTGAAATCATCAAATTTCCCCAGTTCTTCAGTAGTTCGTTTAGCCGTTGCAAACATTTCGTCCATCAAATCATCGGCGTCCACTACAGTTCCTTCACGCGATTTCATCTTCCCGTCGGGTAATTCCACCATGCCGTAACTGAGGTGGTGGATGTTTTCGGCCCAGGCCCTGCCCGTTTTTTTGAGCACCAGTTTCAATACTTCAAAATGGTAATTCTGCTCGTTGCCCACCACATAGATCAAATCAGAGGGGTGAAAATCATCGTAACGCAACTGCGCCGTACCTAAATCCTGGGTCATGTAAACCGAAGTGCCATCGGCCCGAAGCAGCAGCTTTTCGTCAAGTCCGTCTTCAGAAAGATCGCACCAAACCGAGCCGTCTTCTTTTCTGAAAAAGACACCTTTTTCCAATCCTTCTTCTACAATGGTTTTTCCAAGCAAATAAGTGTCCGACTCGTAGTAGGTCTTGTCAAAGCCAATGCCCATCCTCTTGTATGTCACATCAAAACCTTCGTAAACCCAGCCGTTCATTTTTGCCCACAATTGCCGAACGCCTTCATCACCTTCCTCCCACAACTTCAACATCTGTTTGGCTTCGAGCAGGAGCGGGGCTTGTTGCGCAGCCTCATCTTTTGTTTTGCCTTCTGCAATCAACAATTCAATTTCCTTTTTGTATTCCCGGTCGAATTTTACATAATAATCGCCCACCAGTTTGTCGCCCTTTACCTTTTCCGTTTCCGGTGTCTGGCCCTTCCCCCATTTTTGCCAGGCCAGCATCGACTTGCAAATATGAATGCCGCGGTCGTTGACCAGGTTCACTTTAATTACCTTCCGTCCGGCAGCTTTGCGTATTTCTGAAACCGATTCTCCCAGTAAATTATTGCGCACATGCCCTAAATGCAATGGCTTGTTGGTGTTGGGCGAGGAAAACTCCACCACCATCGGTGCCGACTGTGCCGGTTCGACAAAACCAAAGAATTGTTCGTTCCACGATGCTTTGAAAAAATCCAGCCAGTACCCATCAGCAATTACGAGGTTAAGGAAACCTTTGATGACATTGAACGCATCCACTTCGCCAAGCTGCTCAACCAGCTTTTTGCCCAGTTCTTCTGCCGTTTGTTCGGGGCTTTTCCGCGAAATGCGCAACAGGGGGAAAACAACAATTGTTAAATCCCCTTCAAATTCCGGACGTGTTTTTTGTAGCTGTACCAGCTTCCGGGGAATATCCTGTCCGTATAGGTTCTGAAGGATGGAAAGAAGTGTGTTGGTCAACAATTGTTCAATCATGGTGTACCGATTTGGCGGGCAAAAGTACGAAATCTGTTCCAAAACCCCTTTGTATTTTGTTATCGGGTTCGAAGCTGTAAATACGCAGGATTCAAATAAATGAACACATCCAACCCACACTTTCTCAAGGGGAAAAAAGCGCGGGCAAGACCCAAACATTCTTAGGTTCCCCCGAATCTGGCAGCTTCGGGGACGAGTTCTATTTAGATTGTTCTAAATAATAAAACTGTTAAAGGGATAAGAGTAAAAAACCGCTAAATAATTTACATTTGTAGGCCAAAAACCGAACATCAAAATAAACCTTAAATAAATTATTCAACATGAAGAAAAATGTAATTATTATCGGCGCTGCCGGAAGGGATTTCCACAACTTCAACACCTACTTCCGTGGAAACGAAGATTACAATGTGGTGGCGTTTACTGCGGCACAAATCCCCGACATTGATGGCAGGAAATACCCGGCAGCACTGGCCGGTGATTTGTACCCGGATGGCATCCCCATTTACGACGAATCGAACCTGGTTCAGCTGATCAATGACCTGAAAATTGACGATTGTGTGTTTTCGTACAGCGATGTACCTTACGAACGCGTGATGGGCGTGAGCGCCATCGTGAATGCTGCCGGCGCCAATTTCGTACTGCTGGGCCCCGGCGACACCATGGTCAAAAGTACCAAACCCGTCATTGCCGTTGGTGCGGTACGGACCGGCTGTGGAAAAAGCCAGACATCGCGCAAGGTAATTGAATACCTGATGGCCAAAGGCCTGAAAGTAATTGCCATCCGACACCCCATGCCTTACGGCGATTTGGTCGCACAAAAAGTACAACGTTTTGCCACCGTCGAAGATTTGGCCAAACACAAATGCACCATCGAAGAGATGGAAGAGTACGAACCGCATGTTGTGCGTGGAAACGTCATTTATGCCGGCGTCGATTACGAAGCCATCCTCCGTGCGGCCGAGCAGGACCCTGATGGTTGTGATGTGATTTTGTGGGACGGTGGGAACAACGATTTCCCTTTTTACAAACCCGATCTAAATATGACGGTTGTTGACCCCCACCGTCCGGGACACGAACTGCGTTACTATCCGGGAGAAGTTACATTGCGCATGGCAGATGTGGCCATCATCAATAAAATGGACACGGCTTATCCCGAAGACATCCAGGAGGTACGCGAAAACATTGCGGCAGTTGCACCCGACGCCATAGTTGTGGATGCGGCTTCCCCCATCAAGGTGGACGACCCCTCGGTCATCAAAGGCAAGCGCGTGTTGGTTGTTGAAGACGGCCCGACCCTTACCCACGGTGAAATGCAATTGGGTGCCGGTACTGTTGCTGCCATGAAATATGGTGCATCCGAACTGGTTGACCCCCGCCCCTTCACCGTTGGCAAACTTTCGGAAACTTTCGAGATTTATCCCAATATTGGCACACTGCTTCCGGCCATGGGCTACAGCGAACAGCAATTGAAAGACCTCGAAACCACCATCAACAACACCGATTGCGATGCCGTTGTGATTGGTACACCCATCGACCTGAACCGTATCGTCAAGATCAACAAGCCCAACACAAGGGTTTATTACGACTTACAGGAAATCGGCCACCCGACGCTGGAAGGTATCCTCAACGACTTTGTAAAAGAACAGGGACTGGGATAAGCAATAAGAATAACTTTTCCAGAGTTTGGAACTTGGAAAAGTTAATACTACCAAAGCCGCTCCGGTTGGAGGGGCTTTTTTGTACCCAGTTACCGGGCTTCCCGGAAGCTTGTTAAAAGACCTTCCGGCATTCACCGCTCCCGGAAGCTCTGGACTTAAAACCCAAAACAACACTTCCAGGCCCATACGGCCCCTGGAAGATTGTCTGGTGCACCTTATGTTAAAAAACTGTTATTCTTGTAAGTTAACGGCCTGTGTCCCGACTGAAACAATAAAAACATCATGAAAACACAAAAAACACTGGCCTTGTTCTTCGTGGCGTGGATACTGTTGACGGCTTGCTCCAAAGAGGAAAACACAAAAAACACAAACCAGCCGGCTAACAGCTTGGAGAGCGGCTGGCTGGTTCCCGTTGACGAACTGATACTGTCGCAGCTTCCGCCCGACCGGATCAAATCAATTGATGCGCCCTACTTTGAACCCTTGAGCAACAACAACCTCAAAGCAGGCGAAAGGGTATATGTTTACCGGTACGGAAAGACTGTAAAAATATATCCGGAAAGAATCATGGGCGGGCACGAAATTGTTAACGACAATATTGACGACAATTATTTCGCTATAACGTTTTGCCCGCGCACAGGGAGCACCATCGCATGGAACAGGGAAATCAGCGGCAAGGTCAGCGAGTTTGGCGTGTCGGGGCATCTTTTTAACGAAAACCTGATTCCTTACGACAGGAACAACAACAGTTTCTGGGCACAGATGCGTTTGCAGGGTATAAAGGGAAGACATGCCGGCGAACAACTCGAAAGCGGAATACTGATACTGACACTCGGATCAACGATAAAAAAGGCTTTTCCCGGTGCACTGGTATTGGTGGATACCTCCGGAGGCCTGAAACAGGGCAACGAGGAAGGCGATCCCGGTTCAGGTGATGAACAACTTTCCGGCGGTGATTTCTTCGGCATTGCCGAGCGCGAAGCCATACTGCTTTTCAACTACGATCTTTTTGATGACGACATCGGGCTGTACCATACCAACTTCCGCAACTCTAAAGTCATTGTGGTGGGTAGTGAGGCCCTGCAGTTTATTGTTGCTTTCAGGGACAATACCGGTGATCCGGGTATTCAGTTTTCCCCGGTTCAAAATGCCCTGCCGGTTGTTATGGAAGACAACAACGGAAACCGCTATGACATGACGGGACTGATTGTTTCCGGGCCCTCGGAGGGTAAACGGCTGGCAGCCCCAAAAGCGGCCTTCACTGCCCACAGTTTCGCCTGGGAATTGCTCTTTAACAGTATTGAGGTATTTGCGGAATAAATCCCCCTCTCATCCGGATTTGAAGTCCGGACGTGCCAGTGTTTACTTATCAACAATGCTGCTTCCAATTGTCGATAACTTAAATTTGTCGTCTGCCGGAGTGAATTTATCTTTGCGCGGGAATGGACAAATACAAAAAAGCTACCCTCATCCTCGGGGACGGTTCGAAATTCACCGGTTATTCATTTGGCTATGAAGCCTCCGTAGCCGGGGAAATTGTTTTTAATACCGCCATGACAGGCTACCCCGAAAGCCTGACTGACCCCTCTTATCGCGGACAGGTTCTGGTGCTTACTTATCCCAGCATTGGGAATTATGGCGTTCCCGGAAAAACTGAAAAAGACGGTATGCCCGAATTTTTTGAGTCGGAACACATCCATGTTACCGCACTCATTATTTCCGATTATTCGGCAAAATATAACCACTGGAATGCCAGTCAGAGTCTTGGTGACTGGCTCAAAGCCGAAAAAGTCCCCGGTCTTTTCGGGATCGACACCCGCAAACTCACCAAGATTATCCGCGAGAAAGGCTGCATGCTGGCAAAAATTGTCTTTGATGACGACATCGCTTTTTTCGACCCCAACAAAACAAACCTCGTGAAAGAGGTCAGCATTAAAGAGAAAACCGTTTACGGAAAGGGGAACTACAGGATCCTGCTCATCGACTGTGGTGTAAAAAACAATATCATCCGCTACCTGTTGCGCTACGATACGACAGTAATCCGTGTTCCGTGGGACTACAACTATCTGGATGAAGAATTTGATGGTTTGTTCATTTCCAACGGGCCGGGCGATCCCACACAGTGCATCCCGACGATAGGGCACTTAAAAGTTTCGATTCAAAAGGGGCAGCCCGTTTTTGGCATTTGCCTCGGGCACCAGCTAACGGCACTGGCTTCGGGAGCGAAAACCTACAAGTTGAAATTCGGACATCGCAGCCACAATCAGCCCGTTTTGCAGGCAGGTACCAACAAGGCTTACCTCAGCTCGCAAAACCACGGTTTTGCTGTTGAAAACGCCAGCATCCCCGACGGTTGGGAAAGTTTGTTTATCAACCTGAACGACCAGAGCAACGAAGGGATTAGGCACAAAACCAAACCCATCTTCACTACCCAATTCCACCCCGAAGCCTCCAGCGGCCCCACAGACACGGCTTTTTTGTTTGAGGAATTTATCGCTGCGGTTAAAAAAGTGAAATCCTGAAAGACACCAAACCCGGCGGGTTGGAAATGTGATAATTTCAACAAAACCCAGGCCTTTTGTAACTTTGAGCTCCAGCTATCGTCTTCCTTCTGACATGTCGAAAACAATATTTGATAAACAGATCATGCCCATCACCGACAAGATGTACCGGTATGCCTGTTCAATATTGAAAAATAAAGCGTTGGCACAGGATGTGGTGCAGGAATGTTTGCTCAAAATCTGGAAGAACAGAATGAAATTATCCGAAATAAACAATGTCGAATCATGGGCCATGCGCATTACGCGCAACCAGTGTTACGACTGGGTAAAGATCAACCGGTTCAGCCTGGAAACAAACAGGGCCACTGCACGGGACGACGGGCCAAAGCGCGAACCAGTGGAAACGGACGAAACTGCCGTGATGGAAGACCGAAAACAATGGCTGCAACAGATTATCAATGCTCTACCGAAGAAACAAAAAGAAATCTACCACCTGCGGGAAGTGGAAGAATTGAGTTACCAGGACATTGCAGAAACCCTGTCACTGAATTTGAGTGAAGTAAAAGTTACACTGCACAGGACACGTCAGAAGATCAGATCGACAATTGAAAAAATTGATGCTTATGGACTTGCGAATTGAGCAATTAAAACAAAAGTACTGGGTAGGCGAAACAACGCTTTCCGAAGAAAAGGAACTGAAAGGCTTTTTTCGGGCAAACCCCTCTGCCGGAAAAGAAGGCGTGTATTTTTCCGCCCTCATGAAACAACAGGCCGTTAAACCTGCACAGGGATTTATCCATCCCGCCAGGAAAAGCAAACAGGCATGGTGGTCGCTGGCCGCCTTCATCCTGGTTCTGCTTACCATTGGGGCCCTCATTTTTCAAAACAACAACAAACGGCATCAATTTACCGTTGAAGACCCGAAAGAAGCCTTTGAGCTTACCAGGACATCGCTGTTGATGGTTTCGGAAAAGTTGAACAAAGGCAAAACCTATTCAGGAGAACTGGACAGAATAAATGACGCAAAAAAAATCATTAACCATTAAATAATAATACCATGAAAAAAGGATTGTTAATCATTGCAATGTTCCTGCTGTCGCTGGGTGTGATGGCACAGGGAAAAGTAATTACAAAATATTTCAACCAGCTTGAAGACAACGAAGCCTACACGAAAGTGTCGGTAAGCCAAAAAATGTTTTCCATGTTCACCGAGCTCGAAGCGGGCAGCGACGCTGAAAAAGATTTTCTTCAGGCCGTCAGCAAACTTAAAGGCCTGAAGGTAATTGTTGGCGACAGCCTTGCCGATGCAGCAGCAATGTACAAACAAGCAAATGTTGATATGGACAAAGCTGGTTACGAAGAACTGATGTCCATAAAGGATGCTGATGAAAACTTTAAGTTCTCCATCATTGAAAAAGATGGAATCATCCGCGAACTCCTGATGGTTGTTGGGGGCAACCAGAGCTTTATCATGCTCAGCCTATATGGGGAGATTGATTTGAACAGCATTTCAAAGATTGCACAGGAAATGCACGTTGAAGGCCTTGAAGAACTGGGTAAAATACATGTTGACAAGGACGATGATGATGAAAAAGACAACGATACTTATTAGTATTCTCCTGTTGTCGGGGCATTTTCTGCCCGTGTGTGCACAGGAACAACCCCTCAGGGATTTTGCTGAAGACAGAACGGAACATAAGTTCTGTTTCTATCCCAGCACCCTGAGGATGTTGAACCTGAGCAACAACCCCGACTTCAACAAACTTGCCAATGGCATTCAAAAGCTTTTGGTTTTTAACCTCGATTCGACCGCCAGGGCCGACAAAGCCTACAAGCAGCTCATTACGACTTATCAGGAACTGGATTATGAAGAGCTGGCCTCGGCTTACGGTGGCGAAATGAATTTTTACGTGTATGGAAAAGAAAAAGGAGAAGATTCGGAATACATCGGGGTCATCAGGAAGCAGGATATGACCACGGCTTTTTATCTCCGCGGGCAACTGGCCGTGAGTGTACTGCCAGGTCTGATGGAGTCGATGAACGCAAGTGATTTTATCAACCCTTTTGATTTCAACCTCAGCGATTTTGGAAAAGGTACTCAGGATAAATAAGTTGTCCAAACACTTTGGAAGAATCCGGGCGGTGGACAAACTGGACTTGGACATCACAACCGGTCAGGTGTTTGGAATTCTTGGCCCCAACGGCAGCGGAAAAACAACCACACTCGGCATGATCCTCGATGTGGTTGCAGCGGATAGCGGTAGTTTTCGCTGGTTCGGACAAGATGACAACGTGAAGGCACGCAAAAAGATTGGCGCCATCCTCGAAATGCCATGTTTCATGCCCTACCTCACTGCTACCCAAAATCTCCGGATTACCGCACACATTAAAAAGTGCAGTACGGATAACATCGGCAAAGTACTGAAACAGGCGGGGTTGTTTGACCGGCGAAACGACAAATTCAAAACCTACAGCCTGGGCATGAAACAACGGCTCTCCATCGCCGCCGCTTTGCTGTCGGACCCACCCGTGCTCATTTTTGACGAACCCACCAATGGGCTCGACCCCGAAGGAATTGCCGAAGTGCGCAAACTCATCAAGGATGTGGCAGGCTCAGGTAAAACCATCATCATGGCGAGTCACCTGCTCGACGAAGTGCAAAAGGTCTGCACACATTTTTGCGTATTGCGAAAAGGAAAAAAACTGCACGAGGGCCGTGTGAGCGAAACTCTCGGCGAAATCAACAAAGTGGAAGTGGCCGCCGATGACAGGCAAAAGCTGGAAGCGGTCATTGGAAGCTTTCCCGGCCAGGTTGCGGCTCAACAAAACGGAAGTACCTTTTTGGTTACAATGAAGGAAGACAGCAGTGCAGCCGATTTAAACGATTTTTGTTTCGCCCGTGGTATCACATTGAAAAAATTGTTTACACAAAGGAATTCGCTTGAACAGGAATTTCTGAAAATTCTCAGGGAAAATGATTAGGGCATTAAAACTGGAGTGGCTGAAAATAAGGAATTACCGCCTGTTCTGGATACTGATTGGCATGTACCTGCTGGCCTTGCTGCTTATTGCTTCGGGGGGGATGCTTTTTTTGGAGTGGCTCAAAAGCGAAGGGGCCGATTTCAGGGGCATCAACCCGACCATCATCCCCATTTACGATTTCCCCGACATCTGGCAAAACACAACCTACCTCGCCACTTATGTCAAAGTGCTGCTGGCATTTATCGTCATTATTTCGGTTAACAACGACGTTACCTACAACACCCTTCGTCAGAACATTATCGACGGCATCAGCAAAAAAGAATACATCCTGAGCAAACTTTTGTTCATTGTTGCCATGGCAGCACTCAGCACTTTATTACTTTTTGGTCTGGGGTTTGTCAACGGCTCCATTTATTCGCATGTATGGGGTGCAGAATACATTTTCGACGAGATGGAATTCCTTGCTGTTTACTTCTACGAAGTGGTCATTTATTGTACCCTTGCTTTTCTGCTTTCGCTGCTCATCAAAAAGGCAGGTTTCATCATCATGGCTTTGTTCCTGTACACGCTGATGTTTGAACCAATTGTCGATGCCATACTTATCAATGCCCCCATCTTCAGGGACGGTATTGCCCCTGAAATTGTCAACTTCTTTCCCATCAAGGCACTCAACAACCTCATTTCGGTTCCTTACGGGCGCTACATCTTTATGGAGATTGAGGACGATGTAGCTATCAAGGCACTCGCCATCGCCACGGGCTGGTTTGTTTTTTACCTCGGCTCCATTTCTTACCTGTTGAATAAACGGGACCTGAATTAGTGGAGAACGGAGACGGAAGTCCGGTGTCCGAAGACCGGGAAAAGGGGTGAAATATTTACATATCGTTTGTCAATGGGGTTGTTCCGGCTAAAGGTTATGCTGACGGCTTTCGGTTTTTCAATCCGGTTAATTGTTTTAATTGAAAACAACAAACGCTCATTTCAATAGTTTTAACAGCGATGATATTCGTACATCAACGTAAAACTTAACCGCAGTATTTGTTAAACCAGTACCCCTTGGTAATATGTGCTATTTTTGCGGAAAAGCACAAGGCATTGTAAGAAAAAAAGAAATGAGAACATTATCCGATCACTGGGACAAGATATTCACAAGAACAGCTGAGAACAAACTGGGGTGGTACGAAAATGATTTCTCGCAAACACTAAAGTTTTTAGCGCTGATCCCCGCCTGGAAAAATGCGACAGTTTTTATTCCTGGTGTCGGCACATCGGGCTTGATTGATATTCTTGCCAAATCAGATACACGGCTTATTCTAAATGACTTAAGCCGGGAAGCCATCGAAAAAGCAAAAAAGAAATATGGCGACAACAATATTCAGTGGCTTTGTCAGGATATTTCCAGGGCGCTGCCCGCACAATTGGAAAAAGCTGATATCTGGCTCGACAGGGCCGTGCTTCATTTTTTAGTTGACGACGGCCATGTTGAACAATATTTTAAGAATGTGGACACCCTTGTAAAACCCGGCGGCCATGCCATTTTCGCCGAGTTCTCAAAAAAAGGCGCCACAAAATGTGCCGGCCTGGATGTGCGCAGGTACGGTGCCAACGACCTGAAGCAACACCTCCCGGCATTTGAACTGCTCGCCGAGGAGGAGTACACCTACACAAATCCCGGTGGCGACCCCAGACCCTATATTTATACTTTGTTCAAAAGAAAAATTACCTGAACTCAGAGTAATTTACTAATTTTACAGTAGTTTCTTTTGAAGGACTGCTACTATCCACCAACAACATCGATTGAAAAAAACAAAAAAATACCTTCCTGAATTGCCGCATAAGGCCGAAACCATCCTGAAAGCCATGCCCGAGTTTGCTTATGTATTCAATAAGCAGGACGAACTGGTATTGTGGAACAAAAACCTGGAATTGATACTGGGATATTCCGCAGAAGAATTATACAAGAAAAATGCGTATGATTTCTTGGAAGAAAGCATAAAAGAAATCAATATTGAAATCATAAGCAAAGTCTTTAGCGATAAAGAAGAGCAATCTCTGGAACAAAACATACTCACAAAATCAGGGAAGAAAATTCCGGTCATCGACACGGCCAATTATGCGCTTATTGATGGTGAAGAATATTTGGTGGGGATGGCCATTGATATTAGTAAACTCAGGGAAACCGAAAAAAAACTGCAACAGGTTATTGCCGAATTGCAAGCATTAAAAGACCAGTTGGAATCTGAAAATGTTTACCTGCGCAAAGAGATTGAAAGCCGGTATGGTTTCGAGGAAATTATCGGCGAAAGCGAGCCCCTGATGCATTCCCTTTACCGGATAGAGCAGGTTGCCCCGACCGATTCCACGGTATTGCTGGAAGGCGAGACGGGAACAGGCAAAGAACTGTTTGCGGCAGCCATTCATAAACTGAGCAAAAGGCGCCACAAACCTTTCATCAAAGTGAACTGCGCTTCCCTGCCTGCCACGCTCATCGAAAGTGAGTTGTTCGGTCATGAAAAGGGCGCTTTTACCGGCGCCATCCAAAAGCAGATCGGCAGGTTTGAACTGGCCGACGGCGGAACGCTTTTCCTTGATGAAATCGGCGAAGTCCCCGTTGAACTCCAGTCAAAGCTTTTACGCGTTTTACAGGAAGGGGAATTCGAACGCATTGGCAGCCCCAAAACCATCAAAGTGGATGTCAGGATCATTGCGGCTACCAACCGTAACCTTGAAAAGCAGATCAGGAAAAAGCTGTTCAGGAAAGATTTATATTACCGCCTCAATGTTTATCCGGTTACCATTGCACCTTTGCGCGACCGTGTTGAAGACTTACCTTTATTGGCCCAGCATTTTGTAAAAGGCTTTAACCGCAGCCTGGGGAAAAATATAGAGCGGATATCGAAAAAAACCATCAGGCAGTTGCAGGCCTATTCATGGCCGGGCAATGTGCGCGAACTGGAAAACATCATCGAAAGGGCCGTCATTATTTCCACCGGAAAATCATTAACCATAGAACCACTGTTGAAGCCGGGTTTTGAAGAAGAGGGGCAACTCCTCCCCCTGGCCGAATTCGAACGGCAATACATCATCAGGGTGCTGGAAAAAACATACTGGCGTGTGGATGGCCCCGAAGGCGCCGCCCGCATACTTGCCATGCACCCGGAGACCCTGCGCTCGCGCATGCGAAAACTGGATATAAAACGGCCCCCGGTTTAAAAACCGGCTGTCATCCCGAGGGAAGCGAAGCGGCGATGGATCCCCCAAAGGCAACTTTTAGCCCAAGGGGATATTTCCCTCCGGTTGAGATGCCCCGACCCGCCGGGTTGGAAAAAACCCGGCGGGTCAAAGAAGGTCGGTAAAACCCTTCCGGCGTCCGCAGGCCCTGGAAGGGTTTGTGGGTTGAAAGTGTGAAGTCTCCCCTCAGCGCAATCGCTTCTCCTCGGGGATTTGTATGTATTTCTTTCCGAATTCATTTCGACTCGCTAAGTCCAAGCCGACTTGGCGAGTCTGGAAACCAGCTAAGTGGGCTTTTGCACTTAGCTGGCTGAGCGCATTTCCTTCCCCAGGCCTTTTGTAGTGATCCTCCGGTCAGGAGGACAAGCAAATTTTGAATGACAAGCTTGACCCCATCATATTTCATGTTATCCATTATATTTCATGGTTTAATTTCATAAATACGTTTTAGTGTTTCTTGTAAAAAAGTTTTAACAAGCTGTATTTGTGTGTGATACATAATCCGGGATTTTTGTGGCATCGTGTTTGACTGTCTAAAACATCAAAATAAATAATTCCAAACCCATTCAATGATCAAACTGGAAATAACCGTTCAACCAAAAACCGAAAAGTATTTAGAGTTCTCGCAGTCGCTGGAATTCATTCGGGGTAGTCTCCAACAACTTTGCATGTCTTTGTCTGTAACCGAAGAGAATGGAACCTTTTCCATCATCGCAACAATGGCTTCGGCAGAACAATTGTCAGAGATATTAAGGTCCACTGCACTCGGCATCCTCTCAGGGGCTATCCGCATATTGGCTGAAAAATCTGAAGTAACCATTCACGGAGTCGGGCACAAAAGAAAAGGCTCTGATTTGCGGGAAATCCGTTTGAATTATTTGAAAAAAGAAAAAAGCCCGGTCAAACAATGAAAACCAAAATAACTTTAATAACAATTCTTTCCTTTTTGTGGGCAGGAACAATATACCCTCAAAACGGCAACCAACCCAGGCTCGTTTTACAAATTACCGTTGACCAGTTGCGTGGCGACCTGCCTGAAAAGTTCATGAAAAACATGGGCGACGGGGGCTTCCGCTACCTGAAAGCGCAGGGCGTCTGGTATGCCAACGCCCATTACGGACATGCAAACACCGAAACAGTCGTAGGGCATACGGTGCTGGCAACCGGTGCCGACCCGGCAGTAAACGGCATGATTTCAAATGTGTGGTTCGACCGCGAAAAAGGACGGCTGGTTTACAATATTGAAGATGCGCGCTATCCCATCTTAACTGAAAATGCCGATGTGGATGCAAGTACCGAGATTGACAAGTCGCAGGTGATTGCCTCTACCGACGGACGTTCGCCGGCAAACATCATCACCACAACTTTCAGCGATGAACTGATGCTGATGACCAACGACAAAGCCAAGGTTTTCGGCGTTTCGGTAAAAGACCGCGGCGCCGTCACCATGGCCGGACACACAGGTAAAGCTTTCTGGTTTTCCAAACCAAAGGGAGAGTTTATCACCAGCTCGTACTATTACAAAGAATACCCAAAATGGGTGAAACAATGGAACAAACGCAAATTCCCGGATACCTATAATAAAAAGGCGTGGAAACTGATGCACGACAAATCAACTTATCTTTATGGCAAGGAAGATGATCAACCATGGGAAATGGATATGGCCGGTTTTGGCCGGACATTCCCGCATGAATACGGCCCGGCAGATGGCGCTTACTATGGAAGCTACCTCACTTTTAGTCCGGCCGGCGATGAGATCACCCTGGAATTTGCCAAAGCGTTGATTGAAGCCGAAGACATCGGGCAAGATGACATAACAGATTATCTGTCAATAAGTTTTTCATCGACCGATTATGTGGGACACCTGTTCGGGCCATCCAGCCTGGAAGCCGAAGACAATATGCTGCGCCTCGACCGTACGCTTGCCGGTCTGTTTGCCTTTGTGGATGAAAAAGTCGGGCTCGAAAACACCCTGATCGTCCTGTCAGCCGACCATGGCGGTCCCGAAGTACCCGGATATCTGGAATCCTTCGGTATCGAATCGGGCTATGTTTCGCCTGATCATTGGGACAAAGAACCTTCTATACAAACCCTCAAGCAAAAGTTCGGCATCGGGCAGGAACTGATTCACGATTTCTTCCCACCCTACCTTTACCTGAATGAGAAAATCATTAAAGAAAAGGGGCTCGACCTGGAAGAGGTGGAAAAAGCCGTTGCCAAAGAACTGATGAATATCAAAGGTGTGGCACTGGCGGTTTCAAGTTTTGCCCTGCAAAAAAACCAACTGCCTGACACTTATTTGAACAGGAAGGCATTGCGGAATTTCAACCGCAAACGTTCGGGAAACCTGCTCATCCTTTTCGAACCCCAATACTTTATCAACGATTTTAATGGTGAAAAGGTAGCTGTTAATCACGGTGGCCCCTGGATGTACGATTCTTATGTTCCGGTCATTTTTGCAGGAAGCCGTCTGAAAGCACAGCGTATTGTCAGAAAGACCGAACCCAAAGACATTGCCAGTACACTGGCAAATATTTTAGGAACCAAACCCCCGTCGGGAGCCGATGGGGAAGTATTAAATGAAGTTGTAAATCAGTTAAATAAAAAATACAATGATTAAAAAAACAATTTTATCAATTATTCTTTTTGCCTTTTTGGGCTTAATGAATATACAGGCACAAGAAGAAAAACAAGAAAACGATTTTGATATTGAAAAAGCCGCTCAAAATCCGATTGCTTCAATGTATGTTTTCCCTATTCAGAACAACACTCAATTTGGAATTGGTTCTGAAAACAGAACTCAAAATGTAACCAATATTCAGCCGGTAATTCCTGTTGGCCTTGGTGAAAATGTAAACCTGATTATTCGTACAATCATCCCGTTAATCGACCAACCTATTGCAGATGACAAGAGTGAATTTGGATTGGGAGATATTGCCCTTTCATTGTTTTTTACACCACGTAAACCCGGTAAGTTGATTTGGGGTGTCGGCCCTGCCATTGGCCTTCCGACAGCCACCAACCCGGTATTGGGAACAGAAAAATGGTCTGCCGGACCGGCAATAATTTTGTTGATACAGCCCGGAGGCTGGACTTTTGGTTTGGTCGCTCAAAACACATGGTCATTTGCCGGCAATAGCGATCGGGCCGAAGTGAATCAATTTTTTACAAATCCTTTTATTGTCAGACAGATTGGAAAGGGTTGGTATGTAAATTCAGCGCCAATTATCACATCAAACTGGAATGCAGAAAGTGGACAGGAGTGGTTGGTTCCTCTTGGAGCTGGTTTAGGCGTAGTATTCAGAATCGGAAAATTACCCATCAATGCACAGATGGGATATTACAATTATATCATTAAACCTGATAACGGTCCGGATTGGCAATTGCGTGCCCAGATCAATTTTCTGTTTCCAAAACATTAAACGCAGCAGCGAAGCTTTCAAGATATGAAAAAGATATTACTCTTTACTGTCATTGCCATACTGACGTTTTCGGTTGCATCTGCCCAGCGCATTAGTGCTTATCAGGCCGGTTCGTATCAGCCCGGCTTGATGAATGTCCGCGACCTGGCGCCTCCCGGGGCCGGTATCGTTTTCCTGGATTATAATTATTGGAACAACAGCACTTCCTTCATCGACCGCTTTGGGAATGAGGTGAATAGCCTTAAAATCGAACTTTCACCCATTGATCCGGGATTTGGTGAAATAAGCCTTGACCTCGAGCAGCAGATATCGGGTTATGCCAATGTGCCCGTCTTCTTTTATACCTCACGATTTAAAATATTAAAGGCAAGGTATATGGCCAGTATCAATCCTTCTTATTTAACGTCAAATTACAGGATGAACATTCATGATAAAGATACGGCGGTTACTGCAACGGGGAATACCGGTGGCTTTGGCGACCTTTCGTTCATCCCCCTGGGCCTGGGCTGGTCGATAGGCGACAAGGTTGATATTTCCTTTTTTTATATGGTCTATGCCCCTACCGGAAGATACGAGACCGGGGCCGACGACAACATCGGCAAAGGATACTGGACACATCAATTCCAGATACCTGTCTATCTCTATTTTATGGAGAAGGCAACGGCCTTATTCGTTATGCCGACTTTTGAAACGAACAGCAAGATAAAAGATGCGGATTATCGTGCGGGCAACCGCTTTACCATTGAGTATGGCTTTAGTCAGTACGTAACCCCCTGGCTGGAGTTGGAGATCATCAACGGCCACAACTGGCAGGTGGGCGACGATACGGGCGAAGATTTTTGGTGGAAAGACACCCAACTCGATGCCCGCGACCAGACCAGTACGGTAGGTTTCGGTATTGGGGCATGGCCCTGGGCCGGCCGCTTGAACATCAGGGTAAAATACGCCATGGACTATGGCACCAAGCAACGTTACAAAAGCAACTTTTTATCGGCCAGTATCATTTTTATTCCCAATCTTTTAGCCGAAAAGGCGGCAGAATAAGCCCCTGAAGAAAACTGTGCAAGAGGACAAATAAAAAAACCAATTTAATTAAAAAAGATAAAAAATGAATAGCGAAACAACCATGACAAAGGGAATCAACAAAGTTTCCAAATCAGTAATATATATGGGCCTGCTTGCCCTGCTGCTGGGTATTATTGCAGTGGCTTTTCCGGCAGGTATTGGTAAATTCACGGCTATTGTTATCGGTGTATTCCTGGTATTGGGCGGTATTTTCCGGCTCAGTTTTGCCATCATCTCCTTTTCCATGGGTTCGATGATTTTGCGCTACCTGTATGCGATCTTAATGATTGTTGCAGGTATTTGGATTATCGCAAATCCTGAAATGGGTTTGACAGTGCTTACCATGGTCATGGCCGTTTACTTTATTGTTGACGGGATGACAGAAATCGGATACTCGTTTTCACTGATGCCAATGGGCGGTGGCGCTTATATGTTGCTCAGCGGAATTATAGGGCTTATACTGGGAGGACTGATCTTTTTTCATTGGCCCGAATCAAGCAATTATGCCCTGGGCATTTACCTGGGAATAAAATTGATGATCGATGGAGCGATGCTTTCACTCACAGCCTATACAGTCCGGAAGTCGGCAGGAAGTATTTAAACATTAGATAAAAGAAAAAACAGTTTAGACGCACACTCAATAAGTTGGAAAAGAATATTTATAAGATCAATCAGGATGGTGTTGAAAAGATACCTGCGATGGACTTGCCCGCAATGGAAAGGGACAAGTCCGCTGTTTATCTTGTAGATATTCAATCGGCCGACCGGCACGAGGCAGCCCTGGCCTTACAAAAACAGGGTCTGCCTGAGGAGATCTGCGAGCGGTTAACAACGCCTGCTGATCACATTCAATTTGAATACTTCGGGGATGTTTTATATGGTGAACTGGCTTATTTTTCGCCACAAACGAAAAAATCAGATTATGCAGGAACCATTATTTACAAGAATATTTTAATTGGCATTCACCCGCTTAACGAAGGCATTTTATCCGCTTTAATCAAACCCAAAACAGCATTTACCGAAGCGCAAAAAAGTAAGATTAGCGCGGAGTTCCTGCTGTATGTGGTCATTCTCGAAATCTTGTCCAATTATGGAAAACTCATTATCGCTTCGCGCGAAAAAATAGAAACCCTGGCTTTGGACCTGGATAACAAGGAAACGGACAAAGATATTTCGCCTGAGGTTTTTCTGGAATCAAAAACGCGTTTATCCCTGTTTTCAAGGGCGCTGGAAAAACTCTATTTTACCCTGACTTTTCCGCCCACAAAAGATATTCTGGACAACAACAGTTTGTACGAAAGCTATTTTGACTATCTGCTAAAAAGTATGGGACTCATCAAGATTTCGTTGAAGCAAACTGAAGAACGGCTGGAGTCCTTAAATGACCACTACCATCTTTTGTTACAGGAAAAGGCCAATAAACGTTTGAATTTCCTCACCGTCATACAGGCTATTTTTGTCCCCTTGACGCTGGTGGTGGGCATTTATGGGATGAACTTCGTGAATATGCCCGAACTGAATTATAAATATGGCTATTATTTCAGCCTGGGGGCGATGGCATTTATCGCTTCCGTTTTCCTGTTTTATTTCTACCGGAAGGGCTGGTTTAATTAACAGTAAAAGTGTTCATTGACAGAATAGAAAATAATTGTTTAAGGCATCGGCTTCAACCGTTTTGGTATATGTTGGCTGTATTGTTTCTTGTTGCTGGTTTTTCAAATCAAGCACAGGCGCAAACAGGGGATTCAACCACCAACTCAATTGTTAACCAGCAAATCTGGATAGATTTTTACCCGCATTATTATATGAGTAAAAAGCTGGAATATTATGGTGATGCCGGATACAGAACGATTGTAAGCAAAAGAAGTTGGAGCAGGCTGTATATCCGCCCGTCATTGAAGTATCATTTGACCGATACGTGGGAATTTCATGCCGGTTTGGGGTTGTTTTACATATTTAACACCTATGATATTGACCAGTTTGAAATTACGCCGTGGCAAGGCATACAGCTTAACTGGCCTCAATGGAAGAGGTTCGGTTTTAAAAACCTGCTAAGATTTGAAGAGCGTATGTCGTTTTTAACCAATAACTGGGTAATGGATTTTGAATTCAGAATGCGGTACAAGGTAACCGGAAAGTATGACTTTCATAAAAGATGGTATGCTGCAGTTTACGGAGAGTATTTTTTACCGGTAACGGGAGAAATACAAGAGATTTATACTAACAAAGGAAGGGCAGGAATTGAACTGGGATATAAACCCGCAAAAGAGTGGCAATTGTCATTCGTGTTTAACTGGCAGGGTTCGCGCACCGGTGCTGAAGAAAAACTGAATGCGTCTGATTATATATACCAGCTAAAAATTAAAAAAGTATGGCACCGGTTACTACATAAAAAACACAGTAATAATTAACAACTTTAATTCATCAAATATTGAACCCATGAAAAAAATCATGAAAATTGTCTCAGCCATTATACTGCTTGCTTTTATGGCAAGTTGCTCGACTGAAGCACAGAAAAAAGAGGCGAAAAAAGACGCTTCCAAAGCAAAAGTGGAAATACCCACTTACAAAAACACGACCGATATTCCTCAGAATATCACCACACCTGATGTGGTAGAAACATCCATCGGTACCCTTCACTTTTTTGATGGTGTTCCAACTAAAGAAACAGCCGAATTAACCCAGGATTTCTTATTGAAAGCCAGAGGAGTGGATGCCTTCTTAAAAGGCATTCCCGGCGCATCGCTTCAGGCACTTCGAAAAGGACCTGCTGCACTTGGTGTTGATGCAAATGGTAAAGTAGCCCTTTTTGAGAAACTGATGGATTCACATGCGCTGTTTCTGACTGCAAACACATCTACCCTTTACATTTTCCCTTACGTTAACACTACTGACGGGCCTGTTGTTGTAGAAGTTCCGCCAATGATGCTGGGTGCTTTCGACGATGCCTGGTTCCGCTTTGTAAGCGATGTGGGATTGGCCGGCCCCGATAAAGGTAAAGGTGGTAAATACCTGGTATTGCCTCCGGGATACGATAAGAAAGTTCCCAAAGGCTATTTTGTTATCAGGCCGCGCACGTATGCTACCTGGTTGTTTATGCGCGGAAATATCTCGAAAGGTGTGGATGTAGCTGTAAAAAATGTGAAAGACCATTTAAAAGTATATCCGCTTTCCGAAGCCGCCAACCCAAAACCCGTTGAGTATGTGAACATGACCGGGAAAGCGTTCAATACGATACACCCGAATAACTTTGAGTTTTATGAGCACCTAAATACTCTTATACAAGAAGAATCGGATGAGATGCTGGATGATGAAACAAAAGGGTTGTTTGCTTCTATCGGAATTAAAAAAGGAGAAAAATTTAATCCTACCGAGAGAGAGAAAAGAATTCTTACTGATGCTGTTGCCATTGCTAATGCTGCAGCAAGATCAAACAACTACTATCCAACCGGCGACCTGAAAATGGTGTATTTCTACAAAGATGTGCCTACCGAATGGGTGATGGCTTATCCGGATAAAAATGTTTACTTTAATTACGAGTACGGTTTTAATACCGATGCAAGGGTCTTCTTCCATTATACGTATACAGCTGTAACGCCTTCGATGGCAACACCACATGAAGGCAGGGGTTCTGATTATTGCATTACTTTCAAAGACTCTAAGCACCAGATATTTGATGGTTCAAAAACCTATAAAATTCATTTGCCCCCCAATGTACCGGTAGCCGATTTTTGGGCATTAACCATTTACGATTCCCAAACCCGTTCGATGTTGCAAACCGACCAGCCTTACCCAACAGTGGGTAGTCAGGATGAAGGATTCAAACAAAACGCAGATGGTTCTTATGATGTATATTTCGGACCAAAACCACCAAAAGGATTTGAGAAGAATTGGTTGCAAACAATCCCGGGAAAATCCTGGTTTGTTATCCTAAGAATGTACGGTCCATTGAAGCCATTCCTTGATAAATCATGGAGACCAAGTGAAATAGAATTAGTAAATGAGAAATATAAATAATTAATCACAAATAAAAAAAGTAATACCATGAATTTTAAATTTAAATTTGCTGTAACCCTTGCTGTTGCAGCCCTTATCTCAGGTAGCGCATTTGCCCAAAAGCATCACAAAGCCGACAAATGCGACAAAAGTTATTACATCCAGGAATGGGACCACCAGGCCCCAACTGTCGATGCCTACAATTTTGTACGGGCCGAAACCGACATGCAGATGAAAGGGTACTCAACCGCCCCTTTTACCTTTGGCCAGTTTACCCACGGACGGAAAGCTTACGATGTGGATCATCAGGTAACCTTAAGTGGTAACCGCGATACATTCTACTCTTTCGGTGTATTCGACCTTTCACAGTCGGACTTAACCATTGAACTTCCCGATTCAAAAGGAAGATACATGACTTTGATGCCGATCTCTCAGGATCATGATGTATATCGTGGCCTGAATGCTCCGGGTACTTACACCTTCAAGGAATCGGAAATTGGAACACGTTATATGGTTTTTGTTGTCCGGATCCTGGTAGATCCTAACGATCCCAAAGATATAGATATCGTTCATAAGCTTCAGGATGGCATCGTGGTGAAGCAAAAAGATAAAGGAGATGCTTCAGGCCTGCAAGATTGGAATGAAGATGAAATGTTAGCCATGCGTAAAGCATACAATATCTTAGGAAGTGCTGCAACAAGCAGTTCTAAATTCTTTGGTGTAAAATGTGACAACTCATACCTGGATAAATGTATGGGTGTAGCCGTAGGCTGGGGTGGAATGCAGGAAAAAGATGCCAAGTACATTCCCGTGCAGGTACCTAAAAACGATGGAAAAACAGCTTACACCATTACCGTACCCAAAGATGTACCGGTGGATGGGTTCTGGTCGGTAACGATTTACAACCAGGAGCGTTTTATGGTTCCTAATGAGTATGACTCGTACGCAATCAACTCTTTAACAGCTAAGAAAAACAAAGATGGAACGGCTACACTTCACTTAGGTGGTGACCCAAAAGCGGATAACTATTTATACATTCCGGAAGGATGGTTGTATATCGTGCGGTTTTACCAACCGCATCAGGAAATCATAGACGGCACCTGGACTTTCCCAAAAGCCGTTGAAGTAAAATAATAAATCAACGGGGAGCTATTGTAAAATGGCTCCCTTACTTTTCTCTTAAATTCATCAACATGAAAACAAAATTAATCCTAATAAGTCTTCTTTTCGGATTGGGTTTATCCACTGTAAATGCACAAAAATATAAAGCCGAGGTACCCGAAAGCATCACAACTCCTGATAAGGTTCACACAAAATATGTTGGTGAGCTTAAGTTTAAAGACGGTTTCCCGTCTGATGAAACCGTAAAGAAAACCTATGAGTTTTTAGATGTTGCACGGGCAACGCTGGTTTTCACAAATACCATTGGTATCGGTTCCATGCAGGCTATGCTCGAAGGACAACGAAAAGCAGGAATCGGGCTTTATGAAATTGCTGTTTTTGAAAATCTTCTGGATGCACGTTCTCTTTGGTTAACCCCAAACACCACTACCCCTTATGCCGTGGGTGAAATCGACACCAAAAACGGCCCGGTGGTAGTTGACAACCCCGGTCCGGTACTGGGCATTGTAGATGATGCCTTTTTTACCCATGTTACCGATATCGGTTTTACCGGTCCCGACAAAGGCAAAGGAGGCAAATACCTCTTTGTAGCTCCGGATTATAAAGGTGAAATTCCGGATGGATATATTGTTATTCATACCCGTGGTTACCGCCACTGGCTGATTATGCGCTTGATTGTAAAAGATGGTGATGTGAAATCTGCCGTAGATGCATTTAAAGCCGGTTTTAAAATGTATCCGCTAGCTAAAGCCGACAACCCACCAAAACAGGTTTTTCATAATTTCTCAGGAAAAAAATATAGTACTATTCATGCGAACAATGCAGAATTTTATAACGAAATAAATGCCTCGGTACAATACGAACCAACAGGAGTATTTAATCCGGAAATTAACGGACAAATGGCGTCAATCGGTATTAAGAAAGGAAAAGAATTCAAGCCGGATGCACGTTGGCAAAAAATTCTTACCGAGGGTGCTGCCATGGGCAATGCATCAGCCAGAGCCATACTTTTCAGCCCGCGCAACGAAAATGTATTTTTCTACCCTGGCAAACGTCAGTGGTATTCTCCGCTTGCCGGTGGCAGTCATGAGTTTTTAAATAATGGAGAACTGGTACAATCAGACCGGACGATGATGCTCTACTTTGCCACCGGGATTACTCCTTCGATGGTACTGCCCAAACCGGGTACAGGTTCGGTATATGAGATAACGGCAAAAGATGCCGATGGCAACTACCTTGACGGCAGTAAAAACTACAAGGTTACACTGCCGGGTCCTATTCCAATCAATAACTTCTGGTCGTTTATGATCAACGATGCACAAACACGCAGCATCCTGGAAACCGACCAAAAATCGGGTGGAATTGACAGTAACAAAGAGGGTTTGGTCGTCAATGATGATGGTAGCGTAACCGTCTATTTCGGACCGGAACCACCCAAAGGACACGAAAGTAACTGGGGGCAAACCATGCCCGGAAAAGGCTACACCATTCTGTTAAGACTTTATGGCCCCTTGAAACCTTGGTATGACAAAACATGGATGCCCGGTGATTTAGAATTAGTAAAGTAAAGAAAGAACTAATAATTAAATAAAGTAGAAAGATGAAAAAAATTATTTTAAGTGCAATAGTAGTAACAGGACTACTGTTTGCGGGATGTAATCAAACATCAAAAAAAGAGACTGCTTCGAAAGGAGTCTCCTATGAGAAAATTGCTGATAAACTTACCCCTACGGAGTTTCGTAAATATGGTGAAACTTCACCAACCACTGTCTCTACAAGGTTAGGTGACTTAAACTTTACCGATGGCGGGTTTGGTGGTGGTTATCCAACCTTAGAAACTAGTGAACGACTAAAAGCTGAACTTGATTTTCAGAAAGCATGTCAGGCCTATCTTTGGGCAGTGCCATTGGTAAGTTATTACAACTGGTTCGACGAGCACAAAAAATTTGGTGCAAGAGATGGTGCTATTGTTCACTACGTATCAGCAGAAGCTAAACAAGGAATCTTAACAGGTAATGGTACGACACCGTATGCGCTTGTTTTTGCAGATTTAATGAATACCGGACCACTTGTTTTAGACGTACCTCCGGGAGCAGCAGCTGGTGTTGTTGATGATATGTTCCAAAGACAAGTATATGATTTTGGTGTATCAGGACCAGAACGCGGTAAGGGAACAAAATTGATTATTATAGCACCGGGGATGGAAGCACCTAAAGGGTATGACAAAAAGAAATTTATCATTGTTCAAAACACAACAAGAGATGTGTTTATCGGGATAAGAGCTTTACAGCCAAAACCGGCAGATGCAGATGCATTTTTGAGAAAATTTAATATCTATCCTTATTCAGAAAGGAATAATAATCCTGTAACTCAATTTGTTGAAGTTGATGGTAAAACCCCTTGGGGACAATGGCAAGATCACGGAATGGCTTACTGGGAAACAGTTAAAAGAATTGTGGATCATGATATTTTCTCAGAACGTGAAGGATATATTTTAGCCATGTTACAGTCTTTAGGGATTGAAAAAGGAAAACCCTGGAACCCAACTCCTGAGCAGAAAAAACTATTTAAAGAAGCTGCTGTTGTGGGTGAGTCTATGGTGAAATCAATCACCTTCGACAAACCATTTAGAAAAGAAGATTTGTACAAAGGAACCAATTGGGATCGTTTGATGATACCTGCTTATAATGACAAAGATGGCGATATCGAGCAAATGTACAAACGTGCTGCCTTTACCTGGGAAGCCGTAAGTCGTGGAAAAGCATACTATATGGAAGTTCCGGGACTTGGTCAGGCATACCGTACAGGATATAAAGATGCTGATGGAAATCACTTACTTGGAAGTAAACATTATACCTTAACATTGGCACCAAACCCACCGGCAAAAACATTCTGGTCCGTTGTTGTTTATGATGTGAATACGCGTACTATGATCATTAACAAGTCTAAAAACCCAATGGTAAGTGGACGTAGAAATCCACATTTAGAAGCTGATGGATCTATCATTATGCATTTCAGCCCTGAAAAACCTGAAGGTGTAGAAGATAATAACTGGGTTCAAACCAATCCAAAAGAGAGCTGGTTTACATACCTTCGTTTTTATGGGCCAACCAAAGAGTATTTCGATGAAACTTATCCTTTACAAGACATAAAACTCGTTAAGTAAATAAACAAATCAGGAGATGGATTACCAGTGTTTAACTTTTCCAAAGTTTCAAACTTTGGAAAAGTTAACTTATTTTCTGTTGACTGAAAACAGCATGATATGAGAATAAATTTACTTCTTCTTGTCTTTATTACCATCTTCTCCATCAATACTTTTGCCCAGGAACACGAAAAAGAGAAAAAGAATTTGCTGACCGTGGCTTTGGGCTACACCTATATTCCAAAGGCTTCGACGCTTGATGCGGAGGAAGCAACCGGCATTTTTGTACCTACCATCGGGCTGGATTATTTCCGCCGGCTTCATCCCCGCTGGGAAATTGGAATTATGGCCGATATTGAGTTGGGTGAATACGTGGTTTTCGAGAAAGAACTCAACCGTGAAAATGCGGTATTGTTAACGGCCATGGTCAATTTTAACCTGAGCAAACACATCAATTTCTTGGCCGGGGGCGGCATGGAATTTGAAAAACACAAAAACCTGGGAATTATTCGCCTGGGTGGCGAATATGTTTTTAAACTTCCAAAGAATTGGGTAATCGCCCCGGGGGTATTCTTCGACTTTAAAGAAGGGACAGACACCTGGTCGCTGTCGGTGGCGATTGGTAAAGAGTTTTAGGAAAATGAAGATGGCTTTGGCTTGAATGAAGACATAAAACATTGGTCGTGTTGAAAATACAAAATTAAATACAAATAAATATGATCTCTCAGAATAATTCTATTTTAAAGACTTTGCATTTTGTTGCTGTAATTATTATTATACTTGCCGGAATACTTGCAGCACATGAAGTGATCGAACTTATTTTATTGGCTCTCTTTTTTACGATTATCACCCTGCACCCTGTTTTGTTGTTAGAAAAAAAGAAAGTCCCCTATACGCTGGCAATCGTTATTGTGTTATCAAGTATAAGTTTGCTGCTCCTTGTATTTGCTGCCATTATCGGAGATTCTATTTCTAAATTTATGTCAGATATTCCTTTATATGGTGAACGACTTACAGAAATAATCACGCGTTTAATTGCCAGCCTGAACGATTTGGGAATGAATATTAATGAGAACCAATTGCTTGATTTAATCGATTCAAAAAAGATATTAAACTTCACTACTATTGCTGTAAGTAAATTAGGAGAAATCCTGTCTGATTATTTTTTGATTATTTTGATTATGGTTTTTATGTTATTAGAGTTTAAAAATTTCTCCTTAAAAATTGATCTGATAGAAAAGAAGTTTGGCAAATCAATGAATCATTTAAATGAAATTGCTAATAATATCCGTCATTATTTATCTATTAAAACTTATGTGAGTATCCTTACCGGCGTGCTAATTTGGCTTAGCCTTACAATTATTGGTGTGAACTATGCAATTCTTTGGGGGTTAATCGCTTTCCTCTTAAATTATATTCCAAACATTGGTTCTTTATTGGCTGCAGTACCTACTATTTTATTTGCATTATTGCAACTCGGCATGGGTGGATTTATCTGGGCATCGGTAAGTTATTTGCTAATAAATATGATTGTAGGTAATATTGTTGAACCCAAAATAATGGGAAAAGGACTTGGCTTATCTACGCTTGTCGTTTTTGTTTCCTTAATTGTCTGGGGGTTTCTGCTGGGTACGGTAGGTGTGTTTTTGTCTGTTCCTATAACGATTGCGATTAAAATTTTATTAGAACAAAATAAAAAAACCCGCTGGATTGCAGTATTATTAGGGTCCACTAAAGAAACAAAAGTGATTGAACAAATGTACCATCAATAAGGGTATGTATTGATGATGTTTTTTGAAAAATTTCGATATGATGGCACCGAACCAACGATTAAGTGTTTTTTTTCAGAAGTTTATTATTTTGTTGTTATTCGTTTTTATAACGACCGCTATTCAAGCCAACAACTTCCTGCTTCAGGAGCCTTTAGCTGATAGCACAAAAAAATCGGGTCACAAAATAAAAAAATCGGAAAGAAAGAAAAAGAAAGCCGAGGGAATTCAATTGCTAAAAGACAATCACTCGCGTTTTCTGATTAAATACGATTTAATTTTTGCCAAGCTAAAAACACGGGTAACCTTTAATGGGCCAAATGGTATTCTTAATCTTTCGCTAAGCCTCGAAGACAATTTAAAGCTTCCGGCACGTGCTTCATTTTCCTCCCTGGCATTTACGTATCGGGCTACCTTAAGAAGTGGATTATATGTCAACTATTATGGTATTAACAGAAGTGAAGACATTGTTCTCCAGGAGGATTTGTATTTCCTGGGAGACACCATCCCGGCCGGTTCGGGAGTTAATACTTATTTTAATACCCAAATTATTAGTGCCGGATATATATTTTCAGCTTTAATAAAGCCTGATGCCTACCTGGGTTTTTATTTTAACCTTTATGTCATATCTCTTAATACCGGATTTAGCACAATAAATGGAGTCAGAAGTGAAAAGCTGACATTAACGATGCCATTGCCAAATATTGGGTTTGTCGGATCCTTTAGGTTAACGAAATGGCTTATGTTCTATGGTTCAATAGGCGTATTCTCTTTAAACACGGAAGATTACGGAGGAGTAATCAACAATTATAATTTATCCCTTGGTATTATACCGGTCAGGTGGTTAGCTATTAACCTCAGCTATACCGAATTCAATATCAGGGTATATAACAATATTGAAAAAGAAATTGATGCAATTGTTGAATATAACTTTAGGGGGCCTGCAATTGGATTAAGCTTTAAGTTCTAATATTATTTTATCAGCAAACAGAAACCGGGTATAATATTTTTATAGAAGCAAAAGGTTAAGGACTGCTGTAGATGCTGCATCGTAACAGCTTCAAAGAAGGAAATAAATGAGCATTTTTTGTAAAACACAAATTGTAAGTGTACAATTCCTGGTGGGATTGCTTAGCTTGTTTCTTGTTTTTGAGTCCAGGGCACAGGATTTGGAGCCCCGCTTTTTATCTGTCCTGCCAACCGGCGGGAATTTTGCCATTGCATCCTATGGGTATTCATCGGGGAATATTCTGGTTGATAATTCGCTACCGGTAGAAGACCTGAATGCACACCTCAATAATATCGTTTTGGGTTATGCACGTAGTTTCAAACTGTTCAACCGGCTCACGAAATTTGATATTATTGTCCCCTATTCATTCGGGAGCTTTGATGGCGTGGTCAGTAATATCGACTCCACCACCTCGCGTAATGGTCTGGCCGATCCTTTGATACGGATTTCGATGATTTTGGTCGGGGCCAAAGCCCTGAAACCCGCCGACTATTTTAAGTACGAACCCAAAAAATTTAAACTGGGGCTTTCACTGCGCATCAGGGCGCCGCTGGGACAGTACGACCCCACAAAGTTTATCAACCTGGGTGCCAACCGCTGGGCCTTTAAAACAGCGCTTGCCGCTTCCTACACCATCAAAAAGAAACTCACTTTTGAGGGGCACCTCATCGGCTGGTTTTTTACTGAGAATAAATCTTTTTACAATGGAAATACCATCGCCCAGAAACCGTTGGTGGCTGCCCACCTGCACATCAGCTATGTATTTAAACCGGGAATTTGGCTTGCCGTTTCTGTGGGAACAAGCGGGCAGGGAGAAACAATTGTAAACGATGTTGAGCAAGACGACTTACAACGAAATTCAAGATATGGCGCTGCTTTTGCTTACCGCATCAGTAAAAACCATGCACTTAAAATTGCCCTTACTACTGGTGTTTCTACGCGCTATGGCGCCGATTTTACGACACTGTTAATCGCCTATCAGTTTATGTGGTTCGATAAAAAATAGAAACCGGGAAATATGAAAAAATCGATACTGATTCTTGTGCTGTTCATCACCGGCATCACCAACGCCCAAACAGAAAACTTTCCCCAATCAAGGCCCGCTGCCAACTTAGGCCCGACAAAGGTTTTTGTCAGCCTGTACATCATCGACATTGAAGATATTGATGATAAAGACCAAAGCTTTACGGCCGATATTGTGGTACGGCTTAAATGGACCGATCAAAGATTAGCGGGAATAAAAGGAACGCTACCGCTCAATGCCATCTGGCACCCGAATATCCAGATTTTTAATTTACGTGATGTTGATTTAAGGTTTCCGCAAAGGGTCAGCATTCTTGACGGCGCTACTGTACAATACACCCAGCGCTACTACGCCAGGTTTAGCAATCATCTGGATTTTAAAGAATTCCCGTTTGATGAACAAATACTGTCGATATCGCTGTTGGCATTTGGCTTTACACCTGCTGAGGTGGAGATGATTTTTGAAATCGCCGGTGGTACTGAAAAATTCTCAATCTCCGACTGGAAAATTGAAGCAGTTGGCGCTGAAAATTCGACCATTAAAGCCGATTTGTTTAACGACGGAACAGAAGTAATTACCCGGCCCAAACTTGATTACCAACTCAGGGCGAGCCGCCACATCCAGTACTACTGGTGGAAAGTACTGGCACCCCTTATGGTCATCCTTTTTCTGTCATGGGCTGTTTTCTGGATCGACCCCGCACAGGTGGGTGCCCAAATCGGAGTTGCAGGTACATCCATACTAACACTCATTGCGTTTCTTTTCAGACTGGAAAACCTCCTTCCACCTGTTTCCTATCTCACTAATATGGACCATTTTATTTTTGCTGCGCTGGTGTTGGTTTTTGTTGCCTATCTGGAAGCGCTGGTCAGCACAACATTTGCATTGAAAGGAAAAAAAGAATTTGCCTTAAAACTGGATTTCTTATTCAGAATCGCTTATCCTGTTGTATTTTTGTTGATCCTATATATTTTTTGGGTCAAATAATAAAGTTTAATTGTCAATGAATTAAATCAAGAAAAATGAAAAGATTACTGTTTGCAATGCTGGTGTTTCCCTTTCTGATGAGTTGTTCATCGGGCAATGATAGTTCCGAAAAAAACATTGCCGTGGTTGATAAATACATTCAATCGGTTGAGAACATGGATTATAAAACCATGGAAACGCTGCTTGCTGATGATTATCAAGGCTATGGCCCTTCTTTTAACGACTCGGTCGGTAAAGAACAAGCTATTGAGAGTTGGAAATACAATGTGCAAAACCTCTATAAAAAAATCGAATACAAAAAAGAACAACATGCGCCGGTATTCATCAGTAAAGGGCCAAACAAAGGGGATTGGGTATCAAGTTGGGCTGAGCTTTTCATCACTTACAAAAGTGGCGAAACGGTAACCATCTGGGCGAATACAACCTACAAAGTTGAAAACGGGAAAATTACCAAAAGCTATACGTTTTACAACGAAGCCGATGCCTTCAGACAGTTGGGCTTTGTATTTATTCATCCTGATGATTTATAAAATTTAAAAACTAACCTAATGAAACGAATCATAATTCCACTGATGGTGTTGTTGCTCGTTACTTCTGTTGAAGAAGCACGATCACAAGACGAAACTTCTATTTCCAAAGGACTTGGCCTCTTTGTTTTTCCTTCAAAAGATCAGAGCAAAGAGCAACAGGAAATGGACGAGTACAAATGTTATAAATGGGCAAAAGAACAAAGTGGCGTCGATCCGATGAACCCAACCGATGTAAAAGCCGAACAGGTTGACCGTTCTGTTGACGGTACTGCTGTGAGGGGTGCCGCCCGTGGTGCCGCTGCAGGTGCCGCTATTGGAGCCATTGCCGGAGATGCCGGTGAAGGTGCTGCCATAGGTGCTGTTGTGGGCGGACTGAGAGGCAGAAGAGCCAAAGTCGTGGGCGATGAAATGGAGCAACAACAAAACAACCAGGTAGCGGCAGCCAAAGAAAAAGAAATGATGGCCAATTTTAACAAAGCCTTTTCAGCCTGCATGGAAGGCAAGGGTTATACGGTTAAGTAACTTGCATTTGGCGTAGCAAGGCAGATGAGGAGAAAAGTCACATTTAGTTTTAGTATATTGGTGTTGTTGCTGTTAAGCATCCCGCTACATACTATTGCACAGAAAAAACAAAAAAAGAAAAAGCCGCTGCGTGATACCCTCGACAATGCCATCGATATCAGTTATTACCTGAACAACCTCCATGGATTTTTGCCTGTGATTGCACCCATTACCGAGCCGGCAGTCGGGTACGGGGCTGCCTTGGCCGGAGCCTTTTTTATTCCGAAAAAAACAACAAAGAAAAAGTTCAAAATGCCTGATGTTGCAGGCGTTGCCGGGGGGATAACTTCTAATAAGACCTGGTTTGCCGGTGCCGGTTATATGGGCTTCTGGAAAGATGACCGCATAAGGTACAGGGGTGTTTTGGGTTATGCCGACATCAGGCTGAAGTATTATGGGGTCAGCGGCAACCTGCTCGAAGATAAATCTGCGGAGTTTCGACTGAAAAGCTATTTCCTGCTGCAACAAGCCTTGTTCAGGATTGGAAGCAGCAGGTTTTTGTTGGGGGGCAGGTATCTTTTTATGAAAACAACGGCCATCTTTTTTGAAGAAAGCGATATTCCAATTATCAACCCCAAAGATATCGATTTTACCAATAGCGGAATTGGCCTGATTGCAGAATACGAAAACTTTAACAATATTTTTTCCCCAACCAAAGGTTTACGAATTAATGTAACCTACAGCCAGTACCTCGAGCTTTTGGGCAGCGACCGCGATTTTGGCCGGCTCAGTTTCTTTTTGTACTATTACTTGCCGGTTTTTTTACATCGATGGACTGCTGGTTTTCGCCTCGATACACAAATGGCTACCGGAGACCCGCCGTTTTATATGAAGCCTTTTATTGCTTTGCGCGGGGTGCCGGCCATGCGTTATCAGGGGAATTATACGACCCTCATCGAAACAGAACAGGAGGTTATGCTAACAAAAAGGTGGAGCGTGGTCGCTTTTGGCGGATATGGCGCCGCGTTTAAATCTTTTGAGGAAGTTGCTGATGCTTCGAATGCCTGGAATGCGGGGGCCGGTTTTCGCTATCTGATTGCCAGGATGTTTGGACTAAAAATGGGTATGGATTTGGCGCGCGGGCCTGATCAATGGGCCGTTTATGTAGTCATTGGAAGTGCATGGGCACGATAATTATTTTAAAATTTAAAGATGAAAAAATTTCTTTTAATAATCATTTTAGTGGTGGTGGGATTTACTTCGCAATCACAAATTTTAATTACCCTTTTATTGGGTGATAAACTGAACTCCCCGAACATTGAATTTGGCTTGGATGGCGGGGTAAACTGGACAAGGATTTCCGGTATGGAAACCAGGAATTTTGCCACCAAATGGAATTTGGGTTTTTATTTCAATTTTCGATTGAAAAACCAATGGTGGTTGCACACCGGTGTGTTGGTGAAATCGAATATGGGGGTGGACAAACTCACCAATAATGACTTAAACTTCCTTCAGGCCAGCATTTATGAGGATAGCCTTGGTATGGAAATACCCGGTAATTACCGCCAAAAAATGAATTACTTCATCGTACCGGCACTCATCAAGTATAAGTTTAAAAACCACTTATATGTCGAAGCCGGACCTCAATTCGGGCTAATGTACAAATCGTGGGTTGAATTTGAAGCCGATGTGGATGGCAGAGATGCTATTTTTAAGGAGTACAACAAAGAAAAAATAAACAAACTGGATGTCGGTGTTACCGTTGGATTAGGCTATACTTTATTTAAAGGTACCGGCTGGACTTTGGGGGCTAAATATTATTATGGGTTTGTAAATGTGTACAAAGGGGTTCCGGGCACAAAAAACAGTTCCATTTTTTTAAAAATAAATATCCCAATTGGTGCGGGGGAAGAAGCACAAAAGAAAGCAGCAGAAAAAGCGGCGAAAAAGAAAGCGAAAAAATTAGAGAAAGGGAAATAGTGTATAAGGGAAATAAGGGATGGATACCAGTTTCATTAAACCTTATTCCCCCTTTCTCCATTCAAATAAACTAAAAATAATTAGCAAATGAAAATTTTTTACAAAATCACAGTCCTGACCGTATTTTTTGTTTTTATTATGACGCGACAATCACAAGCACAGTACGCTGCCAAAAAGGTGAGAAGCAAACATGAGGTTTATACAGACAGCCTTAAAAATGTTAACTACACCTTTGTTTTCCCAATCTGGGGACAGGGCGCCTACAAAAAAGGATTCGATATCCCTTACCCTATCGGAATTATGGCCAATTATATGTGGTTAGACCAGGGCATCCTTATCGATAATCTTCAATTGGGTTTTAAGTCTGACAGCAAAGATATTCCATTGACCCCGGTAGATTTTATCGGATTCGGCGACAACACCAACACCTCTTATACAGTAAATGTAAGGCCGGATATCTGGATATTTCCCTTCCTTGATCTTTATGGGATATTTGGCTATGGGCAATCTCATACCGTGGTAAACATCAACCGTTTGGGCGAGCAGGAGTTTGAGTTGGAATCGGTTGTCGATCAGGGCATCTCTACCGCCGGTGTCGGGCTGCTGACCGCCTTTGGTATTGGCCCGGTGTGGCTTTCGGTTGATGCCAACCTAACCTGGAACAAACCCGAACTATTGGATAAAGCGGTAATGGTAAGCGTTGTTGGCATCAGACTGGGCCATACTTTTACATTTAAGAACAGGCCCGACCGAAATATTGCCGTTTGGGTGGGTGCCATGCGGGCGTCGATGGCCTCAACAACTGTTGGTGAAGTGAAAATGATTGAGGCACTCCCGCCCGAAACCTGGGAACGGAGGGATGAGATTGTAAACGATTACTGGGCATGGTACAACAACCTCGACCCCACTAAACCATTGGACAAAATTAAGCTTGAAAAAGCAGATGAAATTCTTACGCCCATCATTGATAAGCTTGAATCCAAGGATGGCAGCAGTATTGTCAGGTATGGCCTTGACAAGCAGGTGCAGCAAAAATGGAACGGGATTGTGGGTATGCAATTCCAATTGAACAAACACTGGATGTTCCGCACTGAGGCCGGTTTGATTGGCAACAGGAAGTCCGTTTTAACCTCATTGAACTACAGGTTTTTAATGTAGAACAAGGCCGGACTACCGCTTAGGAGGTGTTATTCTGATACAGCCTTCAACTCCTATTCCCTGTTGCTGGCTTCTTTTTACCAATCAGAAAAAGGCCTTATATTTGGATAATTATTAAAACGGATACCGGGCTTTCTGATGAATCTCCTTTATCCGCAAAATAGAAAACGGAACCATGAAAACATTCATTTCAATTGCCGCTGTCATCCTGATGACCAACTTTTGTTTTGGGCAGGAAGTCCGTTACCAAACATATAAAGCACAGCTGAAAATCAGCGCTTTCAAAGATGGCGAAAACTATCAGTGGGAAAACAAAAACATCACCGTGGTACTCGACTACAGAACCGGCGATTTTATTACCCGCTTAAAAAACACCGACATGCTGTCAACCGTTCAACCAGGGTTTAACCAACAGGATTCGGTACCTGATGAACTGGAATATGTTTTCAAAGGGATTTTTCCGGTTACCGAAATCATCGACCAACGGAGCATTAGCCGGACTTACCCTGTCGAATTGCAATTGACATGTGATTACCTGGGACTTGACGAAACCCTCGGCTTTGAGATGAGCATTACACGTCCAGGTACGAATTCGGGAAACTACAGGGTTTTTTCGCTGCATGGAAAAATGTACAACGACCAGTTGCGATTACCCGCTTTCGCCGGATTCGACAACGAGATTGATTTGTGGATTCTTTTCAGTGCTTTCAGTACCGGCCGGTAATTTGGGGGGGACGGTTTCAGCCCGATCAGCTTAGTTGTCCATTCCGTTTTAGGAAATAAGCATCGCTACGGCATAAGCTGCAATACCTTCTTCGCGGCCGGCAAAACCCAGGTGTTCGGTAGTGCTTGCTTTAATTGAGACCTCTCCAATGTCAATCCCGAGAACAGCAGCAAGCCGTTTTCTCATTTCAGGAATGTGGGGACTGATTTTTGGCTTTTGTAAAACGACGGTGGCATCAATATTACCTATTGTAAAATTCTTTTCTTTCAGCAGCAACACCGCCTTTGCTACAATCACCATACTATCCATATTCTTAAATCGGGGATCCGTATCCGGGAAATAGGTACCAATATCACCCAAAGCGGCAGCACCCAGCAGGGCATCGGTAACGGCGTGCAGCAGCACATCGGCATCCGAATGCCCTTTAGCTCCTTTGGAATGTGGAATAGTTACCCCCCCAACAATGAGGCTCCTGCCGGGGGATAATTTGTGCACGTCATAACCGAAGCCAATCCTGTAGGGGTTCATTATCCTGCCGGGGTGGTAGTCTTTTTCGTTACGTTACCGAAATTAAACAAAAGGGTGAAACGCAAAGTGTTCTGCAAGGGGTTTTGCACCGATGAAACAGGCACGAGGTAAGAA
Organism: Bacteroidales bacterium; assembly: GCA_021647205.1. Lineage (GTDB taxonomy): Bacteria > Bacteroidota > Bacteroidia > Bacteroidales > F082 > B6-G9. The sequence goes on along the minus strand of JAKIVD010000016.1, from coordinate 37,691 downwards.
AAGTCCAGTCCGAATACATTGTACCTGAGTCCTACACCAAGGGTAACATAACGGCGGGCACCTTTTGTTTTGTCTTCCCAGAAGAAACCGGCCCGCACGGCAAAAATATCGTTGTACCAGTATTCGGTACCAATGGCATAATTAAACTCCCTCATTTCTTCACCAAAACCACCGGGGGCATCGTACCACGACTGAATCATGCCCCTGATGACGGGAACATTGGGGTCCTTACCCGCTTCAATCTCATACTGGTCCGAACCGGGTATGGGGATTGGGTTGCCCGACGAATCCAGTTTGTAAATCGGGGGTGTGGGAACAAGTAGTTTGTTGATGTCGAAACTGAAAGATATCTTGTTGTAATCATCAAGGAAAAGTGTCAAACGCGGCCCAATCCTGAAGTTGGTAGGGATAAAGTCCTTTTCAATATTGCTTGTGGAATAGGATATTTTGTTTCCGATATTGGAAATATTCATTCCCCAGGCAAAAGTGGCATCCATGGTCTCAAACCATTCCACGTCTTTTTCCCAGTACATGGCAATATCGGCGGCAACCGAGATTCCGGCCGTCGTCTCAACACCCTGCACATTCTGTCCCTGGGTAAGGTCAGAGTATATAAAACGCCCCGAAATAGCGAGCGAGAAATTCTCTGAAAGCTTTCTTGAATAAGTGCCATCGAAGGCAAATTCGTTGGGTTTAAAATCGCCAATTTTATTGCCCTGGTTGTCGGTAAAAGTAATTTCGCCAAGGGTAAAATACCTCATTGAAAAAGCAATGGTCTGCATGTCCCCTATTCTGTTAAAATAAGTCAGGTAGGCCAGGTTGATGTCGTTCACCAGGTTCCGGAGCCAGGGGGTATAGGAAAGGGAGAAGCCCAGTTTTTGATCGATGAAGGCATATTTTGCCGGGTTCCAGTGCATCGACATGGCATCGGGTGAAGTAGCAATACCACCATCGCCCAAACCACCGGCGCGGGCATCAGGCCCAATCATTAAAAAAGGGACTGCTGTGGTAATTACGTTCACACCACTTCCCTGTCCTGAAAGGTTGTTGTAGGTTTGTGACGAACCACTTAAAAATGAAGCAATAATCACTAAAGTAAGGAAAATCTTTAATTTCATCCTGTTGTTTTTTCTTATTCTTAATTAATTAAATTACCATCTAAAACCACTTGGTAAAAAAGGTTTGCAAAACTAACGTTTTAATTGTTGAATTATTATTTGGGTTGAGTTATTCACCCAACTTTATCATCTTCTGTCTTTGCACGCTCACATTTCCATAAAAGTCTGTTACCGAGATTTCGTAAGTGTACAATCCGGGTTTTACCTCTTGCCCGTTTTGATCCCTTCCATTCCAGAGGATGGGTTGAATCTGGTATCCCGAAGTACTGACGGTCTCGTTGAGGGCACCGATAAACCGCCCGTTGATGTCGTATATCCTGATATCGACGGTTAGTTTCGTGCCGCTTTTGTTATGGATAAATCCGAACTTGGTTGTTTCTGTGAACGGGTTGGGGTAATTCAGCACTTCCCTGAGCAATATTTCGGCATCGTCGTCCACATAAAAATCAATAATTTCCTCAGAAGAATTATTCTGCAAATCCCAGGCTTTCAGGCTAAGGCTGTGCCAGCCTTTGCTGAGGTTGCTGAGCTGGTATTCCACTTCACCGCTCTGGTAAGTATTTACATCCGGGGAAAAATATTCGTTGACAATGTGGGTGTTACTGTAGTCCTTGTCCATCACAAGGGCCAAATCGCGGCCCAGGCTTTGCCCGGTTGAGTGGATTCCCTGCTCGTCGAAAAGATGGGCTATAAGCAAAGGCTTACTGGATGTTACCATCCCCGGTTCAAACTTATGGTCGTCAAGGTATATTTCAATCTCGGGGCCCGTATCATCAATCTCGGCATTTTCATCCAGGCCACCGATGAGCAATTCATCATAACTTCCCCAGGCATCAACAAACTGTGCCGTATCAAGGGCATAGTAACTGATCTTCCCAAAACCGTACTGGTAGGAGATATCTTTGGGGATTGGTATTGTAAATTCAAAACTGCCATCGATTATACTTATTTTTCCTGCGTACAGGATTTTATCCGTCAGGTAAAAATCCACCGGGTAACTTCCCACATCGTTTCCAAGTGTTTTGTATTTACTGGGTTTATCGAACACTTTGGGATAAAGAAAACCATTAAAACCAGGTATTTTATTTCCAGAGCGGTCAACTATTTCCCCACTGACAGTAACAACCGACATGCCCCGGACCGTATCGGCCACCTCACCGCTTATTTTGTTGTTAACTTTTGTGGTGACCACATTATATTTTGGATAAGCAAGTCGTAAGGCAGGGTCGCCCAACAAGGTAAAGTTCAAATAAAACGGGCTGGACGGGTTTTTAGATAAGCGTACCAGATCGCCCAGGCGCAGATAATCCCCGTTTTTGTCCTGTTCCATCAGGTGAAAATAAATCCGGCGGTTAATTACAATGTTTGCAGCGGCAAATGCCAGACGGGTTGTTGAAAGCAGCGCAATGGCCCCGCCCTCTTCGTTTAGGAAGGCATACTCTCCCGCCGAAACAAACTCGGGATCATCAAAGCGGCTAAACTCGCAGGTTGCCGTAATGAATAAGGTGAGGTTGTCAAGGTTTTTCCATTCCCTGATTGTGGGCACTTCCAGCAGCCTTTCCTCGGCCCAGCCGATTAAACCGCCGTGCCCGGTATAATTTACGATTAACGCACCATTTTCAACCTGATCTTTTATCCGTTTGCTCACATCGGGGTATCTTTTCCCGCCGGGGACGGTAACTTTAGTAAAAGCGTCGGCAAAAACTTTGTTGGTTATAAACCAGGCCGGGATGGTGTCGATAATATTAACCAACTGGGAGGCTTGTTTCAGGTGGAGGTTGCCATCCTGGTCATCGGCCACAAAACAGATTTCATTGCGCCAGTCGCGCATGACGGCGGCATTGCGGGATAAATAATGCTCCAGTTTGTCGATGGCTGTTTTTGCCTGTTCCTTTGTTGAAACCGGAAACCTTCCGACACCAATATCAAGTATACCACTTGCGTTCAGGCCTTCATCGTCATCGAGCAGGCCGAAGTAATCATCTGTTGCGAAAGATTTCGTCAGTATCAGCGAATTGTCGGACTGGTAAGTGGGGACCATGTTTGTATTATCGCGGACCCTGTATTTATAATCGAAGGAACCGTCGCCAAACAAGGCCAGAAAACCGGACTCCCCGCCAAAGGCACCTTTTTTCCACAACATACGCATGAAATCCCTGATGGCACTTACATCCTGCGAACCGGAGGAAAACTCATTGTAAACCTGGTCGAGCGAAACAACCTCAACTGTCATCCCGTCGAGTTCGCGATGGATATTGGCATAACGCCTGGCCTGGTCCAGAAAAATCCCGGGGCTTACCACAACCAGGTTGACTTGTGAAATACCATGCAGGTTTTGGTTGGCAACCGTTTCGGTAACAACCGGTGAATAGGCTGATGTTTCATCAAAAATAATAAAATCGCGGATGGTGTCTGTAGGGAGCGTAAAGTGCATACTGCCATCATCTTCCATGACGTAATTTACATTAACCGGGTTGTGGAAATCAGAAATATCCCATACGGTTGAACTTTCAGGTGCCCCGCTGAAGTTAAAGCGGGTAATGTTACCAGCGGCAGCCGTGTGGGGGTCGCGAAAGCCCATCTGTCCACCATCGAACCTCAATTCTTTTTCTACATTGAGTTCAATAAAATCAATCCAGGCAATGGAAGTTCCGAGGTTTGTATAATATTTCACTTTGACTTCGAGGTCCTCGCTGTCAGCAAAAAAAGTGATCTTCTTTTTGGTTTCCCGGGCATAAGCGCCATTGTTATTAATCGCCAGTATCCGGGTGGAGTCGATAACGATTTCATCGTTCACAAATATGCGGTAATAAGTATTTTCGTATGCCCTTATCACCATTTCAAAGTTCATGTAAACAGGCTGGTCGGTTTTGAGGCCGGGAAAATGAAAAGTAAAAGTCCGCTCGCTGGTATCGAGACTGAGGCGCTCACCAAACCAGTCTTTCCCTGAATAAACCAGGTTTTCCAGATCGCGTTCATGGGCTGCAAAGTCATAATAGCTGTCAATGGTTTCGGAGGGGCTTTGTTCTGAGCTGTTTGTCGTACTTATTCGTTTGTTGTTCCCTTTATCAGGCGTGAAAAAATAAAAGGTTGTATCGGCATAAAGGTTGTTACGGTGATCGAAACGTCCGGTAAAAATATTGTAGCGCCAGTGAACCGCTGATTTGGCATAAAACAAAACATAATCACCCTCATCGAATTTTCCATCCTCCGCTCCCGAAACAAAGATGGTGTTTTCCTGTAAGTCGTCAAGCCGTGGGTCGCCGTTGTATTCGGGCAACATTCCGGAATAATTTCCAAAAATACCCAGTTGGTCAGGAGCAATCTGCCCGGGGTCAAGTCCCATTTTCTGCAAATCTGCGTAGCTAAGCTTGTGGATGCCCGTATTCACGATGCCCAGCTTAAACCATGTTCCCGTATTTAATACCGATTCTCCCGAGTAATTAACTGCCGACACCGGCTTTTTCAAGTGGTCTTCGGCAGGGACAATATCCACCAGTACATTAAAATTGTTGAGTTTCAACAGTATGCTTTTATCTTCGGACAAGCTAAAAGGAAGGATAAAAAGCTTGAACCCATCATTGTTTCTGACCAAACGGTACTGGATTTCGCTGCGGACCATGTCGATGTCAGTGAGGGTTGTGGCCACTTCTTCCGGAACAGTGTCGGCAACAATGCCGGAAAAGCTGAGTTCGTAGTTTAAAAATTCCCCGGGGGAAGGCATGGAAAATGAATAGACCGGCAATGCCCCGAACTCGTACAAATTGGTAGCACCTTCAAAGGAGAGATAGTTTACTGACAGCCCCCTAACGGTTTGTTGCGACCGGATTCCTTCCCAGTTTAAGTGAACCGTCATCTCCTTTTGCCCGACAAAGACCAGTGGCAACAAAAGCAGCATGAAGAAGGGAAGTAAACGGTTTGAAGTATTTTTTCTCATATTTTTTTTCAGGCATTCAATCATTTGACAAAGAAAACACTAAATTCGTTGGCTTGGCCAGTCGTTACCGCTTAACAAAAACCAGCTTCGACCTGGCCTCGGCGGTACTGCCGTCCTGCCTCCTTACAATTAGGCGATAAACGTAAAATCCATTTCCAATCACGCTGCCACCGTCAGTCCGGGCATCCCATTTAATAGGCGGCGATTTATAACTTTCGGATGTGATGCGCGACTCCAGAGTGCGCACCAGCATTCCCGCCGAATTGAACACCTGAATGCTTACATCCAGTTCCTGTCCCGATTGGTTATGGTCGAAAACGAAACTGGTTTCCGACATAAAGGGATTGGGGTAATTCATCAGGTTCTCAATAACGAGGTCTTCGGTATGGGTAACCAAAAAGTTAAGGTAGGCTATTGAAGAGTTGTTGTAAACATCCCAAACTTTTAAACTCAGCACATGTTCACCGTCTTCCAGGTCCTTGAAGGGATAATTCACCGTCCCTTTGTTGAAACTGTTTTTTTCCGACTCGTAATAAGTGTTCAGGTTAAAGCTCAGGTTCTGGTCCTCGTCAATAACGGCTGTTATGTCATGTCCGATGCCATTGCCCGTGGTGTTAATTCCACTTTCATCTTCTATGTATGCCAGCAACAATGGGTTCTCGTCTGTCCGCCCGCCCGGCAGAAAGGTGGTATCGTTCATAAACATGGTGATTTCAGGGCCTGCATTGTCTTCCTGTGCATTGTCGTCAACGCCTCCAATAATAAAGTTTTGGTAGTAACCGTTTCCGTCTGTCACTTCATCTTTTAAATAATAGCTGATGCGTCCGAAGCCGTATTTGTAAGCAATATCTTTCGGCATCATAAATTCGAATTCGAAGCTGCCGTTGTCAATGCTTGTTTTTCCATTAAAAAGCAGGTTTTTATAAAGGTAGAAATCCGTCACGATGCTTCCGGGGTCTGTTTTAAGTGTTCTTATCTGTGCGGCTTTGTCGAGTACCCTGGGGAAAAGTGTCCCGTTAAAGTCGGATAAGATGTCACCCTTGTCGTCGGTAACAACACCTTCAATCCTAACCATCGACAAAGCCCTGAGTGTGTCAGGGGAATCTTCAACAATGATGTTTGAATTGATTTTTACCGTTTTTGCCGTATGTTCGGTATAGGCCATCCTTAGTGCAGGGTCGCCCAAAAGGAGGAATTTTTTATCGTTACTTCCGCCCAGTGTCTTCGAGTTCCTGACGATGTCGCCGAAGCGGGGGTATTCCCCGTCGATTTTGTCGAACATGTTGTTTTTAAAAATGGCAAGGTTTAGCGCCAGGTTCGCGCTCGCATAAGTCGCCCTCGAAGTTGAAAACAGGGCAATCCCCCCACCCTTATCATTCAGGAAAACCAGTTCGCCGGCAGAAACCCTGGTCGGGTCGTCGTAGCGGCTAAACTCGCAGGTTGCAGTAATGAAAACAGCCAGTTTATCATAATTTTTCCATGAATTGATATCCGAAATTGTAAGGAAACGTTCATGTCCCAGGCCAATCTCACCACCATGACCCGAATAATTGAAGATCATGGTGCCCTGCTCAATGCGATCGAATACCGCCTGGTTGACCAGCGGCGCCCTCTGGCCGGAAGGTGTGGATATCTGTTGGTAGGCGTCAAGGTAAATTTTGTCAATATTGTAAACCGGGTGGTTGTCCGTCAGAAAACCGGAAAGTATTTCCGCATCTTTCAGGTGCCTGTTTGCATCTTCATCATCAGCGAGGAATGTAATAATATTCCGCCAGGGTTCCATCACAACATCAGTATTGGTGGCGTAATGGATACATTTATCCACGGCCATTGCCGCCTCTTCGGGTGTGCCCACAACAAAACGGCCAATCCCCACGTCAACTTTGTCGGTGGAGGAGATGCCCTCGCCATCGTCCAGGTAACCAAAATAGTCATCCGAAGCAATGGAGTTCACAATATTCAGCGACTCAATCGACTCCCAGCAGGGGACAAAATTCGTGTTGTCGCTCATGCGGTCTTTGTAGTCGTAGGATGCATCGCCGAAAAGTAAAACGTACTTCACTTCTTTACCGGCATCACTGTGGTCGTACAGGCCTTTGATGAAATCGCGGATGGCCGTAACGTCCTGCGAACCGGAAGCGTACTCATTATAAATGTGTTCGGGAGTAGTGACAAAATAGCTCATCCCGTCCTGTGCACGATGAAATTCTGCGAGGCGTTTTGCCTCTGTCAAGAAATCGGGGTGGGAAATAACAAGGTATTCGACATTTTTAACACTGTGCAGGTTCTGGTTTTCAATTTTTGCAACAAACTCGGTTTGGAAGAAGGCTTGTCCGTCGAAAGCGATAAATTGCCTTAAAGTGTCTGCAGGGGCATCAAAAATCAGTTTTCCCGAAGAGGGTTGCGTCTTCATTTTTTTCGGGTTTACCGCTTCGGTAATATCCCAGACGGTAATCCCTGCGTTTGCATTGCCCAAAATGTAGCGGGCGACAGAATAATCCTGGGCATTAATTTTTTTTCTGAAAGCCATCTGATTGCCTGCCATCACCAGGTTTCTCCGGACATTCAGGTCAATATAATCAAGGTAACCGGTAGCGCTGCTCGACGAACGCTGGTAAACCAGTTTAACTGTCAATTGTTCATTCTTAGGTGTAAAGGGGAATTCTGTTTCCTGTTTTTGGGCAATCTGGTAACGGTTGCTGCTCGACACTTTGGGCATTCCGACTGTTTTCAGCAGTACATTATTCAAGTATACACTAAACGAACTCGGTTCAAAGGCCCGCGCGCCAAAATTACCTTTGTAATAACCTGTCCCCGAGAGGGTAATCAAATTCGGGAAGGAAAATGTAAATTCATAGGTATTTTCAAAATCAAAGGTTTCCCCGTACCAGACCCTTCCGGAACCAGCAAGGTTGATTTCGTCAATTTCATGATAAGCGTAATCATCAAAATCCTCAACCTGGAGGTCGAAAGGCCCTTCGGGCGGTTCGGCTTCTTCAATGCGTTTTCCGTCCTTCCCCAGGATGGTGATAAAGTAATAGGAATAATCATCGTAATAATTATTCTGGTGATAAAAGCGATCTGTCAATTTGTTGTATTTCCACACAACCGGGCCTTCGCCATAAAATAAAATATAATCCCCTTCATCAAAGCTTCCGTCCGCCTGACCAACCACAACAATGGGGTTTTCAACTAAATCATCATATCTGAAGTCGGTATTTTTCTCGGGCAAAACGCCTCCACCATTACCAAAAACGGCAAATCGCCGCGGGTTAGCACTTACATCAAAACCCATCGTTTTGAGTTCCCCATAAGTAATTTTAAACATTCCGCTCTTATCCACTTTTACCTTAAACCAGTCGCCGGAAGAAAGTACCGAATTACTGGTGGAAGTCAATTCCCTGAAAGCGGGGGCGGGGATGTCTTCTACTTCGGCCACAATGTCAAAGGAAAGCAGTTTTTCAAAGATCTTTTTCCCGGCATTCCATTTAACAGGCAGTATTTCAACCCTCAAAAAAGGCTCCTTCCGCGAAACAACAATTGATCCCTGCACGTTGATTTTGGTTCCCGGATTGGCCGATTTCAAAAGGATCTCCGTTTCTTCAATGGTTGCCGGAACGAAAGTTGTATTCGTTAAAAACACATTAACAATAGCTGATTCGGTGTGAATGGGGAACAGTCTGACAAATTGAGGCAGCGACTCAATATCAGAATAATAGGCACCCTCGAACGAGATACGTTCGATGAAGACTCCCTCTTGAACCTCAAATTTTTGGATGGCATGCCAACTTATTCGTTCAGAAAACGTATAAGGTATCGTGTAGCCTGTCAGGCAAAGCAGCAGGAAGGTGAAAAAGATTAAGTATTTTCGTTGCAACATATTTTGTCAGGTTTAGGGCTGTAAAAATGTTCGTTAACTGGCAATAAGATTGGTCTTACTAACGTTCAATGCGTCAAATTATTTTGCAAAGTAACATACTTAATCAGGAAAATAAAAAAATTAGCAATTATTTAACAAGGTCTAAAAAAAAGGTCGTAATATTGTAGGCTGAAAACCAAAACCAAGTAAAGAAGTGCGGATGTACAGATATTCTCGTTTAGTAATATTCTTTGTTTTAATGGTTTCAGGGGGTTTAAGCCAGGCTCAGGACGCGCAATTCTCGCAGTTCTATGCCAACCCTTTGTATTTAAACCCTGCCCTTGCCGGTGCAACCGAATGTGGCAGGGCCATCTTAAACTACAGGAATCAGTGGCGTAATTTTTCAAATGCCTACGTTACTTATAACCTTTCGTATGATCAAAACCTGCCGGGAATCAACAGTGGTTTCGGTGTTTTGGTTATGAACGACAGACAGGGGGATGGCGCTTTATCAAGAACGTCAGCCAGTTTATATTATGCCTATAAATTAAAGGTAAGCGACCCCATTGTGATTAGTTTTGGGGTGAAAGGCGGCTATTATCAGGAACGGCTGGAATGGGACAAACTGATTTTTGCCGACCAAATCAACCCCACCACCGGGGAAATTGATAACCCCACTGCCGAAAACCGTCCTCCAAAAGACAATGTTTCGGTTGTTGATTTTTCAGCAGGTGCTGTCCTGGGTTATTACGACGAGTGGTTTGTAGGTGTTGCAGTTGACCACCTTACCCAACCCAATCTTTCGTTTTATGATGATCCGAATTCAAAATTACCCATGAAAATAACCGCACACGGTGGTGTTACAGTTAATATTACACAGGGCATGCTCGGGAATGATGATCCTGATGACTTTATTCTTCAGCCCAATATACTCTACATGCAACAAGACAAGTTTCACCAGTTGAATTTAGGGCTTTACCTTAAGAAAAGCCCGTTGGTTGTCGGGGCCTGGTTCAGGCATAACTTTCAAAACCCGGATGCTTTCATCGCATTGGTCGGCATCACCTTTAACCACATTAGATTTGGTTACAGTTACGATGTTACCGTCTCCAAACTTAGCGGGTCGGGCGGCTCGCATGAATTATCACTGGCCTGGGATTTCTGTATTTTCAGTGAAGCAAAAAGAAGACACATTAGAGCAATAAATTCACCCTCTTTTTAGTTATTAACACAGTAGAAAAATCAATTTTTATTAAAGATGTTAAGAATCAATAAATTAGCCATACTCTTTCTTGGGATTGCAGGTATTGTAGTTATGGTTTCATCTTGTAAAAGTAATCAGCGCTCGCGAACAACCGGTTGGGAATACAACAATCCCGAAAACGGTGGTTTTGAGGTAGCCCAGACGACGGAGCAAATTACCGGACCCGGACTTGTACTTATTGAAGGTGGAACATTCACAATGGGAGCAACGGAAGAAAACCCCTTTTACGAGTGGGACAACCAACCAAGAAAAGTTACTGTCAGCAGTTTTTATATTGACCAGACTGAGGTAAGCAACCTTGCTTATCGCGAATATATTTTCTGGCTACACAGGGTTTACGGACAAGACTATCCATCGGTAGAACGAAATGCACTGCCCGATACCCTTGTCTGGCGCGACAGGCTTGCTTACAACGAGCCGCTGATTCAAACCTATTTCCGGCATCCTTCTTATCAGGACTATCCTGTTGTTGGCGTTTCCTGGTTACAGGCAAATGATTATGCTGCATGGAGAACGGACCGCGTGAATGAAAACCTGCTTATCGAAGCCGGCATCCTTGATTTTGACCCCGATCAGAGTAATGCTGATAATTTCAATACAGATGCCTACCTGGCAGGACAGTACGAAGGACTGGTCAAGGAAGGAAAAGAAGACCTTGACCCGGAAGGAACCGGCATCAGGGCTGTCCGTTTTGAGGATGGGATTTTGCTCCCCCGTTATCGCCTGCCCACCGAAGCCGAATGGGAATACGCCGCACTTGGTCTCATTGGCAATACCCTCTACAACAGGGTAGTTGAGCGGAGAGAATATCCCTGGAACGGAAACGGCGTCAGGACCGACGAAAGTAAATATTACGGGAGTTTCGTTGCCAATTTCAAACGGGGCAACGGAGATTATATGGGTGTTGCCGGGAATCTGAACGACGGCAATTCATTGCCGGCCCCGGTAGGAACTTACTGGCCCAATGATTATGGCGTTTATAATATGGCAGGTAATGTGAGCGAGTGGGTGTTGGACGTTTACCGCCCTACCTCGCACGAAGTTGTTGCCGACTACAACCCTTTCCGTGGAAACATCTATAAAAACGTAAAGAAAAATATCGACGGCGGCGTTGCTGAAAAAGACAGTCTTGGGCGGATTCAATATGTCGAGATTACTCCTGAAGAAGCTGCCAACCGTAAAAACTACCGCAAAGCCAACAATGTTAACTATCTGGATGGTGATTACCAGTCAACGGTACAAGCCGATTGGATTACGGGGGACGACCCGAATGTGAACAGCACTGAGCAAATGTACGAATACGGCGTAACCTCGCTTATTAGTGACAAAGCACGCGTAGTGAAAGGGGGGTCCTGGAATGACGGCGTTTACTTCCTGAGCCCGGGCGTCAGAAGATACCTCAACGAAGATGAAGCATCCTCAACCGTCGGTTTCCGTTGCGCGATGATTCGTGTAGGAAGCCCGACCCCGGGTAAATAATCTGAACAATATTTATTATATTTACCCCATTCATTTTAATGAGTGGGGTTTTTTATTGTAACATGGAAAAATACATCCCGGATTTATACAGTCATTTTCTTGAGTTTCCGGAGATAAGCACCGATTCGAGAAAAGAGGTGAGCGGAACGCTGTTTTTCGCCCTGTCAGGAGAACAATTTAACGGCAATGAGTTTGCCGGACAAGCTTTGCAAAACGGCGCCGCCCTGGCCATTATAGATGATGAAAGCTTTAAAAAAGATGAAAGGTACTTTTTGGTCCCGGATGTAATAACAGCTTTGCAGCAACTCGCTGCGCATCACCGAACACAGCATACTGCACACGTTTTTGCCATTACAGGCTCAAACGGGAAAACAACAACCAAAGAGTTAGTGGCTGCCGTATTGCAAGGTGAAAAAAGAATAATTGCTACCCGTGGGAACCTCAACAACCATATTGGCGTTCCGCTCACACTTTTGACTATCCGAAAAGATACGGAAATTGCCGTGGTGGAAATGGGGGCAAACCATCCCCGTGAAATTGCCGCTCTGTGTGCCATTGCCCGTCCCGATTCGGGATTGATCACAAATATCGGAAAAGCCCACCTTGAAGGTTTTGGAAGTTTTGAAGGTGTTGTTTGTACCAAAAACGAACTCTATGGCTTTCTTAGGCAAACTGGTGGCCGTGCGGTGGTGAATGCCGACGATAAGTTGTTGATGGAACTTTCGAACGGGCTGAAACGCTTTACTTATGGCCGCCGGTCGATCCATGTAAGGGGAGAATTAGTGGAGACACATCCTTTCCTCAAATTAAAATGGTGGCATGGAAAAGAAACCCGGCTTTGCGAAACCCGGCTCTATGGCAGTTATAATTTCAGCAACCTGATGGCTGCCGTTGCCATAGGGTGCCTGTATGGTGTCCCGGCAAAAAGTATTGAGCAGGCCATTTCCGCTTTTATTCCCCAAAACAACCGTTCCCAGCAGCTTCAAACCAACAGCAATAAAATTATCCTTGATGCCTATAACGCCAACCCTGTCAGCATGTACGAAGCCATCAGGAGTTTCGAAGACTTTGCGCCCGACAAATCCTGGCTCATCCTCGGAGACATGTTTGAGCTCGGAAAGGATGCCCCGGAAGAACACCGCAAAATAATCAGGCAGGTGGCAGAAACAAAGTTTGAACATGTGCTTTTTGTGGGTAAAGATTTTTACCGGTTTGGGGAAGAAGAACCTTTTACCTTCTTCAGAACGACGGAACAGGCCGCAGGTTATTTAAAACAGAACCCCATAAAAAACGCCACTGTTTTATTGAAAGGCTCACGGGGCATGTGCCTCGAACATCTTGTTAAGCACCTGTAAGAAATGAAGAATTATTCTGCTCTTGGAATTATGTCGGGCAGCTCACTGGATGGCGTCGACCTGGCTTACTGCACTTTTCAACGCGAAAAGGAAAAGTGGAGTTATCAGATTGTCCATGCCGACACCATCCCGTTTGGGGAGGAATGGAAGGTTATTTTATCCGGCTTACCTTTAAAAAGCGCTGTCGAACTGATTAAGTACGATATGAGTTTTGGAATTTTCCTGGCCGGCCTGGCAAACAACTTTATGGACAAATACAAGGTTGAGCCCGGCCTTATTGCTTCTCATGGCCACACTATTTTCCATGAACCGGACAAAGGTTACACCTTCCAACTGGGACATGGCCAAACCATTGCCCTGTTCACCGGACTGAAAACAGTCAATGATTTCCGCATTAAAGATATTCAGTTGGGCGGTCAGGGGGCCCCTCTCGTTCCTGTTGGTGACGAACTTCTATTTCCCGAATTTGATTTCTGTCTGAATATTGGCGGAATTGCCAATATCTCCTATCACCCCGAAGGAGAAAGGCTGGCGCTCGACGTCTGCCCGGCGAATCAACTGCTCAATCATTTAAGCCGGCAGTTAGGGAAAGCTTTTGACGAAAACGGACGACTTGCACAACTCGGTAAACTAAAACCGGCGCTTTTTGAGCAGCTGAACGCCGACACTTTTTTTCAGCTGAAACCCCCAAAATCCCTCAGCAACCAATATGTTCAATCAAGCTTTACCAAAATACTGGACAACAGCAATGCTTCGCTGGAAGACAAGCTTTATACTGTTGTAAAACACATTGCTTTCCAGGTGAACCAAGTAATTAAAGGTTTCCCGAAAGGAAAACTGCTCATTACCGGTGGCGGGGCACACAACCAGTTTCTCATCAATGCCATTGCGATGGAAACAAAAATGGAAATTATAACCCCGGACAACAAACTTATTGATTTTAAAGAAGCCCTGATTTTTGCTTTCATGGGCATACTCCGCGATCTTGGCGAAATCAATTGTCTGGCTTCGGCAACCGGTGCAGCTTCCGACAGTTGTGGCGGGGTCATTTACCGGCCATAAAAAAACCGGAAGGAAATCCCCTCCGGTTCTTACTTCACAAATCATTCGGGTTAAAATCCAAGAAATTCAATCTGAACATAATAAACTACAGCTCCGGCAAGGTATCCTACCAAAGCCAGCAGGCTGATTTTTTTCAGGTACCAGATAAAATCAATCTTTTCAAGTCCCATGGCTGCAACACCGGCAGCAGAACCAATGATGAGGATACTTCCACCTGTACCGGCACAATACGCCAGAAACTCCCAGAATTTTCCGTCAACAACAAAAGACTGCAAAAAGGCATCTGCCACATCAGGGTCAGCAATGGGGTACATGCCCATGGCACCGGCTACGAGTGGCACATTATCAACAATCGCCGACAGCACCCCGATAATCAGGTTAATGGCATAAATATCCTGTAAATGTTCATCGAGATAAAGCGACAATTCGTTCAGGTGTCCAGCTGACTGCAATGCTGCTACGGCCAGCAGAATACCCATAAAAAAGAATATAGTGGCTGTGTCCACTTTTCTTAAAATACCAATTACCGTCAGCTTTCTCTTGTCTTCTAAAGTCTTATTGCGGTGAATAATTTCTGTTGTCGCCCAAATCACTCCCAAACCGAACAACATGCCCATAAATGGGGGCAGGTGTGTTACAGTCTTAAAAACCGGAACAAACAGCAATGCGCCAACCCCCATGAACAACAACAACTTCCGCTCGAAGGCCGTCGTAAATTCTTCCGTCTCTCCGGCGGCAAGTACCGGGCGGCTAACGTTTCCTTTCAGGGTGAAGCTGACGATAATCAGGGGGACAACCATCGTAAAGACACTGGGGATAAACACTTTGGCAATAATATTAGCCGCAGTGATCTGCCCGCCTATCCAAAGCATGATGGTGGTTACATCACCAATGGGCGACCAGGCACCACCTGCATTGGCAGCAATAACAACCATGCTGGCAAAAAACCAGCGGGTTCGCTGATCATCAATCAATTTTCTGAGCAAGGCAACCAAAACAATTGTTGTTGTCAGGTTATCCAGTGTGGCTGACATGAAGAAGGTGAGGATGCTCAGGATCCACAACAGTTTCACTTTGCTGGTGGTTTTTATCTTGTCCGTAATCAGTTTAAAACCCTGGTGCTGATCAACAGTTTCAACAATGGTCATCGCGCCGAGAAGGAAAAACAGGATCTGGGCAATTTCAACCAGGTGATGGTTCAGGTCGTGCTTTACAAAGTGGACAACACTCTGGCTCAATTCAGCCTGATCTTCCCAAAACTTGTTAAAATGAACTTCTTCAACCGAAGGCTTAATGAAGTTATGGATGTCAACAGAAACTTGTTTAATTGCTTCCCAGGCCGGGCTGAATCCCAAATCAAGGATGCCTGTTGCGTTCAAAGCGTAAATTGCCCACAATACGGTACCGGTGAGCAAGGCAGAGGCAGCTTTATCTACCTTAATCGGATGCTCAAGGGCAATCATGGTGTACCCCAGAACAAAAATTACTAACATTAAAATAAACATACGATCATCAGATTAGGTTGTTTTTTAATGAGCGCAAAAGTAGCTAAATATTGAAATTTACCTCTTGAATAACAGCAAATGTGCGGCCTTGTTCTAAATTTATAGCCTGTCTAAATTAGGCCCTTGTTTTTGTAAAAAACGGAACCGTTCTTTTTCCCTCAAATAATAATTATCCGGTTTTCAAGTTAGTATTAACAGCGTCCTGTTAAAAAGAATAAGGACACAAATGCAACCAGCATGATTTAGCATTACTTTTACGAATTTTAAGCAGGAAAAATTATGATTACGGGAATTATTTTGCAAATTCAGGAAACAGGCGAGTTGATTAGCGGTGGCCCGGAAGGGGAGCTCACCTTACCCATTCTTGACCTTGTTCTTAAAGGGGGTTGGATAATGGGCATTATCGGGGTACTCTCTGTTATTGCCTTTTACATTTTCTTCGAACGTTATTTTGTTATCGGAAGGGCCGCGCGCGAGGACAAGGGCTTTATGGACAGCATCAGGAATTACATCCATGAAGGCAAACTGGAATCGGCCAAAGCACTTTGTGTAACCAACAGGTCCCCCATCGGCCGGATGATCGACAAAGGACTGTCGCGCATTGGCAAACCTTTGAACGACATTAACACGGCCATCGAAAATGTGGGCAAACTCGAAGTATCGAAACTGGAGAAAAACGTGGCCGGCCTGGCCACCATTGCAGGCGCCGCCCCCATGCTCGGTTTCCTCGGAACGGTTATTGGAATGATCCGTGCTTTTTACGACATGTCAATGGCGGGAAACAACATTAACATCGAATTACTTTCGCGCGGCATCTACCAGGCAATGATTACAACAGTAGGCGGGCTCGTGGTCGGAATTACCGCTTACATTTTTTATAATATTCTGGTTGCCCGCATTCAAAAGGTGGTGTACAAACTCGAAATTACAGCCACCGAATTTATGGATGTGCTCCATGAACCGGCAAAATAAAGCCGCTGCCTGCGGAATCTCCCCCCGGGGGGAGAAATTAAAAAAACGAGTAAAAAAAATGTATTAGCTTATGGCCATACAAATGCGAAATAAAAGAGACACCAACTTCAGCATGGCTTCCATGTCGGACATGGTGTTTTTGTTGCTTATTTTCTTTATGCTTACTTCGACACTGGTGGCACCTAATGCCATTAAACTGTTGTTGCCAAGCAGCCAAAGCAAAACAATGTCCAAACAAACGGTTACGGTTTATATTAACAAGGCCCGCAACATTTACGTGGACGAAAGAAGGGTTGATCCGGCCAACCTGGAGAATGTTTTGTATGGAATGATAAGAAACGAAAGCAAGGCCTCCGTTGTGCTGCGTGCCGACAAGACCGCCCCGGTGCAAGACATCGTTGTGGTCATCGATGCGGTAAATGGTATTAACAGTAAGCACGGAACCAAACACAAGGTTATCCTGGCAACCAAGCCTCCGCGTTAGCAGTTTTGGCAACCGACAACAAGAAAGAAGATTGAGCATTTAAGTATTTTAACTTGAGCAAACTGAAAGAAATATTGACCGACAAGGACAGAAGAAGGGGGGTGGTTGGCACTTTCTTCGTCCACCTCGTGATATTGGTTGCTTTGTTGTTTCTTGCATTACGAACACCTTTGCCCCTGCCGGGGGAAGAGGGCGTTGAAGTCAACCTGGGATACGACGAAACCGGATCGGGCAATGTGCAAAGCCAAACCCCTCCACCCCAGTCTGAGCCCACTCCCCCACCCCAACCCAAACCCAGGACAGTGGAACCTGATCCCATTCCACAGCAAGAAGAGAACCTGGTTCAGGACATTGAAGAAGCACCAATGATTGAAGAGAAAAAAAAAGAAGAACCCCCGGAAGAAATCATCGAAGAACCCAAAGAAGAAATCAAGGAAGAACCTGTAAAAGAAGAGGTTGTTGAGGAAGAGCCGGAAGAAGAACCGGTTGACTCGACCTTTGTGGCTGAAGAACCTGCTGAGGAAATACCGGTTGAAGAACCCAAACCGGTGGTCAACAAAAAGGCGCTGTACCCCGGCAGTACAAAAAGCGGCCAGGGTACCAGCCAGGGGGTTACTGAAGGGTCAGGTGATCAAGGCAAACCACAGGGTGCTGAAGACAGTGAAAAATATGACGGGCAAGGGGGGAAAGGTAACGGCATCTCGTTTAGCCTGGGAGGCAGGGGTTCAAGATATCTTGAAACACCTTCAGCCAATTTCAAAGAACAGGGAACCGTAGTTGTAAGTATTTGGGTCAATCGCCAGGGTGAAGTTACACGCGCCCAGGTAAACCCAAAAGGGACAACCGTGCTCGATCCCAACCTCCGAAAACTTGCAGTTGATGCTGCTAAAAACTCCACCTTCGTCGAAGACCCTGTTGCCGCTGAACTGCAACGGGGAACCATTACTTACAACTTTATTTTGATGAAATAATCTCTTCCCGACGGATTCTGTAAAGTATATTTTCATCCCAATTTTAATTGAGTTTTATCACTTTTAACTTTTCGGATTTCGTTTTGCACTTTACAACTTTAGCTTTTACCTTTGTCCGATGAACTATAAAGAAACCCTCGATTGGTTATTTAGTCAACTACCCATGTACCAGCGGCTGGGAAAGGCAGCGTACAAGGCCGACCTCAAGACGACCGTCAAACTGCTGAAAGCCCTGGGTAAGCCACAGGAAAAGTTCAAAGCCATCCACATTGCCGGCACCAACGGAAAAGGAAGCGTTTCGCACCTGCTGGCCTCCATCCTTCAGGAAGCCGGCTACAAGACAGGGCTCTACACTTCGCCACACCTGAAAGACTTCAGGGAGCGCATGAAAATAAACGGGGAAATGATCTCGGAAGAAAAAGTAGTGGAATTTGCCCAAAAAAAACAGGCTGCATTTGAGGGGTTAAAACCTTCCTTTTTTGAAATGACAGTGGGGATGGCTTATGATTACTTTGCAGATGGGCAGGTGGACTTTGCCGTGCTGGAAACCGGCATGGGCGGACGGCTCGACTCAACCAACGTTTGCCGGCCCATAGTGACAGTGATTACAAATATCGGCCACGACCACCAGCAATTTCTTGGCAATACGCCGGGGCAAATCGCCCGTGAAAAAGCAGGCATCGTGAAACAAGGCATTCCACTCGTGGTGGGCAAAACGCAAACCGTTGTGAAAGGTGTTTTTGAAGAGGTAAGCACTCAGAAAAATGCCCCGCTCGTTTTTGCTGATGAACATTTTGAATTGCGCAAAGTCCACACCACCGACAAAAGCGGCCAGCTATTCGATGTTTGGCGGGATGGAAATTTGTTTCTTGAAAAAATGGAATCGCCGTTTTTGGCAAACTACCAGACAGAGAACATGGCCACGGCCTTGCAAACACTTGTGCTGTTGCAGGAAAGCGGATTCATTCACCTGACAAACGAAAACCTCAGAAACGGTATTCAAAACGCAGTTGACAACACCGGGCTTCAGGGACGATGGCAAATATTGAGCACCAACCCGCTCACCATTTGCGATACCGGGCACAACCCCGAAGGTGTTCAGTCAGTTGTTGAACAGCTTGCCCAAACAGACTACGACCATTTGCATTTTGTATTCGGGATGGTGAACGACAAAAACCCTGAAAACATTCTGGTTTTGCTGCCCAAACAGCCAACTTATTATTTTTGCAAGCCAGACATTCCCCGCGGAATGGATGCCGAACAATTACAGCAGGCAGCTTTCAAGACAGGGCTACGCGGACAACACTTTAGTTCAGTAACCGATGCCTACCATTCGGCAATCAACAACGCCGGTGTCAACGACTTGGTGTTTGTGGGCGGCAGCACTTTTGTGGTTGCTGAAGTTTTGTAAATTATAGTATGAAACATTTTCAACTTTACACAGTTTCAACTCTCAACTTTAGGCACTTATATCATGAACATCTCAGTTTTTCAAGTCGTACAGTTTCTATTAATTGCCGTTATTTTGCTGTACCTGCTCTACTATGTTTACACATTGTTGTTCGACAAAAACCATCAGCCCCGTGCGTGGAAAGCGGCACTAAAGAGTGGGAACATCCCGGCGGAACTGCAAAAGGCAGAAGCAAAGTATCCTGACAAAGTGCGTTTCTTTAATTTCTGGTTTCAGGTTGAACGGCTGAAAAAGGACGGGGTGCGGGGCGCTTTTGCCGAGTTGGGTGTTTACAAAGGTGATTCGGCGCACTTCATTCATTTAATGGACGAGAAGCGCAGCTTTCATTTGTTCGATACTTTTGAAGGTTTTCAGGAAAATGACCTGGCAGTGGAAAGCGGAAAAGCAGCAACCTACACCAAACACAATTTTGCCGATACTTCAGTTGAGCGTGTTAAACAACGGTTGACCGGCCCGCAGTTTGTTTTTCACGAGGGATATTTTCCCGAAACGGCCAAAGAAGCAGAAAACGAACAATTTGCAATGGTGAGCATGGATGCGGATTTATACAAGCCCACCAAAGCCGGGCTGGACTTCTTCTACCCACGGCTTGCCCCCGGCGGCGTACTCATCGTTCACGATTACAATCCCGACTGGCCGGGCATTGTAAAGGCTGTTGACGAATTTGCACAAACCATCCCGGAGCCCATTGTTCCACTGGTGGATCAGGATAATAGTGTGATGATTTTTAAGGTTGGGAGTTCAGCTTGAGGGTTTCGCCTGCCAACTCCCAACTCCGGTCTCACGTCTTCTTTTTATATCTCCTCAAAACTGACACAGCGGATTTCAATCTCCTCCAGTCGCACCCGAATACGGATGTCCAGGGCACGATTCTCATCCAAAAAAACAACATCGGGCTTGCTCTTATCCAACGATTCGTCCAATATCAGCAGGATTTTTTCGAAACTGTTATCCGCCAGGTTGTCGATGTCCTCATCAGCCATTTTGTCGTTGACCTTGGGGAGCGGCAGGTCTGCAATCAATCCAAATTTATCTTTTGCAGCCGACAGCTTTTTTTCTGTCCATTCCCCGAAAGGACTGTCTGTGCAATTAATGAGCATTTGAGATTCAATGTTTTGGTTTTGTCCGGTAAAGATAAAAAGAAAAGTTTACATGTCCCACCTTTTTCTAAATTTGTTCTGCAAACAATCCTTCGGACAAATGAAGCATATCCTGCGCTCACTTTCAATAATTTTACTTACCCTCTGTGCTCATCAGGGGTTTAGTCAACAGGTTTTCAAGAACGTTACCTCTTCGATGGGGATTGGCGGACAAACCGGCCTGGGCCATGCCGTCGGTTGGGGCGACATTGACGGTGACGGCGATCCCGACCTCGGCATCTCCAACCAGGAGGGCGACGGTTTTTGGTTCTACCGCAACGATGGCGACCACTTTAGCGACATCACGGCTTCGGCAGGGCTGAACGGCCTTGGTGCCAACAAGATCATTATTGCCGAAGTAACCGGCGACGCATTCAACGACCTGGTGCTGCGCACACGCTCGGGCACGCAATTCCTTTTTGAAAGTAACGGCGACGGTACCTTTACCGACATTACGGCCGGAGCGGGCATCGGCAGTGCAGCCGTTTACAACCTTGCCGACTTCAACAACGACGGTTTTACCGACCTGGTTTCGGTGGCCGGTGACGATGTTTCCATCCTTTACAACAACGGCGACGCTACCTTCTCAAATGCCGTTCCCATCGCCCCCATGCCCGATTTTATGGGTATTGCCGTGCTGGACTACAACCGCGACGGGCTGATGGATTTGTACTGGACAACTTACGGCGACAACCCCAACACCCTGCTGAAAAATAACGGTGACGGAAGCTTTTCGGATGTAACCGTTGCCGCCGGCGTGAGCTACACCCAGGGTGCCCATGCGCTGGATGTGGGCGACTACAACAACGACGGCTGGGTGGATATTTATGTGGGGAGTTACTCCTCGCTGAGTTGCAAATTGTTCGAAAACAACGGCGACGGCACTTTCTCGGATGTGACCTGGGCCACCGGCACCCAGGGGCATAACGACACACGCACCACGGCTTTCACGGACTACAACAGCGACGGATGGCTGGACATTTTTTCGTCCCACCACGATTTTTATTCCTACAGCAACACCATGCAAAAAAGCCTTGAAGCCGAAACTTTCGTGGAGGTGGGGCCTGAACTGGGCATTTCGGGCGAGTGGATCGGCGACTACTTCGGCCATGCCTGGGCCGATTTCAACGGCGACGGTGCCATCGACTTTTTTGCTGCCGGCCACATCGACAAATACCGCCTGTTCAAAAACACCAACTGTCCAGGCAACTGGCTGATGGTTAAGCTGAAAGGGACAATTTCAAACCCCAACGGCATCGGGGCACAGGTGGATGTCTGGGCCGGCGGGCAACGCATCTCCAGGAACCTGCTTCCCAGCGGGGGATTTCACGATTTTGACAATCTGCAACTGCACTTTGGTTTGGATGAGGCAACTGCAGCCGACAGCATCGCGGTTTACTGGCCTTCGGGCCTGGTGCAGCGATCCGGGAGCATTGCAGCCAACCAGTACGTGATGATCATCGAAGATTCGACGGTGACCGGTGTTCACAAGCCCGCCGGGCTTTCCGCAAACCTTTCCATCGCTCCCAATCCCGCAAACCAAAGTGCGGTAATCACTTTTGAACTTCCGCAAAACTCCCGCGTACGGGTTTCGCTTTTTGACCTCAACGGTCAAGGGCTAAAAACATTGCTCAACGAAACCCGGCAAGCGGGCAGACATCAACTAAAACTGAATGCAGGCGAACTGCCAAACGGGATTTACCTTTTGGTGTTGCAAAGCAGTTTTTCAAGCCGCGTCAAAAAACTTGTGGTTGGGCCCTGACCGCTGCCCGTCCGGAAGACGGGGAACCCCCTCAGAGTGGAGATTTCTATCACCGAGGAAGGCCGGAGAGGGTTAAAGCTTCACTACTCTCCTCGTCACCACTTCCCCACCGGCCGTCAAACGCAGGAAATAGATGCCGGGGCTCAAATGATGCGTCCCGATTGTAATAATTTGCTGACCCGTTTTCACGCTTTTCCTTTCAAAGGTTTTTACCATTGCTCCGGAAGCGTTGTACAATTCAATTTGTAAAGCACCTTCCTGTTGAACTTCGAATGCAATTGTGGCCTGGTTGCTGACCGGGTTTGGAAAAATGTTCAATAAAGTCTGGCCCGTTTCAACGGTTTCTTCCTGTCCCACAAAAAGATTCCACTCGTAAGCACCCATGTCAACGGCATCACCAAAAAAACGGGGGTCGCCGGCAAGGTCGGTTTCCGGCAGGTTCAGCCCGGTGGTGTCGGGGGTTCCGGCATCCATGCAGGGCGAACCGTCATTGATCTGAAAAGGGAAATCCCATTTCCCGAGGAAAACAGGATCCTGGTCGATGTTCCCGTCCAGCCAGTAGATGGTGTCGTTGCCCGGGTTGTCGATACCTTCTTCACCGCCCTGCAAGTCGGAATACGAAAAGTTGATGCTGTAACTGCCGCTTCCCCCCGATGTAACGAAGGAAATCTCCAAAGGTAAATCATCCCATAAAATACTGTTTGTTAATAAAATCTTTGAACGGTAATTGAAGACCCCGCCGGCGGTCTGGCCGGCATCGTTTGACGAAATCGTTGTGTTGAGGATGTTTGCCTGTGAATTGGCAAGATAAATCCCACCCCCGTTGACTGTGGCCTTATTCGCTGAAAAAAGAACATTGACAATATCTGGCCGGCATTCATCAAAATAAGCACCACCACCATAAGCGGCACTGTTGTTTTGAATTCTTACTGTTTCAAGCAGCAGGCCTGATTCTTCGGCATAAATACCAGCTCCTTTGCTGCCGGCCCCTCCCGTCAGGGTCAGATTGCTAATTTGTGTGGAGGCGTTGAACAGTACTTCGATGACCCCCGACCCACTGTCGGCATCCAGTGTCACCAAATTCACCGATGTACCTGTCAGGCTGATGTAATCGGGGATATTGACAGGAAAGGGTTCCCCGTTGCTTTGGGGGCTGTAAACACCTTCAAGTAAATAAACTGACTTGGGGTTCAGGCTATCGGCAAGGATGACCGATGTCGCCTTCCTGATGGTTTTTAAGGCCTCGCCGGCACTGATGCCGCTGTTGTTGTCGTCACCCGAAGGGGAAACAAACAGGTCGGCATCCGTTTGAGATAACTTACCATTGGAGATGGTGAAAGTGTAATGGCGCAGGGGGGAGGCATAAAAATCGGTTGGCGATAAAACAGAAAAAGTGTCGAGCGTTGCCGTCAACGGCTGGTTGGCAAAGAAGTCGTTTCCTTCGCGCGCGTTGTTGAGGTAAACGTTGCAAAGTTTGTTGCCGTCAAAAACCGGCAGCGAATTATTCAGTTCCATCCCCCCTCCCAGTTCGGTTGCCGTGTTTCCGATGATACTTACATTTCCCAGTACCGGATTGGAGTCCCAAACTGACAGGCCACCACCATTCGCGGCCTGGTTGTTTCTGATGCTTGTATTTTCCAGGCTGATGTCCGAACCGTCCCAGCAAAAAATGGCACCGCCAAAATTATTTGCATTGTTGTTTTCCATCTTAACATCCGCAATCGTAACCGGTGAGTTTTCTAAATAAAAGGCACCCCCATAATGTGGGGCCACGTTGTTTTTAATGGTTAAATTACTGAATTCCGCTTCCGCATCAATGCATGCGATACCACCCCCGTCCCCGTAGTTTCCGGTCAGCAGAATATCGGATAAAACCGAAGCCGAACTGTCCAGCAAAATACCGCCTCCTGCATCAGCCACATTTTCTTTCACAATCAAATGTTCCAGTGTGGGTGACGATTCCCGGATGTAAACCCCTCCCCCCTCATCGGCGAAACCGTTGGTCAGGGTAAATCCGGAAAGCAGTGCCGACGGGGTTTCCCCGGCGGAAAACACCACCACGCTGCCGGCCGAATCGCCGTCAATCACCGTTTGGGAGATGTAGGAAGTATCAAGGGTGGTCAAAAACAAGGAACCTACACTGATATTTTTCCCGTTAAAGTTGATGTTCTCAATGTAAGTGCCTGCATGCACAAGCACTGTGTCACCGTCGGTTGCCGCATCAATTCCCTGCTGGATTGTCAGGTAATCGGCGGGAATGTGAATAATCTGGCCAAACAGTAAATTAACTGCCAGAAGGCAAAATGAAAGTAATGTAAATCTCATCATTGTTTCGCTTTTGTTTGTTATGGTGTAAAAGTAGGTACATTGTTTGAAAAAATCGGTTCTACTGCAAACTTTGTGGGTAAATTATAATTTTGGGTATGGATTTCACAAAAGATTTTTTCAATTTATTATTGGATTTTGGTGATGACTGGGTCTTAACAAAAGTTGAGACTGATCACAGGAAGCTACATGTTTATTTGTATTTGGAATATATTTCAGATTATTATGAAGATCCTGAGACCATGGAACCAGCCAGTCTTTATGATCACGTTGAACAAAGGGAATGGCGTCATTTGGACATTCTACAATACAAGTCCTATGTAAGATGTCGTATACCAAGGGTTAAATGCAAAGATGGTACTATAAAGCAAATAGCCCTGGGCTGGGCAGACAAACATGACCGCCATACTTTTCCATTTTGAGATAAGGGTGATAAAGCTGCTACAAGCGACCAAAAACCAAACCAAGACGGCGGAGTTTATGAACTGTAGTTTTCGTATGGTCAACAGGATACTTCACAGGAGTACTGAAAGGGGCATGCAGCGCAGGGATATGTCAACAGTCGCGTTTGAACATATTAGCATAGACGAGAAATCATTTAAGAAAGGCCATCATTACGTGACTGTAATATCACATCCGCGCAGTGGTGCTGTTTTGGACGTAGGGGAAGGGCGTGACCAGGAATCTGTCAAGCAACTGCTCTTAAGCACATTCAACGAGCAGCAACGCCAATCCATCAATACAGTAAGCATGGATATGTGGAAGGCTTACATAAACTCTGTTGGGGCAATCTGCCCCAATGCAGAGATTGTCCACGACAAATTTCATCTGATAGCATACCTGAACAAAAGCATGGATATGGTCAGGCGCAGGGAAGTTAAGTACAATGATGCACTTATTGATAGCCGGTATGCAATATTGAAAAATGAAGAAAACCTGACAGAAAAGCAAAGGGACAAATTTGATCTGATAAAATCAGCAAACTTTGAAGTTTCAAAAGTATGGCACATAAGAGAAAATTTTAGGGAACTGTTCGGGTTCTGCAATCAGGAAAAAGAAGCAGGGCAGTTATTTGTCAGTTGGGCCCAGGATTCATTTATGCAGGGCATTAAAGAAGTAAACAAAGTTGTATTGATGTTCGTTTCGCATATGGGGGGGGGCGTAAACGCATTGATAAGTAATTTAAACAATGCAATGGCAGAAAGGTTAAATGGTAAAATACAAGAAATAAAACTTGTGGGAAGAGGCTATCGAAAGTTTGTCAATTTCAGAAGTGCCATACTCTTTTTTCATGGCGGTTTAGACCTCTACCCACAAAAATGGTAGTAGAACCAAAAAAACAAATAATTTGAACCCGGGGTTCTTTGATTGGCTGCGAAAGGTTTTTTCTTGGAAATCGCGTATCCTAATGTCTTCATTTTTTTACCTTTGCCGTTCTTAATTTTCGCATCATAACGAACAAAAATTCAGTAAAACAATGAACAAATATCAGGACAGTAAAAAAATTCTCGAAGCCCTGGGTTTAGACGAGTTAAACCCCGGTGTATCGACAGGGACGGAATGGTTTGAAACGACAGGTGATGTTACTTCCTCCTTTTCGCCCATTGACGGGAAAGAAATTGCCAAAGTAAAAAACGCCACAATGGATGATTACGAAATGGTTGTCGTCAAAGCACAGCAAGCATTTAAAGTTTGGCGCAAAGTACCGGCCCCCATCCGGGGCGAAATCGTCCGTCAGATTGGCCTTGCCCTCCGCGAAAAGAAAGAAGCACTCGGTGCTCTCGTTACGCTGGAAATGGGCAAAATCTACCAGGAAGGGCTTGGCGAAGTACAGGAAATGATCGACATCTGCGATTTTGCCGTGGGACAGTCACGCCTCATCAATGGTGTCAATTTGCAATCGGAACGCGTTGACCACCGCCTTTCGGAACAATACCACCCGCTCGGCATTGTGGGTATCGTTACTTCATATAATTTCCCTGTTGCGGTATGGGCGTGGAATACTGCCCTGGCAGCCATTGCCGGTGATGTGGTCATCTGGAAACCTTCGTCCAAAACCCCGCTGACCGCGCTGGCAACACAAAAAATTATCCATCAGGTATTAAAAGAAAATAACGTCCCTGAAGGCGTATTCAACCTGGTGGTTGCCAAATCTTCGGTAATGGGTGATAATTTCCTTGCCGACAAAAGGGTACAATTGATGTCGGTAACCGGTTCCACCGCTGTGGGACAACGTGTGGGCGGCATTGTGGGGAAAAGGCTTGGCAAAACCATACTTGAACTGGGCGGGAACAACGCCGTGATCATTACCCCCAGTGCCGATATCCAAATGGCCGTAATGTCAACAGTATTTGGAACAGTGGGTACTGCCGGACAACGTTGCACAACCACAAGAAGAATCATCATCCACGAAGATATTTACAATGAGGTGCGCGACAAATTTGTTTCTGCCTACAAAAAGATTGTCCCAAAAATCGGCAACCCGCTCAACGAAGATTTTCTGGTTGGCCCGCTGATTGACAAGTGGTCGGTTGAGCTGTTTGCCAATGCGGTAAGAAAAGTAGAAGAAGAAGGCGGAAAAGTATTGTTCGGCGGACAGCTCCTTGATGGTCAAGGCTACGAATCGGGCAACTATGTTGTTCCCTGTATCGCGGAAGCCGAGAACCATTTTGAAATAGTTCAGGAAGAAACTTTTGCACCCATCGTTTACCTTATCAAATACAAAGGGGCCATCGCCAACGCCATCGAAATTCAGAATGGTGTCCCACAGGGACTGTCATCGGCCTGTTTTACTTTGAATGTGCGCGAAGCCGAAGAATTCCTTTCCGCAGCCGGTTCCGATTGTGGAATTGCCAACATCAACCTGGGTACTTCCGGTGCCGAGATTGGTGGTGCCTTTGGGGGTGAAAAAGACACCGGCGGCGGACGCGAATCGGGTTCGGATGCCTGGAAAATTTATATGCGCCGCCAGACGAACACCATCAATTTTGGTGACGAACTACCATTGGCACAGGGAATTACTTTTGATATTTAATAAATGAACAGGTTATTCTTCATGCTTCTTGCCATCAGCCTGCTTGCTTTGGGATGCGAACAAGCCAAAAAGAAAGCGACGAGAGAAGTGATGAAAAGCATGCAGCCCAAAGAAAAAATGCAACTGGATACGGCAGAAAAATACCATGCCGTAGTTGAAAAGGATATGACACTGGCCGAAGTGGCAAAAGCCAACAACATGACCAACTCGTTCCTGAAACAGAAACTGGGCATCCCGCATTATGTTGACCACCCCTATACCATTTTGGAATTGAGCCGCAATTATCAGTTTACGGTAGAAGAACTCAAACTGCTGATTGAAAATTACCGGGATGCCAGGACGGTACAGGGCAAAAAAGCTGAGGAGCGGAAAAAAGAAGAGAATTAAGTTAAACCAATACGTAAAATCATGAAATTAAAATCATTTTTATGGCTGATGTGCGGCTTCGTGCTGATGGCCAGCCAAAGTTTTGCCCAGGACGACAAGAAAAAAGAGGAAGAAACAGGTTACCGGTTTACGGCGGTTGTGGACGTTGAAGATACACCGGTACGAAATCAATTCCGCTCGGGAACCTGTTGGAGTTTTTCGGGACTCGCCTTTGTGGAAGCCGAAATACTGAGGCAGACCGGCAGGGCTTACGACCTTTCGGAAATGTTTGTGGTTCACCACACCTATTCCGACAAAGCTGAGAAATATGTGCGTATGCACGGCAACGCGACTTTTGGCCCCGGTGCGGAAGTTACTGATGTTTTCCGTGTGATTAAAGAATACGGAATGGTTCCGGAAACAAGTTGCCCCGGCCTCAATTACGGCGAACCAAAACACACCCACGGCGAACTGGATGAAGTACTGAAAGCTTACGTGGATGCGATTATTAAAAACAAAAACAAGAAACTGACGACAGTCTGGCACGAAGGATTCAATGCCGTACTGGATGTGTACCTTGGTGAAAACCCTG
This sequence comes from Bacteroidales bacterium, assembly GCA_021647205.1. Taxonomy (GTDB): domain Bacteria; phylum Bacteroidota; class Bacteroidia; order Bacteroidales; family F082; genus B6-G9. The sequence goes on along the minus strand of JAKIVD010000016.1, from coordinate 8,996 downwards.
ACAACTTTGACTGGGATGGCGTTTCCTACACACCGGAGAGTTTCAGGGACATGACCGGTTTCAATCCCGACAATTATATCGAACTGACTTCTTACATGCGCAGACCTTATTACAAGGAATTTGTCATGGAAATCCCCGACAACTGGCTGTGGGCACCCATCTGGAATATTCATTTGGAGGAAATGATGGAAACCATTGACAATGCCCTGGAGAAAGGTTACACCGTTGCCTGGGGCGCCGATGTGAGCGACAAAGGCTTTTCGTGGAAAAAAGGTGTTGCCATTATTCCCGATGAGGATAAACCAGACCTCTCCGGAACGGAAAAAGAAAAATGGGAAAGCCTGACCGAAAAAGAGCGTAAGAAAGCCATGTTTGCCTTTGACGGACCGGTTGCCGAAAAAGAAATTACGCCCCAAATGCGACAAGACCATTACGACAACTACCTGGTTACCGATGACCACGGCATGCTGCTGGTTGGGATTGCAAAGGACCAGGACGGCAATAAGTTTTACAAAGTGAAAAATTCCTGGGGCTACGAAGGCCATATTTACCACGGATATTTTTACGCTTCCGAAGCTTATGTAAAACTGCAGACCGTTGGCATTGCCGTCCACAAGGATGTGTTGCCGAAAAGATTGAAAAAAGAACTGGGGCTGTAAGACATCACCTTACCAGCATCTTTCACAATAAATGCACTGCGCTTCTCCGTAGTGCATTTTTTATTTCTCCCCAGTGGGCAAACTACTTTAAAACCCGCGTAATCCCGGTTTTGCTTACAATCCAGACCACCCCTTTTTTATCCTTAAAAATAGCCGAAATCCGGTCATCTGCCAGACCCGATTCTGCAGTAAAATGTTTCCATTTGTTTTCACTGTATAAGTACACCCCATGCTTTTCGGTTCCCAGCCAAATGCATCCCTGTTCAGTAAATATCAACTTCACCCCCCATTTGTTTTCGGCTTTCAGGCGTGCTTCCCATTTGTCCCCAACCAATTGGTAAAAAGCAGTCTCTCCGGCCAGCCAGACATTCTCATACCCGTCTTTCAGGATGACGGTATAATGCTTGTCAGCCAGGCCGTCTTTTCTTGTATACCTGTGCCAGGCATTGTTTCTAAAAACGGACAATCCATGCCTGCTAAAAGCAATTACCTCATTATGGTACATTGTCAGCGATTCGACCTCATCCTTCAACTGGTAATCATCTTTTGTAAAACTTTTCCATTTTTCATCAAGTAATAAATTCAGCCCTGCAAATTTCAGGTTATTTCGAACAAATACCCAAATACGGTCTTGATTGTCCTGTTGCATGCGGTAAACCGTGTTTCCGCACATGCCGTCTTTTTTTCTGATGAGTTTCCAATCGTTCATTTCCCTTCGTGCAAGGCCATTGTCAAGTCCGAGCCAGATATTCCCCTGCCGGTCTTGTTTAACAAACATCACTTTTTCGCTCTTTAAGTCATTTTCATTGTAAATGTGCCAACTGTGGCCGTCAAATTCAAAAGCGCCTTCCAGGGATCCCAGCCAGATATTTCCCTGCTCATCCTGAAGCATGCCGGTAAAATAATCTGACGGATATCCCTGAACTACCGGTGCCGTACCACCGAGAATGTCGTTAAAGCTAATCCAGCATTCGCCATTGAACATGTGCAACATACCGTTGGTCAAAGAAAATGTCATTTGCACGGAGGCATTCACATCCAGGATGTATTCGTAAATTATCCAAATCCTCCCCTGTCGGTCTTCCATAAATTCTTTGGGCAAAAAATTGTTGTCATCCTCTTTTTCAAAGGCAGTCCATGATTTTCCATCGAAAAGAAAAAGCCCGTTCGCGCTGCCCACCCATAAATTCCTTTTACTGTCTTCAAAAAGCACCTCCACCCTGCCCAGTGCTTTTGGCTTGCCGCTTTCCTTGTCTTCAATGTTTTTGATGGCATACCATTTAGAAGCGGAGAAAGCTGTTAACCCATTGGATGTGCCCAGCCACACAACACCCCTGGAATCTACCAGCGTTACCGTGATTTCTGAAGAAGTCAGCCCGTCTTTTTTAGTATAGGATTGGAGGTGTTCCTGTGCCGTCAGATTTGAGCAGGTTGCACAAAGAAGCAGAAGAATAAGCCTTGTAATCATCGGTTGCGTTCATTTTCACAATCTATTCAGACTCAAAAATACGTTTTTTATCTACACCAATTAAATACCAACATGCGCCTCTGGTATAAGTTAAAATACAATTGGTATAATCTTCATGAGCTGACCAGTGGCTATTTCAGCAAGGTCACCGTCCCACGCATCACAACCGATTTACCGTACACATCCTGGTAAGAAAAATGGTAAATGTAAATACCCTGGGCAGCAGGTTTTCCGTTGACATCCCCCGTCCAGCCTTTTTCGGGATCAGTTGATTCAAAAATAAGCTGTCCCCAGCGATTGTATATTTGGAAAGTAAAAACAGTCCCGCTGAAGAAACGAAAGATGGGTTTGAATACTGAATTGACACCTCCCGGTTTAAACGCATTGGCAAAATACACCTGAGATTCCAAAAACAACTGAAGCCGATTTGAGCGGGACAATTCCCCTACACCGTAAGTACCTTCTTTTGCCTGTACCCAATAAACGAACCGCCCGTCCACATTTCCCAGGGAAGAATAGTCGTCGGTATAGGAAAAGGTCTGCGCATCTACCGAGTCGATGGGAAGCAGGGGCTCCTGATCGCCCATCATCCTGAAAATGTAATATTTTTCCACCGGAAAAAGCCAACCCTCAAAAGGGGTCCATTGCAAACTGTTGGTTTTATCGTCCACAATTATCCCTGTCAGGTGGATGGTTTTTAAAGTATTGGATTCCAGTTTTTCGAATCCGCAACTGTCGAGTGCTTTAATGAAATAGCTGTACGGGCCAACTGACGGGTCAGTATCGGCATCAAGATAAACCAGCGGGTTGGTGTTGACTTCCGTCCGGTTGATGGTGGCTATTTTCAGCGCAGCAGAAGCTCCGGGAGCGGTGCGGTAAACTTCCCAGGCACCGGCCACAATATCCAGGTCAACCTCGGCGGCCAGCTCAATTTCGTTGGATGGCAACACATCGGCATTGGCCAGGTACACAAATTGCGGTTCGATGTATTCGTAAGTCTGGATGGCTTTCTGACAGGTTGTTGAGCTTCCGGTAGCAAATTTGCAGTACACATAATACACATAGCTCACCCCATTGCTCACATTGTTATGGATAAAGACACTGTCGCTTGCCTGCACTTCACCCGCTTTCTGAAAAGCACCCCCGTCTTTGCTGAACCAGATTTCGTAAACGTCCGGGTCGGGAAAACGGTACCTTGTCCAGTTCAGGCTGATGGAGGCATCACAGGTATTGAACCGGATGGTATCGATGCGCATGTTCCGCCGCTGCTTGTTTTCATCCTTTGGCCCACTGCTGCCGCAGGTATCGATGGTAGCCACGGAATAGGCGATATTTTCTTTGCAGGCATTGGGAATGGTATCGGTATAAAATGTATTGTTGAGGCCTGTTACCGTGTCGATGGGTTTCCAGATGGACTCCCAGCGGTAAATGATGTAAGCAGCTGCACTGGGGACGGGTTCCCAGCCTAACACAAGGTGCTCGTTGGCATCCACACTGATGGAATCGATGAGCGGGATGTCGGGTTCGTCCATATTTTTGAATCGCGCCCCCTTCAGGTTGGAAACCGAGGAACAGCCGTTCAGGTTTTTAATTTCAACCTTAAAATTGATCGAATCGTCGCACACAACAACAGGCATGGAATACCTGTCGGTGTCAGCCACCGAATCCACAAGGGTCCACGCACCGGCAGGATAATCCCAGTAAATACTATAAAAGGGGGAAGAACCTTCGGGAAGCGGGTTTCCGACAGCATTCCAGAACAAATCGGCCTGGTTAAAGCTGGGTGCATTGTTATCGAGCTGAAGGAATATGGACTGCAAGGTCTGCGATAAAAAAGAATTGGCGCTGAAAACCGTTTCGATGTAATAATAACGCGAACCGGTATTGGCCAGTGCGTTGAGGTGCGTATATGAAATATTTCCCGCAGGCCCGCCGGCAACGGAATCAACTTTTACGAACACACCTCCGTTGGGCGAAAAGTAAATCAGGTACTTCTCCACAATGGCGGCATCGGGCGGGGCCTTAAACCAAAGGGTTGTACTCCCGTCTTCGTTGACCTGAACACAGGTAAAGACGGCAGGTTCCTGTGCCACAGCAGTTGCTGAAAACGTCAGCATAAATACAAAAAGATACCAAGACTTTTTTTTCAATGTTTTATGAATGTATGCCCAAAACCTAAAATTAGCTCCATAAATTTTGCCCCGTAGCACCCCTGACTTAGCCATTTGTCATTTGTTGCTATTCACGACTCCTTCCCCCATTTCCCCTACAACAAGCTGGTACAAATCATCGGCCTGCAGGTATTTGTCAGCCGTTTCAATCAAATCGGTCGCATTGGTTGTTAAAATCTCCTCCAGGCTTTTGCGGTAGAAGTCGAATCCGAGCCCGAAGTCCCTGACTGCCCTAAACCTTTCTGCCAGGGCGAATGGCCCGTCAAAGTTTCGCAAAAAAGTACCATAAATATAGTTTTTGACCAGGCCCAGTTCTTCATCGCCCACCCGATTTTCCCGCAGCCTCCGGATTTCCTTATCAATCTCGTCGAGGGCCGCCCGGGTATGTTCGGCATTGACTTCGGTAGCAATCGAAAAGTAGCCGCTGTGCCGGTAGTTGGCGACAAACGAACTCACCCCATAGGTAAAACCTTTGTCTTCGCGGAGGTTCGACATCAGGCGGGAGCCGAAATAGCCACCGAGGATGGTGTTCAGCAATATAAAACGGTTATAATCGGGATGCAGTTTACCGACCATTTGCCGTCCGACCCGAATGGCAGACTGCATACTTCCCTTTTTTTCGACAAACTGAGCTTTCAGGGGATCGACGGTCGAGTAATTCAAGCGGGTCTGTTCCATGCGGTTGCCCTGTTGCCAGCCACTTCCGAAATGAGATTCTACCAGCGATTTAACCGATTCGTCCACCGTCCCGCTGAGGATACAATATGATTTCTCGGGCACATAATATTCCTTGTAAAAATCCAGCAGGTCAGCCCTGTTGAGGCGGTCAAAGTCAAGTGCTTCAGGCACCTGTCCGTAAGCCGTATTTTTCCCAAAAACCAGTTGGTTGAATTCGAGTGAGGCTTTGTAGCGCACTTTTTCGATGTTCACCAGGAACTCCTGTCGCCGGCGTTCAAGGTGGATATTCAGTTCTTCCTCAGGAAAAACGGCATCCCTGAGCATTTCCCCCATCACGGGCAACAGGTCGGGAAGGTGCTTAGTGAGGGTATAGAGGGTCAGTGCGGTAGTGTCTTTGGTCACATTCACATCAAAAAATGCACCGTGGTAATCCAGTTTTTCGGCCAATTGCGAAGAGTTCAGGGTTTTCGTGCCTTCGCGAAGCAGGCTGCTCACCGTGTCGGCCACCAGTTTTTTATCCTGGTGTACCGAACCCGCCCGGAGTACCAGATCGACGCGTGTTACCGCCACCTCATCAATATCAATGACATAAACCTCCATGCCATTGGCAAGGGTCAGGCATTCCGGCTCCCTCAATTCAAGCGGTGCAGCTTTGCCAAGGTTGGGTATTTCGGTTCTGTTGAGCATATTGAACATAAAAAATCAAATCCCTGATACCAGATTAAAAATAAACATCCGAACAGTAAGCAAAAAGCTCAAAACTGTTTCTGCATTTGGTCATTTACTTTGTTTGGTGCTTATCCGTCATTCATTGTTTTATTTCTGAAAGGTTTATCTGTAACCAGACGGAACTTAATTGTTCTTTTTCGCCCGGTAAAACAGGGTATTTCTTTTTTTTTGTGTAAATAATTGCGCAGCCTCTTCCCTGATTTGACGGCTGCTTACCTTCCGGTAGTTTTCAATTTCTGAGTTCAGACGAGCAGCATCACCAAGCATTTCGTAATAGCCCAGGTTTAAGGCTTTGTTAAGCACCGAAATTTTAGAGAAGATGAGGTTTGACTCAATTTTATTTTTCACTTTTTGCAATTCGTCCTCCTGCACCATTTCTTTGGCCATCAAGTCGAGTTGTTTCTGAATGGCATCGGTAGCTTCGGGGCTTGTTGTACCGTTAATCAGTTTTCCGGAGACAATAAAAAGCCCATTGTCCAGGTCGCCCGTTACAAAGGCATTAATATCGGAAAACAAGCGTTCCTTTTTCACCAGGGTTTGGTAAAGGCGTGATGAATTACCATTGGAAAGGATGTCGGAAATCAGATCGTAATGATAAAACCGCCGGTCTGTCCGGGGGGGCATGTGCCAGGCGAGGTAAATGGCATTTTGCGGAACGGGGCGTTCAACGGTAAGCTTCCGTTCGCCTGCCTGCTCCGGTTCGCTTGTGTACGTATTTGGCTGTTGTTTTCCTGCCGGGATAGGCCCGAACCACTTAACGGCCAGCGCTTCAATTTGTTTTGTAGTTACCTTTCCCGCAATACTTAATATTGCGTTGTCGGGCCGATAATATTTCTCATAAAAAGCTTTCACATCCGCCATGCCGGCATTCCGGATGTGGCCCACTTCCTTCCCGATGGTGTTCCAGCGGTAAGGGTGTTTTTTGTATGCCAGTGGCTTAAGCAGCAGGTACACATCGCCATAAGGCTGGTTGAGGTAGTTTTGTTTAAATTCTTCAATGACCACCTGCCGCTGCACCTCCAGACTTTTTTGTGTGAATGCCAGCGACAGCATGCGGTCTGACTCCAGCCAAAAAGCCGTCTCCAGGTTATTGGTCGGGATGGTCAGGTAATAATCTGTAAAGTCGCTGTTGGTAAAAGCATTGTTTTCGCCACCGGCTTTTTGCAGGGGTTCGTCAAATTTAGGAATATTGAGCGAGCCGCCAAACATCAGGTGCTCGAACAAATGGGCAAAACCGGTCTTGTCGGGATGCTCGTCCCTCGAGCCCACTTTGTAGATCAGGTTCATGGCGGTCATCGGTGTGTTGCGGTCGTAATGAACCAGTACCGTCAGCCCGTTCTTCAATATGAATTTATCGTATTTTACCATTTCTTATTTGTCAGCCGGAAAGTTGTCATCTGACAGTTTTCCGTTTTGCCTCGTCTTCAGGTCTTAAGTTTTGACATTAATTCAGCCTCTTCCGGGTCCGAACGGACGCTGGAAGGTCTTAGTTCCCGTCTCAATCTTTCAGCCAGCCTGCAAACTTAACAATCATAACTCAATGACAAAGGTTTTTATTATATGGGTGCATCCAAAAGAGATTGTATAGCTGGAATAAACGCTTTGTTGATTGATGAGCAAGCTTTCCTTCCATTCAATCAACAATGAGCCACAAAATATTAATACTTTTGCGCTTTCCCTTTAAAACATAAAACCGTCGAGAAATGGAAAGAGACAAAAAAATATTTGACCTGATACAACAGGAAAAGGAACGCCAGACACACGGCATCGAATTAATTGCTTCTGAGAACTTTGTGAGCGGGCAGGTAATGGAGGCCATGGGCTCGGTAATGACCAACAAATATGCCGAGGGCTATCCCGGAAAAAGATATTACGGGGGCTGTGAAGTAGTTGACCAAAGTGAACAACTGGCCATCGACCGCGCTTGTGAATTGTTTGACGCCAACTACGCCAACGTACAACCTCATTCCGGCGCACAGGCCAATATGGCCGTTTTGCTGGCCTGTCTGAAACCGGGGGATACTTTCATGGGACTGGACCTTTCGCATGGCGGGCACTTATCTCACGGTTCTTTTGTGAATTCTTCAGGTATATTGTACAACCCCATCGCCTACAAAGTGAAGGAAGAAACCGGCACAGTGGATTACGACGAAATGGAACATCTGGCCAAAAAAGACAAACCGAAAATGATTATTGCCGGGGCATCGGCCTATTCCCGCGATTGGGACTATTCGCGCATGCGCAATATTGCCGACAGCATCGGTGCCATTTTGATGGCCGACATTGCACACCCTGCCGGCCTGATTGCCAAGGGTATTTTAAATGACCCCATCGAACATTGCCACATTGTAACAACCACAACCCACAAAACCCTGCGCGGGCCACGTGGCGGTATGATTCTGATGGGCAAAGACTTTGAAAACCCCTGGGGTTTGAAAACCCCGAAAGGTGTTACAAAAATGATGTCAACTGTGCTGAACTCCGCCGTCTTCCCGGGTATACAGGGCGGACCACTGGAACACGTAATTGCAGCAAAGGCCGTCGCCTTCGGCGAAGCACTTACCGACAGCTATTTTGAGTACATCCTGCAAGTCAAGAAAAATGCAGCAGTGATGTCGAAAGCTTTTGTTAACAGAGGTTACAAAGTAATTTCGGACGGCACTGACAATCACCTGATGCTGATTGACCTGCGCAGTAAGTTCCCTGACATCACAGGAAAGGTGGTGGAAAATACCCTCGTGAAAGCTGATATTACCATCAACAAAAACATGGTACCATTCGACAGCCGCTCGCCTTTCCAGACCAGCGGTTTAAGAGTGGGCACACCGGCTATCACCACCCGCGGACTGAAAGAAGAACACATGGAACCCATCGTCGCATTGATAGACGAAGTCATCAGTAATATTGAGCGTGAAGCAGCGCTGGCCTCAGTGAAAAAACGTGTCAATAAAATGATGCAGGAGTTTCCATTGTTCGGGTATTAAAAGAAGAGGGGCTTGCTGACTGTTAGAGTATTAGATTGTTGGACTGTCGGACTGTCGGACTTTTGGGTTCCGGTTTGAAACCCTCTGGACTTCGGACATCCGCGACGGGCTGCCCAACCTGTGAAAGGGGAATTTCTCCCGTCTTCTGAATTCTATCTTCCGGCTTCCAGTTCCACCATCCTAGCCTGAATAATTCATAAACTCAAAATTACACCAAAAAGTCGATATGAGATGGGTTTAATAATGCTGCGAGCTGACAATATTTCTGTTTAAGTCTGATTTAGAGTTGATTATCAAAGCTATTAGG
>JAKIVD010000002.1 GCA_021647205.1 Bacteroidales bacterium | reverse complement strand
TACAGTTCCTCCTCGGTATTCTGTCTTTAAATACTCTTGGTCGATCAACCCAAATCCATGATATAATAAACTCGTTGACATATATGTTCGGTTTTTAACTCAAAAGTACGCATCTTTGCGATGAACCTTTATTTTTGGTCTTTTCCGCTTCATCGTCTTTGTTTTCCTTTCGGTTTTGTTATCAGATTTTGGCCTGCTTTTTTGGTCGTCTTCCCATTGGTACAGTTCGGTTTTAAAATCGCGCAAGCCTTTTCCCAGAATGGAACCGGCCGTTTCTTCTTCCTCCTCCCTGTCGTACCTTCTTCGTCTTCGGGAGCGGAAGAAAAAACCAATGATTTTAATCACGATATAAACCAGGGTCACAAAAACAATAATCGAAAGGGTTATCACCGTCAGGTTGGCCATCATCAAACTTAAAATGCTGTAAACAGCTATTCTGACGGGTGCGTAAATCCCATGCATTCTAAAGCTTTCGATGCAAATCAATACAAACAATCCTGTGTAAAGTAGCACAATGATATTCATGAACATCACAAAATTACCGGAAGTGAACAAAGCTGTAATTCCACCTTCTTTCAGGAAATCAAATGAAAAATAAGCTGCCACTGCCGAACGACTTTTCAATCCCGAGATGAAAACCAAAACCGAAATAAAAGAAGCCGTTTTCAAAGCCCACCAATTGCGTTTGAAATAGTTGTCGTAAGCCATAATAAGGGCGTAGAAATATTCGGGGATTACGCCAATGGAAAACGGGATGCGGTAATACCATTCAAAACCCGGATAACCGGAATTGTGCTTCTGTGAGAAATAAGCATCCAGCCGGGCTGCGCCCCTTAATCCGTATCTGATGGACACCGCCAACAGGAAAACAGAAACTGCGAAAAGGATGATGGATATGAGGAAGTTCATTTTATCGTTAATATCTTCTTCAGTTTAACAAATGCGAAAACAACAACCGCCAACCCAAAAACAGCAATCATCAGCAAGCCGCCCAGCCATCCCGAATAAAAATAAACAATCATCAAAACCGAAATGAGCAGCAAGCGAAGAATGGCGCTGGGGATTTTATAATACCTGAAACAAATAAAAATATGTCCCAAAAGAACCAGCAGAATGCCCGGATAAACAATGAACGCCAAAGTTTTCGACTGCCCGAAATCCGGTGCCAAAACCCATATCAGGTAAGTGATGAATCCAAAAATAAAAGACCCCAGCAACAAGCCGACAGCCGTTTTGTTCCCGTTCTGAAAATCGTCCTTAAGTTTGAACAGTTTTTCAATTTTATGGAAATACTTCAGCCCGGCAAACAGTACCACTATCCACAGAAACAGCAGGATATAAAAAGTCCAGTCGGCATAATCGAAAAAGTTGTCAAAATCCATAATCTTTCTTTAATCAATAAATCACCCGGCTCCCTGCAACACCTGGCTCAGCAGCGTGATGGTAAATATCGTCAGTAAAAACCAGCCGATGATGCCTTCGACGATGGACAAATACATGGCGAGCCCCCTTTCGGGAAGCATGCCAAAACCAATCACCACAAAACTGTTCAGGCTGAGGATGAAGGCATTGATAAATTTTACAACCAAAATGTAAATGATAAAACTGAGCAAAATCAGTGTGATTAAAAATCCGGATTTGATTTTTTCAGAAGCACTGAGTGATGCCCATGCATGGGGTTGAAAATTGAACAAGCGGATTAACCCGGGCATCATTTCAAACCGAAACTTGCCAAGATAATGCAGTGGTTTTCCAAAAAACCGGAGCGAACGGGGAATATCTTTTCCTTTCTTCAGGTATTTGTCATTGATTTGCTGCATCAAATCCTGATGTGGGTTGTCCTTCGTTTTATAAACCTCCTTCACACTTTTGTCCTTGATGATATATTTGGCAAACAAGCGGTATTGCGATAAATAGTAATTGTAATTCAAACCATCCCAATCCGAAAAACTGAACATATACAAAACCGTAAAAATGAGTAATACCCACAGCGACTGAATCAGCGATTTCCCCGGATTGGTGGCGAAATCAGAAAAGAAGCTCAGGAAAACATTCAGTTTGTAATTGATTAAATTGTTGAAGGAAGGATTGACTTCCTGAACAAATGCCTGCCGCCGGGTTTCGATGGTTTTGATTTCGACATAACTGGCATTGGCCGAGGTGATGTCGCCACGGTCGTGGTAGAGGGTGTTGAATTTGGTGTAAGCACTTATCAGGTCGTTGTAGCGGAGGGTGTTCGCCAGTTCTTCGTTCGATTTTGCCTGAAAAGGAATAATCAATTCAGACTTTCCGGTATAAAAAACAGCGAGTTTTTCCCCCCCGAGATTGTACCAGGGAATATTGGTGTTTTTGTCGGGAAAATCAAAATTCAGAATCCCAATGTAATCGCGCACTGTCAGTGAATCAATCAGCAACGACTTTTCTACCGTGGCCCAGCTCAGGTCAAGACTTTGCAAATTGTTGTTGAAAAGGCGAAGGCTTTCGATGCTGCTGTTGCTAAAATCGAGCGAAAAAAGATTAGCGGTGCCGTTGTTGGTAAAACGGCAATTGTTGATTTCCACCTCACCAAAGCTTTGGTTTTTCAAACTCATCTGAAAATGGGTCATTTCCTCATCTTCTTTTTTAAATTGAATGGTGTCTGCATCGAAGCGGCAATTGTCCAAAAGCAATTGGTTGATGGGGGTGTTGATAAACAGTTCTTTTCTGAAAGTGCTGTTGAGAATTTGAAGTTTGTTGAGTTCAAATATTTCATTCTTAAACGCAAGTGCATGGGCAAAGGAGCAGTTCTCGATATGAACAGGATAATTGCCCACTGTTTTGAAATTCTCGAATGTGAGTGGGGAATTGATTTCACAACCAATCAGGTTTAATTTTCGGAAAGTCCAGCCATTAAACACAATGGGTGCTTCAGCCCCGGTATTGAAAGTACAATTGTAGAAATAGACTTTTTTCGCAATACTTCCTTTGGGGTAGATTTCGTAAACGGAATAAAAGATTTTATCCGCCCTGAAAGTTTCGTCCCCTTTACCAATCACAATTTCCAAATCACTCAGGATGATTTCACTTTCGTCCGCATTCATCAGGGCAGCCAGCTCGCTCAGCGAAACCACCTGTTTTTCAACGATTTCTTCTTCGAGGACTTCTTCTTCCTCTTCTTGTGCGAGAGCAGAAAAAGGCAATGAAAGCAGAATTCCCATCAGGAAAAAAAGGAAGTAGCTTCGCCATTTAATTGCCCTGCCGGTTTGTTGAAGTGGTTTCATTTTAAATCAGTATAATTTATTATGGCGACTATCTTTTCCAAAGTTTGGAACTTTGGAAAAGTTAACAACACTTAGTTCGTATTCTCAATATCATCTCATTCTACCGCTTCAAGATTTCTTTCTTCAGATTCAGTTTTTTCTTGCTGTTGTCATCGCCATAATCAAACAGCACGTCACCGGTGTCTTTAAACAGTTTGATGCTGTTAAGCGCATAAGATTTGAGCCGGTTGCCCACGGAAATTCCCGAAAATACCTGCACCGCCACATTGCCACTTTTGTATTTGATGATTTTGATGCGGGCTTCGTTGTCCACCCGCAGCATATTAAAATGGAGCGGCTCCCCCGTCCGGGTTTTAATCACGATGATGCCCCCTTTGTTTTTCAGGAAATTCATCTCACCAAAATTCGTGTAGAATTCGCCGGCCTGACTTTTAAAACCCGGATTGTAATCGTCAAATGCCTGTTGCACCTGCGTTCCCTTCAACTCAAAATTATTGTATTTGATGAGGTTCAAAGCCGCAAACAAACCGGCAATGGTTTGTTCGTATTTTAGTTGAAGCAATTCGTCGTTGGCCGCTTTCAGGGCTTCCACTTTGTCGAGATTGGTCAAATCGTCGTACTGTTTGAAGTCGTTGGAATTCATGCCGGGGGTAGCATAAAAAGAACCGGTGATCAGGGCATTTTCTTTGTCATCAAGGCTTAAGCCGTAATGGGCAAAGTTCTCGGATTCGCTGTACAATCTGGCCATGATTTTTTGCCCTTCGCCATTGAATTTGGCGGCAAACATAAAATCAGCACTGTGGTCCAGTTTGTCGATGCCCGCTTTTTGTACCCACTGCAATTGTCCGTCGGTACTGTATTTGGCCACAAAAACATCGGGGGCACCTTTTGCCTCCAGACTGCTTCCACCAAAGCTAAGTTCACCCTCAACGCTGCCATAAAGGTAAATGCTGCCATCCTTCCGGAGCGTCAGGCTAAAAGCCAAATCGTTGCCCGGACCGGTGGCTTTATTCAGCCAAAGGGGCTCATAATTGTCGTTAAACTTGGCGACAAAAACATCCCGTCCGGGATAATTCGTCCGGATGGAAAAATCACCCAATTGCACTTCCTTCGTAAAATATCCACAGAGGTAGGCGTTGCCTTCATTGTCAAAAACAACATCTTCCAGTAAACCGGCTTTTGAGCCTCCGCCTTTGCGGACGATATCCCAAAGACCGGCAGCCAAAGCCGAGTTTTCTTCACGCGCTTCTGTTACAATCAATTCGGCATTTTCACCCCTTGCCAAAGGCATCAACATCCCGATGGAAGCATCAAAAAAGGTGGGGTCGGCCACTACATAATCCTTGTTTTTGTAGGTCAGGAAATAACCTTCGGGATTGTCATCAAAATGAATCGCCGTGGCCATGTGTCCCGGAAACCCGATACCCAGCACCTCTGTTTTCAGCAGTGTTTTCACAAGGTAAGCATAAAAAACAGAACGGTCTTCGCAATCGGAATAGGGATAGGACAACAATTCATCCACAAAAAAGTAACGCTCGTGCCCAAAAGCCTGCTGGTCGGTTTTGTAATCAAAAGCTTGTTGAACGAATTTCAACAAAAGGTCGGCGGCATCCACCGGGCTTTTCCCTTTTATCAAAGGGGTAAAAGCATCTATCACCGAATTTTTCGTCACCTCGCCAACCACCGAATTGAAATAAACCCGCACATCGGTCAGCGGAATGGTCTTATAAAATGCAATCATATTGGGGTCGAATTCCAGCTTGACACTGTGTTTCTTCCCTTCGTACTGAAAGCGGAAAGTCTTGATGTTTTTTGTGGTCGGCTCGGTATTAAACGGCTTGCTGATGCGCAAATCCATGATGATGTCGGCCTCGGGAAAATCAACAGCATAAGTGCTGAGGTCTCCGGCAGTTTCGTCCATCACATAATATTCCATTCCGTCAAAGCGCAAAAAATCTTTCGCATAAAGCGGATAAATCGTCGGCAGCAGCAAATACATTTTTTCATCGGCAAAAGCCACCTTGACTTTGTAGCGCGAACGGCTGAGCAGCACCCATTGCAAAAGCACCTGACGATTTTTATCAGGTGTCAATTCCCCGGTAAAACCTTTAACAAGTTGATAATAGCCCCAGTCGTTGAGGTTCAGAATGTCCTTCACATTACTCAATTGGTACAATAAATGATTGTAATTGCTGGCGCTCAATTCTGCCCAGTAATTGCTGATACCTCTTGCATCGATGCTTTCCGGTGCAGTCGTTTTCAGTTTTTTATCAGCGGTAAAATAAAGTGGCCAGCCCAGAAAACTAACATTGACCGAGTCGGTTTCGAAATCAATAGTTTCGGTTTTTTTAATGTTGGGCAACATCGGCCCCTGCCGGATGGAAAAATCTTTATCAGGTTCCGAATATGCAATCATTTCAACTGGAACATCCGGAGACTTTACAGCGGCTTTCGGAATGGAAACAGGTTTGCCATCATCTGCCAGGCGCCTGCTTTTTTCGGTAGGATAAACGGCAAAATTATCTGCCAGATAAGTCGTGAATTCCTTGTCGATTTTCTCGATAAAATTGTCGAACTTTTTTCGGGTACTCTGCTCAAAGTCGTCGTATTCCTGCCGCACCTGTTTTTTGAAATCCTCAAAAGTCTGGGCCGGTAAAACGATAGAAAGGAAAAGAATCACAAACAGGCCACTCAGCCGCATGATTAATTTGCCACTTGTCCCGGAAATAAATCCAGGCTTGTCAGTCGCAGCCATGGCTTAAAAGTCCAGCAATTCATCCACCTTTTCCTGGTTCAACTCAGCTTTGCTCTCCAGTTCTTTCCTGATTTCGCGCTTGGCCATCTCCACAGCCGTTTCGTAGCTGTACGCCGTCGTCACCCTGACTTCGGTATTTTTGTCAATTGTCCGGTAGGCTTCGAAAACATTGAGCACCCGGCCCATTTTACTCACCACAATCGACTTAAAAGCGGCCACCGTTTCGGTTACCGAGGCAGCGTCTTCCGAATTCAATTGCTTATTGGCCAGGTTGGTTTCGACCAATCCGGCAATCTCTGTTCCGATTTGTCGGGCCAGGTCGATTTTGGCCAGTTCATAAGCCTGCATTTTGGCAGCAGCCTGGGTTTCGCCCACTGCCGTTGAGGTGGCAATAAAATAAGCGGGCTGGCCATCGTCATCTTTCATCAGCCTTTTTTGCCAGCTTTCGTCAAGCTGCTTGTCCATGGGCAACTGGCCGGGGTCGACTTTATAACCTTCCTTTTTGAGTTTCTTGGCTTCCTTGCGGGCATTCTTGGTGGCCTTCGATTTAATCTCTTTGTTCAATTCTTTTTCGGTCTGCTGTGCGCTTATTTGTCCAGACAAGCCAAAAGCAAAAACAAAGCTCAATGCAAAAATTAAATGTTTCATAGTGGGTCGTTTTAAAATAATTGTTGTTGGTTTTTCTTCAAAACTACGTAATTCGTTGGCCAATCCTGCGTTTACTGTTCAATAATAACCTAATTTTAATCCGTTTTAAATAGTCGTCATGACGACCTTTCACCCCATTACACTTGTTTGTCCGCATTGCGGGATGAAGATGAGTGACTACGAACTGATGTCTTTCACCATTCACCGTTCCACTGCTTATTCCGATGGAATGACCGTTACCGAACCCTGGATGAACAACGACAAAGCCATCACCCTTTGCCCTGATTGCCAGCAGGTTTTCTGGCGGGACGATGCCATAGAAGAATCCGATAATTATCCGGAAGAAGAACTGCCGATGGCCCGCGATATGCACGATCTCCCTTTTGCATTTAGTGATACTTTCAGGGAAGAATTGATTCGCTTTTATGTGAAATTACTGAAAGATGGTTTCGCCAATACAACAGAAAAAAAGGAATATTTACGGTTCAGGATTTGGTGGGGTATCAACAATTTTATCCGTTACCGAAAGCCCTTTTGGAAATTATTGCCCCGGTTCAAAAGCGTAAAACAGGCCAAAAACCTTCTGGCCAACCGAAAAAAGAACCGGGAAACCTTTGCTGTTTTCAAACCGGTTTTTGAGGAAAACCTGAAAAACCTGATTGCCATTTATCAGCCGGAACATGAGGGGGAACAAATCATGCTGGCCGAAATGTACCGCGAACTGGGAGAAATGGCCAAAGCCAAAGAAGTGTTGAATGAAGTTGAAGATAAAGCGGGTTGCCGGAAAATAAGGATTGCTGTTCACCGAAACAGGAAACGGGTGATGAAGTTGTAAGCCAAACCTGTCGGGTCGAAGAAGGCCCGTGCGGCAGGGACCCGGCAGGTTGATAAAACTTATTGTGATACTTCAACCCGTCGGGAGAAAAATACCCGACGGGTTTTGAAGCTGTAACCCGCTTTTTTATTTAGAGCCCCTCTAAACTACAGCCATTCCTGCCTTGCTTAACAGATTTCTTTATTTTTATTGGGATTTAGTGTAACCCAAACAATTCAAAAATGATAAAATCTCTCCGTTTTTCCATTTTGATATTCTTGTTATTATTCATTTTATCCCCTTTTCTCAAAGCCCAGAAAATTGAGTGCTTCATCCTCGAAGCCCCCGAAAAGCCCTTTTACGATGTGCATAAAATCGGGGTGCTGAAATTCAATTGTACAAACAACCGCCGGAAGGATGTGGTGCTCACCGATTACATTGTTGCCAACCTGCTCGACCAGAAAAGGGGTATCGAGAACAAAGGCCGTTCGCTTTACGGACTGGTAAAAGCAAAAGAAGGGAAGACTTACGTAAAAGGTGTCAAGACTGATTTTTACGAGGTAATCGAACGCGACCAGTTGGAAAAAATCATGAAAGAACAAAAGCTCTCTTTGTCGGGTGCCCTTGATGAAAGTTCAGCTGCCGAAGTAGGCCGGATTCTGGGTTTGGACGTTATTGTACTTGGCAATGTCAGCTACACCCACACCGACGAAAGGAGTAATTCGGAATTAACCGGAAGTTGCTTGAAAAGAACGGTGACAGCCAAGGGGACCATGAAGCTTATTTCTGTGGAAACAGCACAGGTTGTGGGAACCATCGCTTCTTCAGCCGGCTTTAAAGACAGTGGCTGTGGCGATAAAATGTCGAGTGTGATGTCGGTGGACCAACTGGCAGATGTGGCACTCAATCAACTGGCAAAGAATTTCGTGGATTATTTTTCCCCTGGTTTTACCTACATCAAATACGAAATGGAAAAGGTAAAACTAAAAGCCTTTAAATCAAAAGGGAAAGAAGCCATGGATTTTTTGAAAAACGGGGATGTCGACCGTGCTTTTCCCATTGTATATGCCATGTTCGAAGCCGATTCCTACAATCCCAAGACAGCCTACAACCTCGGCGTACTTTACGAAATGGTGGGCGCTTACGAAGATGCTTTTGAATATTACGGGATGGCTTATGAATTGGATTATACCAACAAAAAATTCCAGGAAGCCACCGAACGGGCCGAAAAAGGAGTTGCCCTGGCACAATACCTCGAAGACATTGGCCGGCCGATACAAGCCTACTCATTTACCGGCGATGGGGTGGCCGGCGCCCTGGCCGAGCGGGTGACCATAAAAGGCAGCAGCAGCGACCGCACCAATGTTTACGAATTGCCCAACAAAGCTTCGCCGGTTGTGGCCAAAGTACCCGGCGGACTTGAGTTCAAAGTCATCAAAGAGCATTCAAAGTTTTACGAAATCCAGCTTCGGGGTAGTAAAGTGGGTTTTTTGGCGAAGTCGGATGCGAAATAGCGTTTGGTTATTTACAATACAGCAATTCTTAATAATCGAGACAGCTTTTCACCAGTTGATAGTTGTAACGAGATTGTTATAAAACGCTCGAATTTGTCCTCCGGAGTGAAGGAACGATACACCGTTGTTGTGTGCATTCCCCACATCACGAAAACGAGATTAATTTCCAATGCTAACGACAAAATGGGAATCGAAAAAACAGATAAAAAGATATAAATCTGAATTGTAAAAGGCTGAATATCTGCAACAATATTTGACGTTAGTTGGAATTTAAAAAAGAAAATACCATAAAATGCCTGTAATTAAAAATAATTACTTATCTTTGGCGTTAGTAACGCAATAAGATACTATGATAAATTCATTTGGTTCAAAAGACACAGAAAAAATCTGGAGTGGAGAACGGGTTCAAAAGATACCAATAGAAATTCAAAAACTTGGAAGAAGAAAATTAAGGATGTTAAACAACTCACAAAATATAAAAGATTTGAGAGTCCCTCCATCAAACAGACTTGAAAAACTGACCGGAAAACTAAAAGATTACCACAGTATTAGAATTAATGATCAATGGAGAATAATTTTTATTTGGACAAACAATAATTCACATCAAGTTACAATTTTGGACTATCATAAATAGAAAAATGGAAAAACTAGAAAACATACATCCAGGAGAAATTTTATTAGAAGAATTTTTAAATCCAATGCGAATCTCTGCATATAAACTTTCAAAAGAAATTGATATTCCCCAATCAAGAATTTCACAAATTATAAAAGGAAATAGAAGAATTACAGCAGATACAGCATTGAGGTTAAGTTCTTATTTTGACAATTCTGCTAAATTTTGGCTAGGATTACAAGACGATTATGATATTGAAGACGAAAGAAAAAAAAAGATGGAAATATTCAGGAAAATTAGAATCTCAAGAAAAAACGCACACCAACTGGTGCATAAAACTAGCTCATGATGAAATATTCTCAATTATTCTTTTCCATTTCATCCGCTTTTATTTTGTTCACCACAACCCTTTTTTCCCAGCAACCCGCCTGGACAGATTATGCCAAACGGAACAGCATGTACCCGCCATCAGAATATCTCGTAGGCTTTGTTTCGGGTGAAAATACACAGGATGACGACCCGGGCAAGCTGATGGAAAAATACGAAAGCATGGCCCGCGACAAAGTGGTGCAAAGCATACAGGTGAGCATCGAGAGCAATAATTCGATGGACATTTCGAATAAGAACGGCAAATCAGAAGAAGCGTTTTTATCGAAGAGTGTCTCCTTCTCCAAAGCCAACATTAACGGCCTGCGTACGGGTCGCTATTACGACCGCAAAAAGAAACTGGTGTATGCCATCGCTTACGTCAACATCAAACAACTCATCAGTTATTACCGCAACTTGTTAAGTGACAACCTGGATAAACTGAACCAGAAATTGCGCGAAGGCAAAAGTTTTGTGCAGATGAATGACAAAGAAAATGCCCTCCGTAGTTTTTACGAAGGCATGCCACTGCTCTCGGAAATCGACGAAGCACAAATGCTGCTCATCGCCCTCAACAAAAAAGAATATGTTGATTTATACAGCAAACGCGTCCGCGAGGCAAGATTGGAACTCAACAAAGAAATCAACCAATTGCAGCAATCCAAAGAACTGAGCCTGGGCGAAACCGCCTATTTTGTGGCTTACGGACTGTATGTGCAATTGAAGGATTTTGAAGGCGCTTTGGTGATGGATTTATTCACCTACGAAAACACCGGCCTGGAAAGTGCTTTCTCGCGCAGGTGGAACGATGAACTGGCGGACGCTTTGCTGAAAGCCGGATTGAACAATGTCAGAAGCCTGTCGGAAGCCTTTCCCAATGCTGCCGAAACGGGCGGCAATTACTGGACCGAAGGCACAGCCCTGCGCATTCATGCACGGGTGATGAAGAATGGTGAATTGCTGGCCGTTTCAGAAGGCAGCATCCCGCTGTCGCGCCTCAAACAGGAAGGTATCGTTTACCTGCCCCCACAACTGGAAAAAGTACGCGAACTGGACAATATTCGCCTGAAGGCCATGAACCCTTACGGTGCTTTCAAAATTGGAAAAGCTTCAGAACAAGCCCTGATGGTACAGGTAGTAAAAGGTGAAACCGGACAGGAAAAACCCCTGAGCAATGTGCCCTTGTTATTTGTTAATAAGCAGAATGAAAAAGTGTTGTGCAGCGGTAGAAGTGATGCCGCCGGTCTGGCCAAAGGCTACCTGCCGGCTATTTCCTTTGACGGGCCGCTTTTGGAAATCGAAGCCATTGTTGATGTTGCCAACTTTGCCGATTTGGATACCAACACGATTTTCTTTGCCACGTTTCAAAACAATATGTTGCCGGCACAATTTGAATTGAAAGCCGAACACCAGACTTTTTACATCGACAGTGAAGAACTTCTGCTTGGAAAGCCCATGGACATCAAAACCATCGAGCCGGTGATCAAACAATACCTCGGGGACAAGGGTTATCATTTTACTGATCAGCCCGCCGGGGCAGACTTTGTTGTGCACATCAAAGCATCCACCACAGCCGGGACATATTACAGTGGGATTTATTTTACCTACATTGATGCCAATCTTTCCATTACGGACAACAGCAGTGGCGATGAGGTTTTTAAAACACACATCGACCAGGCCAAGGGTGGCGGGGCCAATTACACCAAAGCAGGCAAAAAGGCTTACACCCTTGCCGCCACAAAACTGAAAGAGAGTTTGGAGGAGGGTTGGTAAATAACGGGGTTTATTTAAGACTTCGGGCAAGGACGCCCGAAGCAGGGATGCGTCATCGCGAACACAGCGGGCCGGAAGTACGAAGCGTGAAGCGCGATCTTTTGTTTTATCCATAATTTCATGAGATCGAAATAAATTCGGAAAGAAATAAATACAAATTCCCGCTATGCTTTCTTGATTCGTCGTACCTCCCTTCCCATCCGGTCAGGCCGGCCTCAGCGTTTCACAAAGTTTGATTTTTTTACCCTAAATTAGCCCGGTAAATTCTTGCTGTTTTTCCCATGAAATATTTTTTCTTTTTGTCGGTTTTCTTGCTGTTTTTTTTACCCGGAATGAGCCAGAAAGCAGATTTCCTTCCGAAGCAAAACCTTTGGCATACGCAGTCGCTGGACCCCATTGCGGCGCAAAGTTTTATCCGGATGAATGCAGTGTGGGAAAACAATAGCCCTGCTGATTATGTGCTGCCGGTTTTTGCCTTTGGCTTTCAAAAATCTGCCGTAGCCTGGCAATTTTCAGAAGACATCAGTTTCGACATTGGCATTGAAGGCAGTGCATTTACACAGTTTGAATGGACGAGGCGTAACGGTGAGTTTGAGCGAAATATTTTAAGTACGGATTTCCTGATTGGCATTCCCCTTGTCCTGACCGTTGAGTCCTGGACCATCAGGCTGCGGATTTACCATCTTTCGTCCCACCTCGGTGATGATTTTATCATCAAAAATAAAATCACCTCCTATGTGAAGACCAATAACAATTATGAACAAGTGGACCTTACTGCATCCTACCTGATGAAAAACTTCAGGTTTTATTTTGGTGGTGGCGTGGTAATCAGGGCAACCCGCTACCGAAAGCCGCTGGTTTTTACGGGAGGGATGGATTACTTATTGTCACTGAACCAACAAAAATCGGTTCATTTATTTGCCGGCCTTTACCTCGACGCACGACAGGAATTTGATTATTCTCCGGCAAGCAACCTGGGTATTGGCGTGCAATTTGGCAAAACCGACAGGCGGCCTGTGAAACTGCTTGCCACCTATTTTCGCGGGCCGTTGCCCTACAGTGTTTTTCACGGGAAACCGGTTCAATGGCTGGGCATCAGTTTGTACATCAATCCTTTTTAGGTTCTTGTTAAGGTTGCTTCCCCCATTTCTTCATTTTTTATTTGCCCATTCGTGGCCATTAAATAAATTGTATTTTCGCCCACATCCAATTCTTCTTGCATGGAAAAACTCAAAAAAGCAATTAATGATTATCCGCTGGCACGCTGGGGAATCCTCATCCTGGTCGGTTTTATTTTATCGGTAAACTACTATTTCTACGATGCTTTCTCTACCCTCAAGGACCTGTTAATGACCGAGTTTGGTTTCAGCAATACCGATTACGGTTTGTTTGTCTCCTTCTACTCCATCCCCAATACTTTCCTGTTGATGGCCGTTGTGGGAGGGGTTATCCTCGATAAGTTGGGCATCCGCCGGACAGGCTTCCTTTTTATTTTTTCGATGGCTTTTGGGGCTATGCTAACGGCTTACGGCTCATCAGATTATTACAGCAATGGCGGATTGGGTTATGGTTTTATGACCACTTTTTTACCTGGATATTCGCCCGAATTAAAAATGATGCTCCTGGGCAGGTTCTTCTACGGACTGGGTGCCGAAACAAGTATTGTGGTGGTGAGCAAAATCCTGGTCAAATGGTTTAAGGGAAAAGATTTGGCACTGGCTTTCGGACTGAAAGTCGGCTTTGGGCGGCTGGGTACTTTTGCAGCCCTGCAACTTTCGCCACGCATTGCCGGACCTGATGGCGAATACCTGAGCACAGCCATTTGGTTTGCCGCCGTTTTGGCGCTGATGGGCCTGCTGGCATTTATCATTTACATTTTGTTTGACTTCAAAATTGACAAACAAATCCAACAGGAAGAAGCTGTTGTGGAAACCAACAAATTTAAACTGAGCGACATCACAAAAATCCTTTCCAACCGGGCGTATTTTTACATTGCTTTACTGTGTGTTACCTTTTACGCAGCCGTTTTTCCGTTTATGGCCTTTGCCCCCGATTTCTTTTACCATCAATTTGGGATGAGCTACGAACAAAGCGGTCAGATTGCTTCTCTCTTACCTTTGGGAACATTGTTCTTTACTCCCTTATTTGGATTCTTAATCGACCGTTATGGCAAAGCCGCCACCGCTATGATTTTTGGTTCGCTGGCTTTATTGCTGGTACACCTGACTTTTGCCTTTACCGGAATGGCACCCCACCTTTCGATGATTTTATTGGGCGTCGCCTTTGCACTGGTACCGGCTGCCATGTGGCCTTCGATGGTGAGGCTGGTGGATGACCAACAAATCGGGACAGCTTACGGCCTGATGTACTCCATTCAAAACCTGGGGCTATGGGGCGTTCCCCTGCTGGCCGGAATTATCCTCGACAAAACCAATCCGGGCAATCCCGAAACCCTGAATTATACCCCGACCATACTCATGTTTGTGGGCCTGAGTTTTTTGGGTTTGCTGTTTGCCCTTTTGCTGAAACGTGAGGACAAAAAGGGCGGGTTTGGCGTTGATTTACCGATGAACAAAAAGTAAACCGGTAAAAGATTAGTATACCAAACAACTTCATTGATTGTGTAAAGCGTCTTGTCAACCAAATAAGGGCCCCTAAAAATAGTCCGGTAAATTGTTTATCTTCGTGCTTTCTGTTTTTTCTACAAAATTATCCTGATTTTGAATTGCTGACAATACTGTTTAGCTAGCGTTTCTACTTACATTTACTAGTTGAAACCAGGTTTTAAATATCACTTAAATATACGAAGCATGAAAACAAAAAGTATCCTTGTACTCTGTCTGATAGCAATATTTGGCATACAAATTTCTGAGGCACAGTCCCGGAAAAACAAAAAACCGAACATTCTCGTTATTTGGGGTGATGATATCGGACAGTCCAATATCAGTGCCTACACCTTTGGGCTGGTGGGTTACCAAACACCGAATATCGACCGCCTTGCCAAAGAAGGCATGATGTTTACCGATTATTATTCGGAGCAAAGTTGTACGGCAGGCCGTTCTTCATTCATTATGGGACAAAGTGTGTACCGCACCGGATTAAGCAAAGTAGGTCTTCCGGGAGCCAAAGAAGGAATTTCCGAAAAAGACCCCACCATTGCCGAATTGCTGAAACCATTGGGTTACCGCACCGGCCAGTTCGGTAAAAACCACCTCGGCGACAGGGACGAACACCTGCCGACCAATCATGGTTTTGATGAGTTTTTTGGCAACCTCTACCACCTGAATGCTGAAGAAGAGCCGGAACTGCCCGATTATCCAAGCCCGGAAGAATACCCGGATTTTGCGAAAAGGTATGGCCCCCGCGGGGTTATTCATTCTTATGGCGATGGCAGAATTGAAGATACCGGCCCGCTCACCAAAAAGAGGATGGAAACCATTGATGACGAAACCATCGAAACAGCCAAAAAATTTATTCGTGAAGCCGTCGATTCCGGTGAACCGTTTTTTGTGTGGTGGAACGGGACAAGGATGCACTTTCGCACGCATGTGAAAGCGGAACTAAGGGGCATCTCCGGGCAGGATGAATATGCCGATGGCATGGTAGAACACGACATGCATGTCGGCCAGTTGCTTGACCTTTTGGATGAACTGGGCATTGCCGACAATACGATAGTAGAATACGGAACCGACAACGGCCCGCACAAAAACACCTGGCCCGATGCGGCTGTGAGCCCTTTCAGGGGCGAGAAAAACACCAACTGGGAAGGCGGATGGAGAACCCCTGCAATGGTTCGCTGGCCAAACCATATCGAAGCCGGTACTATTTCAAACGAAATTTTTTCAGGCATGGACTGGCTGCCCACTTTCCTGGCTGCCGCCGGACAGGATGACGTAAAAGAAAAACTGTTGGAAGGCTACACCATTGGTGATAAAACCTATAAAGTGCATTTGGATGGTTACAATATGTTGCCCTATTTGACCGGAAAAGAAGAAAAAGGTGCCCGCAAAGAGCTGTTCTACTTTTCGGATGATGGTGACTTAACTGCCCTCCGTTACGACGACTGGAAACTCATTTTTATGGAACAAAGGGCAGAAGGCACATTGCTCACCTGGGCAGAACCCTTTACTCCGTTGCGCATTCCCATTATGTTGAATTTGAGGAGGGACCCCTACGAATTTGCACCCATTACATCAAATACCTATTACGATTGGTTATTGGATCATGCATTTCTTTTAGTTCCCGCACAAGATATTGTCGGCAGTTTCCTGATGACTTTCAAAGATTATCCGCCACGGATGAAAGCCGCCAGTTTCAGCCTGGATAAAGTGATGGAACAATTAACCACGCCAACCAGTAATTAGAAGGTGTACTATTTAACTTTTCCAAAGTTCTGAACTTTGGAAAAGTTTTAAGAAATTAAATGATGAAAAGAACAATCGGAAGCATTGGTATAATTCTGCTTATCAACTTCATGATTTCCTGTGTACAAGTCACAGAAACAAAGCAGGGAGCAATAAGTGGAAACATTGACCCCCTGCCTTCATGGAACGAAGGCCCAACAAAATCAGCCATCATTGCTTATGTAAAAGAGGTGACAAATACCGAAAGCAAAAACTTTATTGCAATCCCCGACCGTATTGCCGTTTTTGACAATGATGGCACCATGTGGAGCGAACGGCCCCTGTATTTCCAGTTTTATTTTGCCATGGACAGGGTGAAAGCATTGGCACCGGAGCATCCAGAATGGAAAAATGAACAGCCATTCAAAGGAATTCTCGAAAACGACCCGAATGCACTCATGGCTTCGGGATCAGAAGGCATCGGAAAAGTACTGGCGGTTACACACAGTGGAACAACGGTTGCCGAATTTCACCAATTGGTCTCCAACTGGATTCAAACCGCCAAACATCCTACCAAAGACAAGCCCTTTACCGATTTTGTTTACAAACCCATGCTCGAATTATTGGCTTATTTGCAAGCCAACGACTTTGTAACTTATATTGTTTCGGGTGGCAGTATCGAGTTTATGCGGCCCATTATTTGCGATATTTACAATATACCCGAAAATCAGATTCTTGGAACTTCTTTTAAAACCGTTTACAATTACAATGACGGAAATCCCTTTTTAGAGCGATATCCCGAAATGGACTTTTATAACGACAAAGGCAATAAGGCTGTGAATATCCAAAAAATTATCGGTAAAAAGCCCGTTTTTTGCGGGGGAAATTCCGATGGTGACCTGGCCATGATGCAATGGACGGCAGCCAATACATTAGAAAGTTTTATGCTGTATGTACATCATACCGATTCAATCAGGGAGTGGGCTTACGACAGGAAATCCCACATTGGCAGACTGGATAAAGGCCTTGATGAAGCCACCGAGAAAGGCTGGACAGTGATGGATATGGAAAAAGACTGGAAAGTTGTTTTTCCGTTTGAATCAAAAAATAAATAAATACAAAATGCCGGAACCCTTCAACCAGACTTGTTTAAATTGTGGAAGTGATATTCAAGGGAATTTCTGTTCACACTGCGGACAAGACACTGCTACCGGACGAATCTAATTTAAAGAGACCATCAGCCACTTTTGGGGGTTGCCTTTGCCTTTGAGGGGCCGCTGTTGCTGACTATTCGTCTATTGATTGTCGATCCCGGAAAGCTGTTTAGGGAATACATCGCCGGGAAACGGAAAACCTACTACAAACCCGTGGCTTTTTTTTATCCTGATTACTGCCGTTTACTTAATTCTCATGTCCTGGATTGGTTACGACCCGCTTGCAGATGAGATTTCTAAAAATGATTTGAAAGAAATATCTGAGCTTTTTCCCACTGCTGGTGAAACCATCAGTTTAATGTTGGCAAACATTAACAATATACTGTTCCTGCTTGTTTTTTCCATTGCCCTGATGTTTAAATTATTCTTTAGAAAAAACTACAACCTGGCGGAATATACATCTGTCGGGTTTTATATCACCGGTATTTATACACTGGTGAAAATTATAACAATGTTTATCGGCAAATACAGCACCTTTGATGTGGAAGACATTGAATTCGTGATTTTGTTTCTGCTCCTGTTTCACAGTTCTTTTTCTCTTTTACGAAAGTTTAACTTTTGGGCCGTGGTTAAATACGTCCTGGTCAATTTATTTAGTATAGTTTTGTACACTTTTTTGGAGGGGTATTCTTCTTCCAGATAGTATTCTTAAAATAAACAACGCACATTTAAATTTTTATTCCCATGAGACTTTTAACAATTTCAATTATAGTATTTTTTAGCAGTGCATTGTTTGCACAAAATTTTGACTGGACAGCTCAGAACAGTGGTGTTACAGTTACTTTAAATGATGTATTTTTTACAGACGGCCAAACCGGATGGGCTGTTGGCAATGATGGCACGATTGTGAACACCACAGATGGCGGCCAAACCTGGACTCCTCAGGCAAGTGGCACAACTGAAATACTACGTGCTGTATTTTTTATTGATGCCAATACAGGATGGGCAGTTGGTGGTACATTAAGTAAAACCATGATTAAAACTACAGATGGTGGTTCAAGTTGGCAAAATATTGCTCCAGGTAATATTGTTGCCAATTTAATGTATGATATCGCTTTTGCCGATGTTAATACAGGTTGGCTGGCAACTTTTGATAGCATTTATATGACATCGGATGGTGGTACCACATGGGTACACGAAGATTATGTAAGTGGTGTTGCCGTTCCAAGCCCCAGAGCAATTGCCGTAACCTCAGATACCACAGCATTTG
This sequence comes from Bacteroidales bacterium, assembly GCA_021647205.1. Classification (GTDB taxonomy): domain Bacteria; phylum Bacteroidota; class Bacteroidia; order Bacteroidales; family F082; genus B6-G9. Next base: position 181,367 of record JAKIVD010000002.1, on the reverse strand, counting down.
TTGGAGGATCAATGTGGAAATCCGTAGGCTCGCGACAAGCTGAGGTGTTTTATAGAAGACCTGACAATGCACCTTTTTTATGGGGTGCATCCGGATTTGATACTTTTGTAACCGATGATCATATTAATTCTATTGCGTTTATCAATTCAGATATTGGTTTTGCCGGTAGCCAGAAAGGTAAACTTTTGAAGAAAACAGATTTTCAACCGGGTGGTATCTGGGAATTGAATTTTCAACTTCCTGAGGAAAACCAAACGATATGGTCATTGTCTTTTTCTGATGAGAATCATGGTATGTTTAATACTTCAACGGAGCTAGCAGGTACCACAAATGCTTTGTTTTATCACACTTCAAATAGTGGAGAAACATGGTCTTCCACACCCGATACCATCCCCGACTTTTTGCTGGTAACAATTACTGCACCTGATTCAAATAATGCATGGGCAGTGGGTGTGGGCGGAAAAATTTACAAAGGTGTCCGCTCACCGCTCGGTATTCATCAAACGAGCCTGGATTTTGATGTCAACATTTATCCAAACCCTGCAACCGATAAGGTTAATGTGGAAATAAATGCTGATAACAACGAACAAATCCATTATTCGTTAATCGATATCTCCGGCAGGATTATTCAGGACGGCCAATGGATTTCAAACACATCCAATGCAAGGTTTACCTTAAGTTTATCGGATATTAACAAGGGCGTTTATTTACTGAAGCTAAGTACGGAAAACGGGCAAAGTACTTTCCGGGTGTTCAAAAATTAGGCATCGGATATTGATGTGGAACAGGACTTATCTTGTAAGCTTTTCCAAAGTTCCAAACTTTGGAAAAGTATACCGGCTTAGACTCATTACCTGATTTGCCCCATTAAATTTATACCATGAAATTGAAAAGACTTTTTTGGCTCATCCCGGTTTTGGCGTTAAGCTGGCTTGTTGTTAGCTGTGCCTCCACTTCAAAAGCACCGGAAAGTAAAAGTAGCGAAGCAAAATCGTTTAACGCTCCTGTTGATAAAGGAACAGTATATCTGTACCGTACCGGAAGAGCGGTGGGGGCAGCAGGTCAGTTGAGTGTAAAGGTAAATACTCAAGATGCCGGTGGCACAGGGCCCGGTACTTTTTTTAAATGGGATTTAAAACCTGGAACGTATACTTTTGCTTCTTCAACGGGTGAGAGTTCGGCTGTTGTTCAACTGGACGTTAAAGCAGGCCAGGTTTATTATTTAAGACAGGATGCACGACTGGGTGTAGGTAGTGGCAGGGTTACCATTAAGGAAGTCGATGCAACCAAGGGTCAAGATGAGGTAAAGAATTGCAAACTGCTGGTTAGTTCTTACGTGCCTGATTGAGTGCTTTTTGAAAAACTAACTTGCCGCGACAATGAACGCTTAACAACGAAAACTGTTTAAATTGTAGAACTGCAGTTTTAGGGTTGGTAAACTTCAAACTATGAAGACAAGCAAACCTGTAAATTTCAACCTTCAGATTGTTATCCTGTTCACACTTACCTTATTTATTTCAGCTTATGGTGCTGTCAAAGGGCTTCGGGCAATTAAGAATAAGATGTAAAGCCACAGTACATCAGCTTTCAGGAAAAATCTATTATTCTTACACCGCGGGCACATTTCAGCCAGGTAGAATATTATGAGAACCTGAAAGACTCCATCACCCGGTGGAAGGCAAATGGATATACTATTTTTTACGAGCAAATCGTCAGCAAACCCAAAGCCATGAACCTGGACAGCACTTTTAGCGACCAACTAAACCGTAAATGGCGGAAAATTGTGGCTGGCGTACAAATGACAAGGGAAGGCTATGAAGAATTGGGCGAAGTAAAACTTGATTCCTGCGATTTCGCCACCTCCCTCGATTCCACCTACACCTGTAGTAAAAAGTTAAAAGGAAAACTCAACCCGATTATTGTAGATTACCGCAACCAACAACTTGTGAACAGAATCATCCAGTCTAAGTCCGATAAGATTGCTGTTGTTTATGGTGAAATTCACATCAAAGGCTTGAAGGAACTGCTCAAAGAAAAATCCGGACCGGCATAAGCAAGCGTTTGAGAATTCAAAAGCAGAACCTGCACCTGCCAATCTGATTACAAAATATGTGATTGAATGGGGGGTTGTTTATACAATAGAACCTAAAAGGGACAATTAAAAATGAAAGGCGAGACTTGTAGCGGCACCCCCTGCCCTGTACAGAAAAACAATCTGCAGACTGTGGTTTTCGAATCTGGTATTTTTTGCTTTGTCACTTTGGCAAGGCCGCCCGCCAACCCTTCTTTAGTTGGTTGGACAGAGACTTGACAAGTACTGCGTTTTCCACCAGGCCGGCGATGTTCTTGTTTTCCTGTGGGTCCCGTTCGTGATCGTACAATTCCCGGTCGGTCAGTTTGCCTTTTGTGTCGGTTTCTTTGTCCCATTCGTACCATTCCACATACCTGTACCGATTTGTGCGGATGGCATATCCCATGAATTGTTTTCCTTCGAAACCCTTGTACATCTGTCCGAAACGCCCCTGAAGAAACTGGCTGAATGCTGCTGTTTTCCATGGTTTGTCAGGATTTTCCAAAAGCGGAGCTGCGCTCAATCCCTGCAAGTGACCGGGTACATCGAGGCCGGCCATTTCGCAAAGTGTGGGAAAGATGTCAACAAATTCCGTAAGGGCACCTGAGGTTTCGCTTTTGGCACTCACACCGGCACCTGAAAAAATCATCGGTACACGGGTATCTGTTTCATAATTGGTTTGTTTACACCAGGCATTGTGTTCACCCAGTTTCCAGCCATGGTCTCCCCAGATGACGATAATGGTATTTTCGTAAAGCCCGAGTTTTTTCAGTCCGGCAATCAACCTTCCAATCTGCGCATCAACATAGGAAACACTGGCGTAATAACCATGTTTCAACAGTCGTTGCCTGTCCTCGGCAAGTGCTTGCTGTTCCGGTTGTGGCAAATCCCTGAAATCTTCATAACCACGCAGCTCGCGACCGCGGTTGATGGCATAAGCCGGACTGTTTTCGGGCAAAAACCGGTTTTGTGCCAGGGGGATGTTTTCACGTTCATAAAGGTCCCAGTATTTTTTTGGCGCATTGAAAGGCAGGTGGGGACGGTAGTAGCCCACAGCCATAAAAAAGGGTTGATTTTTTCCTGACAACTCTTCCATCTTTTTCAGGGCAGCGGTGGTTTGTGCTCCGTCAAAATAGGCATCGTCATCCACATCGGCAATTTCGGTGGCCACAGTTTTGATGTACCAGTGACCCAGTTGATCGATGCGGCTGATGCCTTTTTCAATGTAAACCTGCTTTTTTGCTTCCACCTTTTCCAGGTTTTCTTCCGTCAGGTAAACGGCATCGGGGTCGAAAGGGAAACCATCAACATGGGGTTTATCTGTCCATGAAATGGTATCAGGGAAAATGTTGTGAAAAATCTTTCCAATGCCCCAGACGTAGTAGCCGTTGTTCTTGAAATACTGCGGAAGGGTCACCACATCGGGCAGGTTGTGCCGAAATTGTGTCCGTAAATCCCACACCCTGAGGGTATCGGGACGCAGACCGGTGAGCAGGCTTACCCGTGACGGGTTACAAACTGCCTGCTGGCAGTAGGTTCGCGTAAATACAATACCCTGCTCTGCCAGTTTGTCAATGTTTGGTGAAGCAACCACCGTATCACCGTAGCAGCCTAGGTCGGGACGCAGGTCATCCACAGGGATAAAAAGAATATTGGGTTTTGGTGGGCTGGTTTCTGTAGAACAGGAAAGCAAAACGGAAAAGGCCAGTCCGGAAACAATGGAGGCGAATTTTTTCATGTGTTCATTATTTCGGAAAAATCATTCTCATGTGCGAAACGATCGCTTAAGCCGCGGGTTAAGGGATGTTTCACCTGTTATTGATTTGGTTGAACTGAATAAATCAGCGTGCAAGATAACGATTATTACAAGTGGTTTCAATTTGTCTGTTCGCTGGCTTCAGCAGTCCGCCTACAATTCGGGATAATTGTTGTTACTTTGGTATTAGTATATATGTCCTTCTACCTTAAAATAATTAATGTTTTCCTGTTGGCTACGGTCAAGTTTTTTTATGCCCCGCTGTATGGTTTTGCTCTTGGGCTTGCTTTTTGGGAAACCGTTCTCGTCGTAGCAATCGGGGGGATTTCAAGTTTTTTCTTTTTTTACTACATCACCAATCTTTTTTTGGTATATGTTCGCCATTTTAAACCACTCGTTGTTAAAGTTACCCCGCACAGAACACGGCTGTATTACCGAAACTGGCAATCCAGGAAAAAAGAAAAAAGAAGAAAGAAAAAAATCTTCACAGGACGAAACAAATTGTTTGTCAGGGCTCGGAGGACTTATGGTATGTGGGGGATTGTTTTGCTAATGCCGGTAGTCCTGTCCATTCCCCTCGGGGCATTTTTGTTAAGGAAATATTATGGTCACCGCAAGGAAGCCATCCCTGCCGCCCTGATTGCACTTGCGCTGGAAGGTTTAGTGACGGCTGCGGTTTTTTGGTTTTTTCTGCGATGATTTCAGTATATTTACTTTTTAATTTGTTTTGTTAACAACTACTCATGAACGGCGACCCGAAAAACAGCCATGATTTTTTTCAGGACAAACTTGCCGGGAACATGGCCCTGCTTGAAAACAGCAGGCGGGTCATCCGGCAAACGGCCATCTTGCGTATTACGGTTTTTACCCTGACTGTTGCCGGCATTTACATAGCAACAAAGCATGGTATGGGATGGGTTGCAGGGACCGGGTTAGCAGGATTTTCGGCTTTCATCGCACTGGCCATGCGACATGCCGTCTTGTTTAAAAAGAAGCAGTGGTTCGAAACCCTGGTCCAAATCAACCGCCAGGAACTGGATTTGCTTGACGGCATCACCGAAGGCCATGACGAAGGCCGGGGGTTTCTTGACGAAAACCATCCCTTTACCTACAACCTCGATATTTTCGGGAAACGCTCCCTCTTCCAGTTAATCAACCGTAGTGCCACACAGGAAGGTAAACAGGCACTGGCCAGTTTGCTCCAAAACCCTGTCAAAGACGAAAAACTTTTGCGGCAGCGACAACAGGCCATTGCCGAACTGCGCGATAAACCTGTTTGGCGACAGCATTTTCAGGCTACCGGATTGCTCACCGAAGAAAACAAAAATAATGTGGGGGAAATCTTCCACTGGATGAACAGTAAACGACTCTCTTTCAACACACCTTTTTATAAAACAATGCTGATACTGAACCCACTTGTCGGGTTTACGGTTGTTGCCCTTATCAGTTTGGGCATGATTAATTACACGGCCTTTCTCTTGTTTTTGGCTTTACCTTTGGCTTTGGTGGGGATGAGACTCGGTGCCATCAACAAAGAACACCTGTTGCTGGGCAAAAAAACCACACAATTTCAAAAATATGCCCGTTTGTTCCGCTTCATCGAAAACGAAAAATTTGAATCTGGTTTACTGTCAGCGTCCAAAAGCAAATTGGCCGGCATGCCGCATTCAGCCCACCAAGGAATACGTAAACTTTCTAAAATTACTGCAGCTTTCGATTACCGCCTGAACCTTCTGGTTGGTTTTTTCCTGAATGTTTTCTTTTTGTGGGATATCTTGCAATTAATCAGGCTTGAACGCTGGAAAAAAACCAACAGCCACTACGTACAAACCTGGTTTTTGGTCTTGTCGCTTTTCGACGAACTGAGCTCTTTTGCCGGTTTTGCCTTTAACCATCCGCAATCGGTTTTCCCTGTGTTTTCCAAAGAGTTCAAAATCGAAGCCGGGAATGTCAAGCACCCTTTCATGGCGCCCGAAAAATGCGTGGGCAACGACATTTCGGTTTCGGGCTGGGGACAGTTCACCATCGTAACCGGGGCCAACATGGCCGGGAAAAGTACCTACCTGCGTACCGTGGGCATCAACCTGGTGATGGCCCTGACGGGTTTGCCCGTCCTTGCGGAAAGCTTTGTTTTTAAACCTGTGGATGTGTTTACCGGTATCAAAACCAGCGACTCGCTGCAGGACGGGGAATCTTACTTTTTCGCCGAACTGAAACGGCTGAAAGCCCTCATCGACCTGTTGGAAAGCGGAAGCAGGGTTTTTGTTATCCTGGACGAAATATTGCGTGGAACCAACTCGGCCGACAAGCAAAAAGGCTCACTCGGCCTGCTGCGGCAGTTCATCCGTTTACAGACCGCCGGTTTTGTGGCCACCCACGACCTGGCGCTGGGCAGGCTGTCAGAAAATTACCCCGAAAATATCCGAAACAAACGCTTTGAAGTGGAGATTGCAAACAACGAACTGGTGTTCGACTACAAGCTCAAAGACGGCATTTCACAAAACCTCAATGCCACCTTCCTGATGAAAAAAATGGGGATTACCCTGGATGAATGAAAAAGCCGCGAATTGTATTGGGAATTGGCCCCATCATCCGCGAGTGTATTAAAATATCCCGTAAAACTTCCCTGAAGTTACTGAAAATGTATTAATTTTGCACTCCCAAATTAAAAGGGTACCGTGGCCGAGTGGCTAGGCGGTGGTCTGCAAAACCATAGACAGCGGTTCGAATCCGCTCGGTACCTCAAAAAAGCCCCTGTAAGCTAATGTTTACGGGGTTTTGTTTTTTCTAATTACGTGGTGGTAAGAATATTGCTAAGAATGGTTTCAGCTGGAGATTCGTAACAACTGATATTAATACTAATTTTAGGGTTTTTATTGAAACCAGTCCAATGGCAAAAACAGCAGCACACAAAAAGCAAAAATCAATGGAAGAAACCCTTTGGGACCCGGCCAATAAACTCAGGGGAGCCGTTGAATCTTCGGAGTACAAACATGTGGTGCTGAGCCTGATCTTCCTGAAGTTTGCCAGCGATAAATTTGAAGAACGCAGGAAAGACCTCGTAAAAGAACATAAAGAACAATTCATGGAAATGGTGCCCTTTTATTCCATGAAGAATGTGTTTTACCTTTCGGAAGCATCCCGCTGGACTTACATCATGGCCAATTCAAAGCAGGACGATATTGCACTGAAAATTGACACGGCCCTGCACACCGTCGAAAAAAACAACCCTTCGCTGAAAGGGGCGCTGCCGACAACTATTTCTTGCGCCTGAATATGGATGTGAGCAAACTGGCTGCCTTGCTCGATACCATCAACAACATCAATACGCTCAAAGACAAGGAACAGGACATCGTGGGCCGTGTGTACGAATATTTCCTGAGCAAATTCGCCCTGGCCGAGGGCAAAGGCAAAGGGGAATTTTACACCCCCAAAAGCATTGTCAACCTGATTGCCGAAATGATTGAGCCCTACAAAGGCATAATTTACGGCTCGGCCTGTGGTTCGGGGGCATGTTCGTGCAATCGATAAAATTTATCGACAGCCACCACGGCAACAAAAAAGAGCTTTCCATTTACGGGCAGGAATACACCGCCACCACCTACAAACTGGCAAAAATGAACCTTGCCATCCGGGGTAAAATCGGACAATTGGCCACGGTTTGAAAAACGGGTTTTGAAGAAGAAGAAATCCAGGCCGAAATGGATAGAATAAAAGGCATTGCTGACGAATACAAAAACATGAGCGAGGAAGAAAAGAAAGCAAACACTAAATCTCCTGATGAATTGCTTGATGAAGATGAGGTAGAATAAATGTCGCAAATGTTTACTACATTTGCGACAATAATTGCTAATACACATGGTTTTAAACATTGAATTACAAGTGTTAACAAAAATAAAGAAAGCGAAGGGGGGCACGCTGTTTTTTGTTGAAGGTTTTCTCCGTTTTGGAAATGCAAAAGCCATAGCCAAAGCATTGGAACGGCTTGTGCAAAAAGGTGAAATTACACGTGTTGCCAGGAGCATGTACGCACGACTGGAAACAGATCCTGTTATAGGCCCTGTTATGCCCGGCCTGGAAAGTATTGCCAGGGCTGTTGCCAGGCGTGATAAGGCCCGCATTGTACCAACCGGGGCGATGGCAATGCATCTGTTGGGCTTATCAACACAAATCCCAATGAATATTGTTTACCTTACCGATGGTGCAGCCCGTAAGCTTATGATAGGGCGGGGAAGTATCGTTTTTAAGAAATCCGCACCCAGGAATCTGGCGACCATTGGAAAGATCAGTACCCTGGTTATTCAGGCCCTTAAAACAATTCGTAAGGATAAGGTTTCATAGGAACAAAAAGAGATGATCATCAGGCAATTACAAAACGAGGAAAAATCGCGATTGGAACACGATATACGCCTGGCTCCCGAATGGATTCGAAAGATAATGCGTGAAGCAATAACACAGAGAACGAAATGAAAGCCTTTTATCAGTTGCCCGGTGAAACCAGAGAAAGAATATTCCGACAGGCAGGAACCGAAAGGGGCTTGCCGGTTTTTGCAGTTGAAAAAGACTGGTGGGCAGTACAAACTTTTAAGCAGGATAATGGAGTTGCATAAAAGAATCAGTAAACTTGATTTTACAATAGAGTTGAGCCCATGAAATTTACCGAAGAAAAATTAGAACAGGCGTTTATTTCTTTTCTGGGCGATGAGCAGATTCCGCATGTTTTGGGGCATGAAATTCAGCGCGAACCCTCCGAAGTCCTGATAAAAGAAGATGTAAAAAACTTCCTGCTTCATCAATATAAAGCAGAGGGGCTGACTGTTGCGGAGGTGGAAATCATTATCCGTCAATTAATGAACCTGCCTTCCACCGACCTTTACGAAAGCAATAAAGCCATTATGAAAATGCTGGCCGAGAACGATTATCCCCCGATTACCCAGGGTGAAGTGTATAAAGAGATATTTGAGCAGGCCGAGAATTTTAAGCGGTATTCAATAGTTGATACCAGGTAATTATCAGAATGCACCTCTTTTAAATCACCATCTGTTTTTTATACCGCTCTCATCGCCTGTGGAGTGGGGCAATTGCTCAAAAAGATTATTTGATAAATACAGGCAGCTGTTCCATTATTCGTTAACTTTGCGATATGGAAAGGGAAAAAACAATTGTTGTATTTCTAAAATTATTTCGGTGGTTCATTCGTGTCGCGCACCTGCGTGATGACAAATACAAACAAAAAAAACTGCCAGTAGCTGATGGCTAACCCGTCGGTTCACACACGGGAATGGATTGTTTCAAAAGCACAAACAAATGAATAACATAACATGTAATGAACGCCTGGGACAAAGACACGGCAAGCCCGGAACATTAAAACGAACGAAATTTGAACCAAAGGCCAACGCATTTGCTATTGGTGAAGTAACAAGGGAAGCAAAAAAAGCCCGATGATTATCCTTAAACTTTTATACGAAAGCCTTTTGTTTGCCATCAATGCATTGGTTGTAAACAAGGTCAGGACGGTGCTCTCCCTCTTGGGCATTACCATCGGTATTTTTTCCATTATTTCGGTTTTCACTGTATTCGACAGCATGGAAAACAGCATAAAAAGTGAAATCAATTCCCTTGGCAGCAATGTGCTGTTTATCCAAAAATGGCCATGGGCCATGGGCAAAGATTATCCCTGGTGGAAATATTACCAGCGGCCCGAACCCAGGGTGCAGGAAATGGAAGAAATCAAAAAGCGCAGTGCCACTGTGGAAGAAGCAGCTTTTATGTTTAGTGTTAGCCGCAATGTTTACTTCAGGAACAACTCCATGGCAGGGATTCCGATAGTGGCGGTTTCACAAGCCTACAACCGTGTGATGCCATTCGACTTACAGCAGGGGCGTTACTTTACCAGTATCGAGTCGCACAACGGAAACAACATTGCCATTATCGGGTCCGAAGTAGCGGAGAAACTCTATCAGGGAATTGACCCGGTTGGGAGAACCATAAAAGTATTTGGCCGCAAGCTGGATATTATTGGTGTGATAAAAAAACAGGGTGAAGATATTCTTGGAAATTCGAAAGACAACTGGGTAATGATTCCCGTGAACTACGCACGGAATGTACTCGACGTACGTAATATCGGATCGACCATTATTGTTGTGGCCAAACCCAATATTTCCAATGATCAGATGATGGACGAACTGACAGGCGTGATGCGATCAATACGAAAACTGCCACCGAGGGCTGACGACAGCTTTGCCCTGAACGAAACAGACATTATCAGCAAAGGCTTCGACGAGTTGTTTGCCGTTATTGCTTCCGTTGGGTGGATTATCGGGGGCTTCTCTTTATTGGTGGGCGGGTTTGGCATCGCCAACATCATGTTTGTTTCGGTAAGGGAGCGGACCAACCAAATCGGTATCCAGAAATCACTGGGCGCCAAAAACTATTTTATTTTGGTTCAGTTTCTTTTCGAGGCCGTCTTTCTTGCTGTCATGGGCGGAATCGTCGGCCTGCTCATTGTTTATCTGTTGACTTTTGCTGTTTCCTCCATGTTCAGTTTCGATTTAATACTGACTTATGGCAATGTGATGCTGGGGCTGCTGGTTTCGGCATTCATCGGTCTTGTTTCCGGTTTTGTCCCTGCCTGGTCTGCTGCCCGCCTCGACCCGGTGGAAGCCATGCGGCATAATTTTTAGGTTGAAGAAACAGTCAACTTGGTTTTTTCGTGATAATTTATTTCCGGATTGAGATTTTCACGGAAAGTTTGTTTTTAACCTCTTCTTTGAAAGTTTGAAACGGTTAAGTGTGAAAAAACGGAACAAGTCCGTTAAAAATAATTCCAAAAATTATTTTACTAAGGTTTAACTACTTACTGTAAAAGCAAATCTTTCTGTTTTAACTTAGCGGTAATTTGGTTACTTTTACGTGCTAAAATATCCTGAAATGAATAAGCGCTGGGTACTTAAAAAACGTGCAGATAGTGAAATAGTTGCCCGACTATCGGAAGCGCTTCATATTGATAAGCATTTGTCAGCTTTGCTGGTACAACGAGGTATCACCACCTTCGACGAAGCAAAAAACTTTTTCCGTCCAAGCCTCGAACATTTGCACGACCCTTTTCTGATGAAGGACATGGACAAATCCGTTGAACGCATTATTAAGGCGGTTAAAAAAGGTGAAAAAATTATGGTTTACGGCGATTACGATGTGGACGGGACCACCGCCGTTTCGCTGGTTTATTCGTTTTTCAGGACATTCTACAAAAAGGTTGAGTTTTACATTCCCGATCGCTACAGCGAAGGCTACGGCATTTCTTACAAAGCCATTGATTTTGCCCGCAAAGAAGGGGTCAGTTTAATGATTACGCTTGATTGCGGGATTAAAGCGGTAGCGAAAGTTGACTATGCCCGCCAAAAAGGGCTCGATATTATCATTGGCGACCACCACCGGCCGGGAGATCAATTACCGGCCGCCGTTGCAGTACTCGATCCCAAACAGCCGGATTGTGAATACCCCTATGATGAGTTGTCGGGCTGCGGAGTCGGCTTTAAGCTCATTCAGGCCATGGCCCAAAAAATGAACATCCCGGAGGAAAGGGTTTTTTCCGGGCTTGACCTTGTTGCCATCAGTAATGCAGCAGACATTGTTCCCTTAACCGGAGAGAACCGTGTGCTTACCTATTTTGGCCTTAAAAGACTCAACGAAGACCCACGGATTGGTATCGATTCCATCCTGAAATCTGTCGGGATGAACAAAAAGAACCAGGCCGTTGACGGCTTAATTTACAACCGTGAACTCCTGGTCAACGACCTGGTTTTTTTACTGGGACCCCGCATCAATGCTGCCGGCCGTATTGAAAGCGCAACCGACTCGGTGCGGCTTTTAATCAGCAACAACGAAAGCTATGCCGAAAAACTGGGAGCCGCCATCAACGAACTGAACACCACCCGCCGCGACCTGGACAGCAACATCACCAAAGAAGCCATCGAAATGCTTCAGGATGTTTCCATCGACCCCACGAAAAAAACAACGGTGGTTTTTAAGGAAAGCTGGCACAAAGGAGTCATTGGTATTGTTGCTTCCCGCCTTATTGAAAATTATTACCGTCCCACCATCGTGCTTACACAGTCTGACGGATTGATTAGTGGTTCTGCCCGTTCAATCAAGAACTTCGACATTTACGACGCCATTGACTCCTGCAGCGATATCCTGGAACATTTTGGTGGTCATACCTATGCGGCAGGACTGGCCTTTAAGCCCGAATACCTTGAAGAGTTTAAACAGCGCTTTGAGGCCTACGCCGACGAACGCCTGACCGAAAGCATGTTGATCCCGGAAATAGAAATTGACGATGAACTTTTTGTGAGCGACATCAATTTTAAGTTTTACCGCATCCTGAAACAGTTTGCACCTTTCGGGCCTGGCAATATGTCGCCTACTTTTAGGACAAATAATGTAATCGATACCGGCCACGCCAAACTGGTGGGGAAAAACGGCGCCAAACACCTCAAGTTTTCTGTAGTGCACCCCGACCGTACCGGCAACCCCGTTCCGGCCATTGCCTTCAACCAGGGGCACCACATCGATAAAATAAGGGAAGGCAAACCCTTCAGCATCTGTTACCACATTGATGAAAACACCTGGCTGGGAAACACAAAACTTCAGTTACGGATAAAAGACATCAGGTTTGAGTGATGAGAAGCCCGGCTAAGTTAGTAATTGGTTTTGCCTATTACTTTTTTGTTTTCTTTATCGCATATGCAATCGGTTGGTTGTTGAAAGTTATCGTCAGAAACCGAGATTTGAGTCTGGTCATTTTTTTTGCATTGCTGGGTATTGTGCTGTATCGCGCATCAGTTTTTGTTGACCACCCGTTTTCTGCTGTCGTTTCAGGACTCAGTTATTTTTGTTTTGGACTGGTTTTATTCCTGAAAACCAAGATAAACAAGTTTGTTGTTGCGGCAGTACTAACGCTGCCATTTGGTTTCTTGTTTTTGGCCTTCAGTGGTTTAAGGGAATTGTCTTTCCTAAAATTCCTGTTCATTGTTTTCAGCGTATTCCTGTCGTTTTTGTTTGCGAAATTTTACAACAAAGGCATGTTGAACAAAACAAAGCCGGCCTTGTTTATTTAGCTGTTCCTGTTTATTACAGCCGTGTATTATATTTTTATGCTCAACTGGATGGAGTATTTATTCAGCAGAAACGACAGTTTGCCGACAGATACACTATTCGTTGATACCTTTACCGATACGAATAGAGCGGAGATAAACTCACAGGATGCTTTTCCGGTTTTGGTTTCAACAAATAATTACGGGTACTATCGTGAAAAGTACAACCTCAACGGTGTTCCAAGCATTATTATCCTTAACAAAAACAGTGAAATGATTTACAACAGCAGTTTAAATACCAATCCAATGGTGTGGGTCAACAACCTGCAACGGCTTGTTGATAAGGAGTTGCAATAAAAAAGGCATTAAATATTCGGAGCCTCCCCAAGTCCTCCCCTTTGGGGAGGATTTAGGTGGGGTTACTCCTCCGCATCTTCATATTCCACCGTAATGTTTTTCATTTGCATGCCCAGAACGATGAGCATGATCCCGATGATAAAAGCCAGGATGCCAGAAATCCAAACCAGTGCCGAGGCCGTTCCGAGCGGGGTAAAAAACAAAAGAATCCCGAATCCCAAAGTTACCAGTCCGTTGACCAGCAATGATTTTTTTGAGCCCGGCGGGGTTTCGTCACGGGCAAGCATGACCAGTTGAACAATCCCCACAAGGAGGGCCCAGCCGCCCACGATGTACATGAATATTTTAATGGCCGAGCTGGTGTAAAACGCCAGCACAGCCCCAAGGGCGATGGCTACAATGGCGCTGATTAAATCAGAAAAATACGGATACCCTTTCCGGGCATTGCTGATGGCGCCGATCAGCAGGGCCGCACCAATGATCAGCACAACAATACCAAAATAGGTGATGATCACCTTAAGCGTATCGACCGGGGCAAAAATGGCCAGCAAGCCGTACAGTAAGGCGATGACACCGTTGAGGGCAAAAACCCACCAGTTGACAAAAAGATTTGATTTCATAAGTTCAAAATTTAAAGACATTGTAAAAGTAGAAAAAATATGCGAGGATGGAAAATAACAAACTCTTTCCAAATCACTGCTTTTGCAACGCATAAATTCTATTGAAAACGGAGGCTATGCCTAATTCCGGCCAGCCAGTGAAAACGTTTAGCGGCTGACCACTACCCGCTTTGTCAGCACGCCGTTCGCCGTGTGGATGCGCAGCAGATAAACCCCCGATTCAAACAAAGAGGTATTGATTGTTGCCGATTGAACCCCGCCGGTCTCCCGGTCGAACACTACCTGGCCCGTGTAATTGAAAACCCTTATCCGTTTCACGGGAACCGTGGAACGGAGGTGAAGACTGTTTGCTGCAGGGTTGGGGAACAGGCTGAGCCCGCTTTCTTTTTCGTCTTCAACAGCAGTAACCAGCACGGTGACATAATCTTCAGTCATCGGAATCGTTAAAGCCGGGACAGATTCACAGGAATCGGTTTCGCTTTGCCACCAGCTTGTTACCTTGTAATTGTAGGTTTGTCCGCTACTCACCGCCGGTGCTTTGTCAAAATAGCTGTAGGCATATTGATCTTCGGTGAAGGTAACAAAGTCGTACAACAGATAATCGTCATCTATCTCTACTTCCTGCCGGTACAGATTAAAACCGGCCGGGGCTATCGGTGAACCGGAAGAAGGGGGGGCCGCGTAGGCGTGGATAAGCCAGTTGTTGTTAAAACCATACTCCGAAAGCCTGTCCCACGTAGCCCCGTCATCAATGGAAATCATGTCACCATAACCTGGTACCGCGGAGCCTTCGTCGATAGCGCCGGGGAAACGGTTGGCCGGCTGGTCGTGGATGGTGTAACCAATCCACAATTCCTCGTCGGTATCAAAGTCAACCGGTTCATCAAGGCTTACTTCCAGCCAGTCACCAATAACCGGGTCGTTTACATCCTGCTCGTACAACAATGTCCCTGCTTGAGGGCCACTCCAGATTTTCAGGGTGATTTTGCTAAAACCGTCATCGTTCAAAACAAAACTCATCTTGGTAATTTGGGTGCCTGTCCAATCCGTTCCATTCCAGTCTTTCAGTTGCCCGGCATCCCAGCGTTGTGCTATGGACCAGGTTCCGCCACTGGTAAGTCCCACCCCGCTGTCGTAAACGCTGTTGTCCCAAAACAGCCATCCTCCGCCTTCTACGGGGAGTTCCGGTGCGTCCCATTTAATTTCCGCACCCCAGTCGCCGGCCTGCCAAACATAGGTTCCTTCCAGATTGTCAGGGGCACGACAGCTACGAAAAACATGAATGTTGTCGATAAACCAGGCTTCGATGTCCGAAGCATTTTGCCCGCTTGCCGTAAAGCGGATGTGGAAGGCTTTGCCCATCGCGTATTTGGAAATGTTGATGTGGTAAAAACCCTCTTCAAAATCAAAGCTGCCAGCCAGGTTGTCGATTTCGGGAAGCTGATGCCATGTTTTTCCTGCATCGTCGGTAATTTCAACCAACAGTTTTTCTTCGCCTGTCGGATTCAGATCGTCCAGTCTGAGGTTGAAGTCGAGATAAATGTCGCCTTCGGTCAGTCCGGTTCCAAGCAAGGGGTTACTTGTCAGTGTTGCGCTGTAAACACTGTCGCCAATGATCATCGCGGACAGAAATTCTGCCGAAGGTTCGGGGTCGCCAATGTCATTGCTGATCACCCAGCCGTCCCCCTCCAAACGCCAGCCGTTGATGGCAAATCCGCCTTCGTCCCAGCTTTCTAAGAAAGGAAGTTCATTTCCCCAAATCACCCGGACCGTGTCGGGCGTATCGGGGGCCGATTCGCCCACTTCACCGGGAAAACCGAAAACTTCCAAATCGTAGATGGCGGTGATTTGAAAAACATAGTCAGCCGGATCCAGCGGGGGTGTCGTGTAGAACAAAGTATCGTTGACCCCTTCCCCGTTGTAAGCCACATCGCCAATCCATTCTCCGTCCCGATAGATTTTAAAAGCTGTAAGCCCATCCGGTACGTGCCCGAAAACAGTGTCCCTGTTTTCGACGGAAAGGGGGCCGTAAACAACAGGTGCTTTTTCGACAATGCTGTCAATTTTCATGGGGGGAAGCCAAAACAAAGGTACCTGGTCTTCATCTGTCTGATAGGTGTTACCCTGTTCGCGTGGCGGGTATAAATAACCCGATGTCCAGGTGTACTCCACCGGTTCCGAAAGGCCACTGGAATAATCGGCGCGTACCGAAGCGGTATAGGTTTGCCCGTAAATCAAATCGGGGAAAAAGAAGGAGGTATCGTCTGCTGTGGTTTCGTCCACAAGCGCACCGTCTAAATACACATAGTATCCGGTGGGTGCTGCCTGTCCGGCGGTAACCGAAACATTGTCAACCGCCCAGCCTGAGCCTGTTGAAGAATGATCGGTGACATAAAAAGCCAACCAAACCCTGTCAATGCTGTCTTTTCCGGAAATAGAGGACAAATCTATCTTGATTGATTCCCAGGCATATTCTTCCACAGCAGAAATATCTTCTAAAACAGTCCAGCTTAAACAACTGTCGGTACTGTATTTTATTGATGCATCAGTGTTGTGCAATCCGGTGAAGTAATGGTCAAAATTCAAAGTAAAATCCTGGCTTTGACGGAGGTCCAGTTCCGGGGTGATCAAATACACGTCTGTAGCAGTGGGACCGACTGTCGAAGTAATAAATGCGTAAAAGCCGTCACCGGGCGGTGGTTGGAAAAATTCCCCCCATCCGTCATTTTCACGTGTCCAGGACATGCCGCCTGTTCCCTCGTCAATCGCCCACCCCTCTGGCGGAAACGTTTCTTCCTCAAAATCTTCCAGCGCCAATTGAGTGATCAGCGGCACATCCCATGTTGCCACAGAAGTCAGTGAATCAACAAAAAGATTCCGGACAGGGTAAGTGAGTTCCTGCAATTCGGCCGGTACCACACTGTCGGTTAAAATCTCCACATCCTCAATCACGTAATCCTCAAATCCGGCTTTGGAAACATGCAGGTCGTAGAGGCCGTCGATGGCACTGTCAACAAACATCTCGGCCAGGCTGTCGCCGGGCAAAACAGTGGCCACTTCCTGAAACTCCTGATAGGGGTAGTTGTTACCCACCATTAAAACGTTCACATTTTCCGGTGTGCTGTCGTTGGAAAGGTCAATGCGAATGCGCACTTCATTGTCCAGCAGGTGGGCAACCACGTTGGAGTAAGTCCACACGGAGGTGTCACACGCATAAAGTGCCCGCACAGCCCAGGCGTAAAAACCCGGGGGTTGTGGCCCCCAATTCCATTCATTAAATACAGGTAGTCCTGGGTACGCTCTATGATGCAGAATCCCGTCTTCAGGTCCTTCCCCGGCATCCGGGTCAAAACCATCAATCCATGAGACATCGTATTTAACAAAAGAAGTGTTTTGATTCTTGCTGCTGACGGTGGCCCGCAACATGAAATCCTGGTAAGGAGAGCTTGACCAGGTGCTGCCATCCGGGGCAAGGTACGAACGGTATGCTTTTGGAAAATCATTGTCGATACCAATGGGCGCTGCCTGTGGAGGTGTTTCCAGTTGCCACATCACGAGGTAGAAATCGCCGGAGTCGATCACAGTGTTCAGGCCCTCAAACTCCACCCAGTAGTAATTGTCAACGGTAACGGTAATGGAATCCAGAACCGTTCCGGGCAAACCGTCGGGCCCGTCGTCATCCAGTACACCGATGGAAAAATCTTCCCCCAGAAAATCGGCTCCGGAAGGAAAACTGCCATCGCCCACAAAAACGCGGCCGCCTTCAACCGTTGCCGGATAGCCGTTGGGTGTAAAGCGGACAGCCGAAGCGGCTCCTGTTTGCGCCCACATAAAAAAGTCTTCGGCTGTGCCGTCTTCGTAAATTACTTCATAGGGACCTTCAGGAGCACCCCATGTAATCAATATTTCTGTATCGGCTTGATTAGGATCAGCAAAAACCCAGGGAACCGGATAAGGTTCATCGCAGAGTGAAACACTTACTTCTGTCAGTAAACCAGCAGCGGCAAAGGTGTCGGAAACAATCACTGTTTTGAGGCCAATCAGTTCGAAAGACACATCGTAAGTGTCTTCGTCAACCGTGAGGCTGTAAGTGCCATTTGCCGCTGTTTCGGTAAAAAAAGTATCGGCAGCCATGGCCGTTACCGTAACATTGGCGATTGGGCTGCCATTGTTGAAGTCGGTTACTGTGCCCTGCAACCAGGCGGGGTTATTAACGGAAAGAGTTTGGGAGTGGCATACTGCAGGGGAAGAATAAATAGAGAAAAAGATGAAAAAACAATAAGTACAAAGTCTAAAGAACTTTTTCATAACGATTGATTTAGTGTGTCGTACAATAGACGACAAAGTATTTGAATCATTCGTTGCATGAGCTGTACGGCAAGCAAATAGAATGCTGTTGTAAAAATAAGAAAAACGGTTGGCAAAGCCCCTGTCTTTTTATCCCGGGGTTGATCCGCATCAGGATGATGATCGTACTTCAAGGCAATCAGGGCAAAGGCAGGAGCTATACTCAGCATCAATCTTTTCAAGCACCGATGGTGGCACATCCACCTCAAAGCACCAGCATTTTCCCGATTTGCTGCAATCGAACTTTGCCCCGCAGCGGGGACAGCTTTCTTTTTCTGTCAGATTGAGTTTCATCACAATTCCAGTTCTAAGCTTACGAAATCCATTTTTCCGCCAAGGGGCGGATTGAGTTTTCTGATTTTGATTTTGGCTTTTTCTATCTGCGGAAAGGCGCCCCTGATGCTTTCAAGTACCCTTCTGCCAACATGTTCCAGCAGGTGGGATTTACTGTCCATTTCCTGTTTCACCAACCGGTAAACAGCCTGGTAATTCACCGTATCTTCCAGCCGGTCGCTTTGCTCGGCAGTAGCGGTGTCCACTTCCATAAACAGGTCTATATTGAATTTGGTGCCGATCACCTGCTCTTCCTTAAAGCAGCCGTGGTAGGCAAAAAACTCCATTCCTTCGATTGAGATTGTTGACATTAGTTTAATTTTAATAGCCATTTCCAGGCCGGGACAACCGTAATTTCCTTGTTATCAATTGTTATTATTTCTTCCTCCATCTCAGTAATAATAAGCCCTTTGTCTAATCCATAAACCTCCATTGCTTCGACAAGACCATTCAGCTCCCTGTTTCTTGTTTGATTGTCCATCATCGAAACCGCTACCTGTACAAGAAGCACAATTTTACCATTTTTTCTGGCGACAAAATCACATTCGTGTTTTTGTGAATGATAGTATATTTCATAAGCCCGACGTTTAAGTTCAATAAAAATAAGATTTTCCAATGCCCGCCCTTTGTCCTCTGAAAAACGAAAGCCAATTTGTCGGGCCAGCACATGATCGATGAAATAGCCTTTTTTCTGGCTGTAAACCTGCTTTTTTAAAGAGTAATTAAAACGATTGATACTGAAAAACAAATAGGTGTCTTCCAAATAAGAAATATACTGCCTGATGGTTGTCGGGCTCTGTATGTTCACTGCTTTTGCAAGACTGCTATGTGAAAACGGTTTACCAATATTGGAGGATAAAAAATAGATCAATTCTAAAAATTCACGCTCATTTGTTATCTTATTGCGAACCATCACATCCCTGTAAAAAATACTTTGGTAAAGAGATTGGAGATACTCATTGTTTTGGTGATGAATATATTCAGGGAAACCTCCGGTATTAAAGTATTTTACAAAACTGGATTTAAGCGAGGCCTTGATTTCTGATGACAGTAAATGCGAATAATCTATTTTACGATCAGTAAAGGTGATAAACTCTGCAAAAGAAAACGGATACAACTCTTTTTTGATGAACCTGCCGGTAAGATGTGTTCCTAGCTCACGGCTGAGCATACTGGCATTAGACCCCGTGACATAAATTTTATTATCATAATCATACAGCCTTCTGACAAATCGTTCCCAATTTGGAATATTTTGTATTTCGTCAAAATAAAATGTATGCTGAAGCCCGTAAAGTTCGATAAATAGTTCATAAAGCGATTGGAAATCATCAACACTGAAATTAATCAGTCTTTCATCATCGAAATTCAGGTAGTAATCGCTTTCATCGTTATGCTGCCTGAGTTCGTGTAAAAGTGTTGATTTGCCGCAACGCCTTATTCCCGACAAAATGACAATCTCCTTGCCAGCTTTGATGAATCCCGGAGATCGGGGAATAAAACTGTTGCTCCATTTTAACTGAGACTGATCTGCAATTACATCAAGAAGAACATTCCTGCTTATCATTTACTTACTTTTATGTGGCAAAAGTAAGCAATCTCCATTTCAAATGCAAAGATATTTAAATAATTGCCATTTTAAATGGAGATTAAGTAGCAAAACCCCCATTACAAATGGAGACTATGATTCTTTCTTTCCCAGCTTGTTCAATCCGCGTTCCAGCCTTTCGAGGGTTTCCTGCTTCCCGATAATAGCAATAATATCGAACAAATGCGGGCCTTTTGGTGCGCCGACGATGAGCAAACGGAAAGCATTCATGATGGCGCCCATGCCGTATTCTTTCTTCTCAATCCAGGCTTTGGTGATGGTTTCTGTATTTTCTGAAGTGAAAACGTCAATACCAGAAAGAATTTCTTTCAGTTCGGCCATTTGGTCGTAGGATTGTGCTTTCCAGCGTTTCTTCACGGCTTTGGCATCATAGGTTTCGGGGGCTTTGAAAAAGAAAGCTGATTGTTCCCAAAACTCGGAAACAAAATGGGCGCGTTCTTTGATCAGGCCAACAACCTGCACTACTTTCGAAAAATCAGTTTCTACACCTTCTTGTTCAAGAACGGGAAGAAATAGTGTGGCCAGTTCTTCATTACTTTTTTGGATCAAATACTGATGGTTGAACCATTTGGCCTTTTCTGCATCGAATTTGGAACCTGATTTTCCAACCCGCTCAAGCGTGAAGGATTCGGCCAGTTCGTCCAATGTAAATAGTTCCCTTTCATCCCCCGGGTTCCAGCCCAGTAAGGCCAGCATATTGATGAAGGCTTCGGGGAAGTAACCGTCTTCGCGATAGCCACTGGAAACAGCACCGGTTTTCGGATCAGTCCATTCAAGTGGAAAAACAGGGAACCCCAGCCGGTCGCCGTCGCGCTTGCTGAGTTTGCCGTTTCCGTCGGGTTTGAGCAAAAGGGGGAGGTGGGCAAATTCGGGCTTTTCGAAGCCCAGCGCTTCGTAAAGCAAAACGTGCAATGGCAGCGAGGGCAGCCACTCCTCGCCGCGGATGACGTGGCTGATCTCCATCAGGTGGTCGTCAACCACATTGGCCAAATGGTAGGTGGGCAGGCCGTCAGATTTAAAAAGCACCTTGTCGTCGAGCACCCGGGTGTTCACTTCTACCCTGCCCCGGATGAGGTCGTTCATCACCACCACTTTGTTTTCGGGCATTTTAAAGCGGATAACGTAAGGGGCGTTATTTTCGAGTAACTCTGCTGTTTCCGCCTTGCTGAGCGAAAGTGAATTTTTCAGTTTGTTGCGTTCAGTAGCATTGTAAGTAAACGTCTTCTTTTCGCTTTCAAACTGCTTTCGGATGGCAGATAGTTCTTCCGGTGTATCAAAGGCAAAATACGCATCACCCGATTCCAGCAATTGGTCTACAAACTGTTTGTAGATTTCGGAGCGTTCTGACTGCTTATAAGGGGCGAATGGGCCTCCCTTCCCGATTCCTTCATCAAATTCAATTCCGCACCATTTAAAGGCCTCCAGGATGTATTCTTCGGCACCCGGCACAAAACGGGTCTGGTCGGTGTCTTCAATCCGCAAAAGGAATTTACCCTTGTTCTTTTTGGCAAAAAGATAATTGTACAGCGCCGTACGCACCCCGCCAATATGCAGTGGCCCGGTTGGGCTGGGGGCAAAGCGCACCCTGATATTTTCCTGATTCATCTCTTGATTATTTGGGTGGCAAAAATAGGCAAAAAGGAAGGAGGGCGGTTATTGGGATTTTAAGATTAAACCAGCAAACAAATACTTCCTTTAAGTTAAAAAGTCAGCATAATTGTCGTTGTTCACCAGCTTGAATTCATGATGGGGACAGGCCTTCGAATTTTTCAATATTTTAATATTACAGGATTCAAATCCAAAATAATTATAATAATACGGGAATCAAATCCAAAAATATTATGTTTTCACAAATCCGGGCTGCAAACCGGATCCCGGTTTTTTGAACGGGAGTGGCGGGAGGTGGCGCTATTTAACAAAACGCCTTACACGGCTTTGCTTGCCGTTGGCCACCCTGACCAGGTAAACCCCTTTGGGAAGCTCCGAAACGTCCAGCCTAAGCTGTTTGGCGGCACTGCGGGTAAACAGGAGTTCTTTTCCCGTGAGGTCGAGCAAGCGGATTTCGCGCATTGCACTTTGTGCCGATGGGAAAAAGACGTTCAGGGTGTTCACCGCGGGATTGGGCCCGATGCTGAAATAAACCGGCGAACTCAGCTCGTCGATTACGACCGTCAGGCTTTCCACATCTTCCATTGTCCAGTTGTCGGGGTCAACGTTTACGTCCACCACTTCTTTTCCGGTATAAACGCTGAAATGGTTCAGGTTGTCGGTTTGTTCAAAGCGAACAATGGTGTCTGTTCCGTCGGAAAATTTCAATTGGTAATCCATCAACATCTGAAAAAAGGGTGTGGAAGAAGCCGAAGTAGTTTGGGTAGAAACCAGGTGAAAGTTCCCCCCAATCATGTAATAGGATAAATCGTAAACCGGATAACCTTCGCCATAATACCACTGGTCGAAAAAGTAATCCAGGTCCATGCCGGTAACCGCTTCGGCTGTATTTTTAAAGTCCTCGCCGGTGGCCGTACTGTCGGTAAAATCGGTTTGAAAGGTTTCCATCACCTGGAAAAAAAGATCGTCGTCCTGAATTTCGTGGCGCAGGGTGTGGATGATGGCTGCTCCCTTGTTGTAGGATAACCTTCCGTCGAAGATGCGCCACTCGTTGCCGGGATAAATTTCATCTTCGGGGATGAACACGCTACCGCCGGGCTGCGACATGGCACTGTTTTGCTTACCGACGATGAAGCCTTCGGCACTTTCCGAACTGTGGATAAACTCTTCGGCCAGGTAATTCGAGTAGGTGGCAAAGCCTTCGTTGATCCAGATGTCGCTCCAGGTGGCACAGGTCACGTTGTCGCCGAACCACATGTGCCCCAGTTCGTGGGCAACCAGTCCGAACCAGAAACCGCCCAGGGTGGTGTTGGTCTGGTGTTCCATGCCGCCGCCCAGTTCAACCAGCGTTTGCCCGTACTTTTCTTCCCAAAAAGGATAAAGAATGTAGAGGTCCGAAAACAGTTCCACCATGGCCGGGGTTTCGTCAATGCTGTTTTTGTAATTTTCAAGGCAGCCGGGACTGTCGTAAACGTAGTTTTCGATCAGGATGGAATCGCCCTCCATTTCATCGGGGTGGGCATAAAGGTCGTACTGCTGGTATTCGGAAACGGCAAACGAGATCAGGTAGTAATCAATGGGATAGGATGATTTCCACTCGTAACGTTTTTTATCGCCAATGGTAACAGTATTGGTTAAAACGCCCTGCGAAGTAGCCATATTCGCCGCATCGGTAGTCAGGAAGACCCAAACGGAATCGGCCTTGTCTTCGAGGTCTTGTTTCACCGGAAACCAATCTTTGGCAGCGAAGGGTTCCGAAAGGGTCCAGCTTACGTTTTTGCCCCAGGCACCTGCGTAATCAGTTGTAACGCCCGAGAAAAATCCACCACTGGGTGGTTGCCCGTGATAGTATATTTGTGCCATAAAAGAGGTGCCGCTGGCAATTGGGCTGACGGGAACCAGCACATTGTCGCCATCCCTGCTCCAGGTTGTGTACTCCACCCCGTCAACGTAAATCTGGTCGATGGTTTGCTCAGGAATCAGTTCAAAAGCAAAAGTGTCGAGCACGACCACACTTTCGGCATAAATGCTCGTGTTGCCGGAAATGGCGGTCGAAGTATTGGAAATTTCAATGTCGAGCCAGTAGAAAGTTACGTCATAATCGTTGAGGTACTTGCTTTGCCAGTCGTAAATCCCCGCCAGAATATCTTTGTTGAACTGTTTAACGTGCGAACATTTTCCTTCAATGTTCAGGTTTTCATTTTGCTGGGCGATGGCCATCAGCCCGCTTAAGAGAATAATTAATGTTAAAAAACGTTTCATTTTTAATGCTTTTAAGGTTCCCGACCAAAAGAGGGGGTTGAATTTTTATCTTTGCCAAAAGTATAAATTACCGGCATTCACCAAACAGACAAAGTAGTAAGGCTTTTAGTTGCCCATGAACAATGATTTTGACATACTTGTTAAGAAACTGGATACTTTCATCAGGAAGTATTACAAAAATCAAATTATCAGGGGGTTTATTTTAAGTGTTGCCCTCATTCTCAGCTTGTTTTTGCTGATAGATATTTTTGAATACTTCGCCTGGAACAACACCCTTACGCGGGCTGTACTTTTCTACAGTTTTGTTGCCCTGGCTTTTTTCTTGCTGGTTTTCTACATTTTTTTTCCGGCCTTGAAACTGCTGCGCATTGGTAAATCTATTTCGGAACAGGAAGCAGCGCAAATTATCGGGGCGCATTTCCCTGAGGTGAAGGACAAACTTCTGAATACGCTGCAACTCCAAAACATGAATCAGCAAGCCATATCGCGTGGCGAGATGGAATTGCTCGCTGCGGGTATCGGGCAGAAAGCGGCGGAACTCAAACCCATCCCTTTCAGAAAAGCCATCGACTTTAAAAAGAACTTCCATTATTTGCGCTATGCTGCTCCGCCGGTGCTTGTCGTACTTTTGATCTTTATTATTTCACCGGCATTCATTACCGGGCCCTCTAAACGTATTGTACAACATGGTGTTCATTTCGAGAAGCCCCTGCCCTACAGTTTGACACTCACCAACAAATCGCTGGAAGTGCTGCAACGCGACAATTTTACGGTTCGGGTAAAGGCCGAAGGTGAAGAAATCCCGGCCATGGTTTTTATCAGGAGCGGGAACAACAAATACCTGATGCAGCAAGTCAGGCCCGGTATGTTTAATTACACCTTTGTTGACATGAAAGCTGATGTATATTTTCGTCTTGAGACGGAAGACCTGAGCAGCAAGAACTACCGGCTAAAAGTTATCCCCAAACCGGTTATTTTTAATTTCAATGTCGGCTTGAATTACCCTCCCTATTTAAACAAGAAAAACGAAACCATCGAAAGCTCGGGCGACCTGGTTGTTCCTGAAGGGACGACCATCGCCTGGAAAATATTTACACGCGACACCCGCCATATCATTTTTAGAACCGGCCACGAAAAACAGTTGCTTTCACCCGAAAAGAGCAATGTTTTCATTTTTACTAAACAGGCCGTGAACAATTTTTTCTATTCCCTGATGCCCGAGAATGAGTTTGTCAGCGGAATTGACTCGCTGATGTTTTCGGTCCAGGTAGTGAAGGACGAATTTCCGCGCATCAAGGTGGCGGAATTCAACGAGAAAGCCATGCTCGGTTTCATCCATTTTAACGGGCAGGTCAGTGACGATCACGGTTTTCATTCACTTCGGTTTTTCTATCAAAAAGACAGCATGGGCCCCGCATCCTTTCAGTACAAAAATATCCGGGTTGATGCCGATGTTGCACAACAGTATTTTGCATATTCGGTTCGGGCCGACAGTTTTGATTTGCAGCCTGGTGAAGGCATGAGCTATTATTTTGAAGTCCGTGATAACGATGCCGTGAATGGCTTCAAACGCACAAAATCACCGACCTTTTACCTGAAAATGCCTGATGTTTCGGAAATAGAGGACAATATCAGTAAGTCATCTGATGAAGTAAAAAACAGCCTCACGGAAGCAATAAAAGAACTGGAAGAAGTTAACCGGCAATTGGAACAACAACGGTTTTCCCTGTTCGAAAAGAAAGAACTGAGCTGGTCAGATAAGCAGAAAATTGCCGAACTCCTGCAAAAAGAAGAATCCATCCGCGAGCAAATCCGCCAACTCGACAAACTCAATAAAGAAATCAATGAGCTGGAAGAAAAAATGAAACGGAAGATGGACCCGGAAATGCTGGAGAAAATGAAAGAACTGGAGGAAATGTTCGCCGACCTGATGAATGAAGAAATGAAGAAACAGTTGGCGGAAATGGAAAAACAGCTCGAAAAAATGAACAAAGACGAACTGACCGATTTCCTTGAGAAAATGAAAAAACGTAATGAAGAAATGAAGAGCAACCTGGAACAAAACCTGGAGCTTTTCAAGGAAATGGAATTTGAGAAAATGTTCAAGGAAGCTGTTGACCAACTGAAAGAGCTTGCCAAAAAGCAGGAAGCTCTGGCAAAGAAAACAGCAGATAAAAAATTGGGAAAAGAAACCGCAGTAAAAAAACAAGAGGAGATTAACAAGGAATTTGATAAAGTTGCCGACAAACTTGACGAAGCTGAAACACTAAACAAAGAACTGGAGCAACCTTTCAATGTTCAAAATGATTCTGCCGGGATGCAGGACATTAAAAAGGACCTTGATGAAGCATCATCGAAACTGCAAAAAGGCAAGCAAAAAAAAGCATCCGGAAACCAGATGGATGCCGCCGGGAAAATGGATAAAATGGCCTCCGATCTGAGTGCGATGATGCAAAGTGCCCAAATGGAGCGCCTGGCAGAAGATGCACAGCAAGTCAGAAATATGCTTGACAACCTGATAGATTTAAGTTTCAAACAGGAACAGCTTTTTACCGACATCGGGGAAACTTCACAAAACGACCCGAAATATGTCGGGCAAACAGCGAAACTCAAAGATTTAAAAGACGATTTTAAAATTGTACACGATTCGTTACTCGCACTCAGCAAACGTCAGGCCACTATTAAACCTTACATTGTTAAAGAATCAGGAAAAGTAAACCAATACATGGAGGCGGCCATCGGCATGATGCAGGAACGAAAAAAGGGGCCTGCGCAAAGTCAACAACAATATTCCATGACTTCGATGAACAACTTGGCGCTGATGCTGGCCGAATCGCTTGACCAGATGAAACAAAGTATGCAAATGCAAAACTCCAAACCGGGTCAGGGAAAATGCAATAATCCGGGAATGGGCTCTTCCCCTTCCTTGAAAGAGATGCTGCAAATGCAACAGCAAATGAACGGGAGAATGCAGGGAAAGGCAAAGAAAAAAGGACTGGGCGGAAAAGAAGGCCTGAATGCCCAGAGCAAAGAACTGGCGCGGATGGCTGCCATGCAGGGCGAAATAAGAAGAAGGATGCAACAATATATCGACGAACTTGAGCGCAACGGGATGAATGGTTCATCTTTCAGTAAGTTAGCTGAAGAAATGCAAAAAATTGAAGACGACATCATTAACAGAAGGATAACGGAACAAACCCTTGAAAGACAAAAACAACTGGAAGTCAGGCTGCTAAAATCAGAAAAAGCCGAGCAGGAACGGGAGAAGAAAAAAGAACGTGAATCGGAAGCCGGGAAAAATGTAAAAAGAAGTAACCAAAATAGTATTTTGCAGTATAAGGATGAAAAAGCGAATCAGCAGGAAATTTTGATACTATCCCCTATTGAAATGTCCCCCTATTACAGAGCGCTGTTAAACAAATATTTATACAAATTAGAGCGAGAAAATGGTAAACAATAATCAGTCGTTTACAATTCAATTGGAACCCGGCGCCATTCGGGAAATTGAGCAAATTGTAGATTTAGTCTGTGATCAGCTATTTATCAACGACACTTATTACGGCAGCATCCTGATGGCAATGACCGAATTGTTCGGCGTTTTATTGGAACAACAATCAACAAAAACATTTAAAATTGAATATAATACAGACTATCAGGAAGTAACATTTAGTTTTTATCCGGTTGACAAAAAAATTACATCAGCGTTTGAGCTGCAGGTGAATATTGATACACTTGAAGAACCTGATGCAAAAACGAGTGTGTTCCTCATTAAATCACTGGTGGACGACCTGACGGTTACTGACAACGAAGTCATTCATCTTAGTTTTGATATCAGTGCCCTGCACAACAAGGTTTACGAGCAGCGCCGCAATCAATTAAAAAAATACTTTAATGTCAACCAGGAATTAAAAGTCAACAAAAAAGATGATCAGCTTTAATGTGCTGAAGGATGGTTTTCTTTTGAACGAACAGGATGGAAGAAAAGAGTGGGTGAAGAAGGCCATTGGTTTGGAGGGAAAAACAACCGGCGACATTCAATTTGTTTTTTGCGGCGACGATTTCTTAACGGAAATTAATAAAGAATACCTCCACCACGATACATTTACTGATATTATTACCTTTTCAAATTCCGCAAACCCTTCTGTTATATCCGGCGACATTTTCATTAGCATAGACCGTGTAAATGAAAACGCGAAATCCTTAAACTGCGATTTCGAAAACGAACTTTCAAGGGTGATCATTCACGGTATCCTTCACTTGCTTGGCTACAATGACAATAATCCTGGCGAAAAGCTGCAAATGCGGGCGAAAGAGGATTATTATTTACTTTTGCAGACTTGACAGGTGAAACAGGATTCACGAATTACTGCCTAAACAACTATGCCTTTAGGACCTGGATTCTCAATACATCTTAAAAATATTGGGACAATAAACAATTGTTCCACGTGAAACAATTTGATAATGTTTGAGCAATACGATGTTATTGTAGTAGGTGCCGGCCATGCCGGATCGGAAGCGGCAGCGTCCGCAGCAAACCTCGGTTCAAAGGTTTTGTTGCTTACGTTTAACTTGAATGCTATTGCACAAATGTCGTGCAACCCGGCCATGGGAGGAATTGCAAAAGGACAAATTGTTCGTGAAATTGATGCGCTGGGCGGCTTTTCCGGGCTGATTACCGACAAAACGATGATTCAGTTCAGAATGCTGAATAAATCGAAAGGACCCGCCATGTGGAGCCCCAGGGCACAAAGCGACAGGATGATGTTTTCGGCAGCCTGGCGAAATGTGTTGGAGCAAATTCCCAAGCTTGATTTTTGGCAGGACATGGTTACTGGCTTAATTGTCAGGAATAATTGCATAGCGGGAGTCCGGACTGCCATGGGGCAGGAAATCAGGGCAAAATCCGTTATCCTGACCAATGGCACTTTCCTGAACGGTAAAATCCATATTGGAAAAAAACAATTTGGGGGAGGTCGAATGGGAGACCCTGCCTCCGGCGGACTAACTGAACAATTGGTAGCACTGGGGTTTACTTCCGACCGGATGAAAACAGGCACACCGGTCAGGGTCGATGGGCGGAGTATCGACTTCAGCAAAATGGAAGAACAAAAAGGTGACGATGTGCCTGGTAATTTTTCCTTTTTAAAACGAAATAAATTAAGCAAACAACGTAGTTGCTGGATTACCTATACCTCGCCTGTTGTTCACGATGTTTTGAAAATGGGCTTTAAGGACTCACCTATGTTTGCCGGTAGAATTGAGGGTGTTGGGCCAAGATATTGCCCATCTATTGAAGACAAGATTGAGCGTTTCTCTGACCGTGATCGCCACCAGCTTTTTGTAGAACCTGAAGGATGGGATACGGTTGAATATTACGTCAATGGTTTTTCTTCTTCCTTGCCGGACAATATCCAACTGCAGGCCTTACGGAAGGTGGCCGGTTTTGAAAATGCCCGGATTTTCAGACCGGGCTATGCCATTGAATACGACTACTTCCCTCCTACCCAACTCAACTATACTCTGGAAACAAAACGAATTGAGGGATTGTATTTTGCCGGACAAATTAATGGAACCACAGGTTACGAGGAAGCTGCCGCCCAAGGCTTGATGGCCGGGATTAATGCCCATCAAAAGATTGCTGATAAACCGGACTTTGTATTGAAACGTCACGAATCTTACATAGGTGTACTTATCGACGACCTGATTACTAAAGGCGTTGATGAACCTTACCGCATGTTTACTTCACGGGCAGAATACCGCATCCTTTTGCGGCAAGACAACGCCGACATCCGTTTAACACCCAAAGCTTTTGAGCTTGGGTTAGCCTCTGCGGAACGTTACGAATTGACCCTGAACAAACACCAAAAGGTACAAAATATTATTCGTTTCCTGGAAAAAGAAAGCATTGCTCCGGTGGAAATAAATAACAAACTTGCCGAGCAAAACACATCGGCATTAAAGCAAAAAAGCAAAATGGCCACCTTACTTCTCCGCCCCCAGCTCAGTATTCAACACCTCATTGAATCGAAAAAAGAGTTGTCTGGCCTTGTTGAACAACTTGCTGCTGATAAAGACGTACTTGAAGAGGTGGAAATTTTAGTCAAGTACGAAGGCTATATTACAAAAGAAGGAGAAATGGCAGACAAACTTTCCCGTCTCGAAAACATCCCTTTAAAAAGTGACCTTGATTACAATACCATGCAGGCGCTTTCGATGGAGGCAAGGGAAAAATTAAGTAATATCCGGCCGAAAACCATTGGCCAGGCCTCGCGAATCACAGGGGTTACACCCGCTGATGTCAATGTCCTTGTTGTTTTGACCGGAAGATAGAAATTGTTTCACGTGGAACAAAAAGAAAAAATGAAAAAGATTGAAGACTGTCCGGTTTGTGGGAAAAACGAATTTTCGCCTTTTCTGGAAACCAGGGATTATTTTTTAACACAGGAAGTGTTTTCGCTGGTGCAGTGTAAGCACTGCAGTTTTGTTTTTACCAACCCGCGACCTTTGGATAATAAGCTGCACGCATACTATAACTCGCCCGATTACCTTTCACATACCGTGGATTCGTTTAGTTTTACCGGAGCAATATATAAGCGTTTACGAAACGCTAATATTCGCAATAAATTTAAGCTTGTCAACAGCTTTAAACAGGGTAAAAAGCTACTGGATATCGGTTGCGGGACGGGTGAACTGTTGAGTTACTTTAAAAATAAAGGCTGGGAGGTAAAAGGAATTGAACCCAATAAGTCTGCCCGAAGTTTTGCACAAAAGAGCCACCACCTTGATGTTATTGATGAAACCGGACTGGATAAGCTGGAGCCCGAAAGTTTCGATGTCATCAGCATGTGGCATGTGTTGGAGCATGTGCCCGATTTGAACGGCCGAATGATGCAATTGAATAAATTGCTAAATAAAGAGGGCCGGATCGTTATTGCCCTGCCCAACCTTGGTTCGCCGGATGCAAGAAAATACGGTGCATTTTGGGCCGGGTTGGACGTTCCCCGGCATTTGTACCATTTTACACAAAGTACTTTACAGCTATTGCTAAAGAAGCACGAGATGGAATTAGTTGGCAGCTTTCCCTTAAAATTCGACGCCTATTATGTGAGCTTGCTGAGCGAAAAATACCTGAAGAGGAAAGTGCCCTACTTCCCTGCATTTGTTAACGGGCTCAGGTCAAACTTCAACGCCAAAAAGAACAACAATTATTCCAGCATGATTTTTGTTATCAAACAAAAAACCTGAATATTTGTTTGAAGTTTCTATACATACAAAAAAGACGAGCGCATGAGTAAAGAGGCATTCTTTGCCAGGCATAAACCGCACAAGTTATTTCTAACCGGAACAGTGCTTTCGTTGGCCTTTTACCTGACTGTCATTTCTATCAATAAGTACAACACAGAAGACCAGATTGCCCGTCGTTTTCAGGAAAACTTTCTTCTTCAGCAATCTTTATTGCTTGATAAAATGCCAGGGATTACAAAAATTCTTGATGGAGATCAAAATGCGTACTGGCCACTCCTTGAACGATTCTTAAATCAGGAAGGAATTTTTTCACAGATTTTCAAAAACGATTCGTTGTTGTTTTGGAACAATAGTGAAATAGCAACAGATTATGCAACTGCTGAAACGCAAGAGGGAGGTATTGTTGTTTTGACCGGGACAGGATGGTATCTAACACAGTATCAGATATATAAAGATTATACAATCTGTCTTTTTAAAAAAATTAAATCAGAATATGCCGTCCGTAACCCCTACCTTCCGCATGCTGTCCAAAACCAGTTCTCGAACTATGAAAACATTCAACTCAGTCTGGATACGGTGCAAGCCCCATACCAAATTCGGGATAGAAATGGAAATGCAGTATTGGGGCTTGGTATTCCACAGCCGATTTTGTTGAGCCGGAGTAGTATTTTCTTGTTATTCAGCCTGTTCATTGCAATTTACCTCGTGGCTTTATTGTGGGTTGAAAGCCTTTATGAAAAACTTAAGCTGCAAATAAAATCATCCTGCCTAACCTATGCGTTCTTTGTGCTTGATGTTATTATCCTGCGCCTTTTCGATTATTTTTTTGGCTTTCCGGCCGTACTAAAAGAGAGTTTTCTTTTTGAGATCAATCCCTCCGGTCTCCCTGGCTTTGCTTCTGCCGGTGACCAGGTTTTAAATGCAGTGCTGCTTCTGTTTGTTGTCGCCAGGCTTTTTCGGAAAACAAAATTGACAGGCAAGAAAACTGAACGCAAACTTTTTCCCAGGCACAGCCTGACGACTTTGTTTTTTGTCTGGCTTTCTTCCGCCACACTTTTCTACCTCATTTTTCATATTGTCGGGCAGTTGCCTTATTCATCCCTTTTGGCAATGCTGTTTAGCGGATTTGAAGGGGTTGCGGCCTTGCTGACCATCGTGTTGCTGCTTACCGTTCTTTACTTTGTTATTGTTACCCTGGCACCACGGCTTGTCCCTGACCGGAGTCTTTTAATTTCTTTTTTTTTACTGTCTTTCCTGCTTGTTATGGCAAGCCGGTTTGTGTTTCCTGAAATGGGGTTCCTGTTGAGTGTTGCCACTGTTTTTATGCTGTTTGTCATGATAATATTATATTTTGGCAGGGAGAAAAAAACGTTTTCAACAGAGAAATATTTATTGCTCCTCATACTTTTTTCTGCGGCAACAGCAATCATCGTAAACCATGCTGAAAAAGAAATCAGGGACAACCACCAGTTAGCCGCCGCTGTTTACCTCAGTCAGACACATGAACCGGCGCTGGAGAGCGGTTTTCTGACGGTTCAACAAAAAATCAGACAGGACGAAGTTGTACGCAACATTGTGTTTAACGACCGTTTAGACCAGGATGGGGAATTACTGGCTTATTTGAAAGAAAAATATTTCGTCGGGTTTTGGAAAAAATACAACCTTCAACTGACGATTTGCAGTACTGATGAGCAATTGGAAATCCAACCGGAAAATGTACTGGTAAACTGCAACGATTATTTTAAGGCTTTGATCAGCGACTTTGGGCAGCCCATTCTTGATTCTTCATTGTTCCTGCTGAATGTTGACCCCGAGAGCATTTATTATCTTGGCGACATTCGGCTGCTTGATAAAGACAATCAGGAAACGCAACACCATATCCATATCGAATTTTTCTATTCGATCATCCCCAAGGGACTGGGATACCCCGAGTTGCTGGTTGACCAAAAATTCTCAGGGGTTGACCTGACGGCTTATTCCTTTGCCCGTTACAAAAACGACAAGCTGGTGTATAAATTCGGGAACCTTTCCTACCACACCGACTTCAGGTTTCTCCGCGATTTCGCTGACAATTCATTCTTCACTTTTTTAAAATACCGTCACTACAAAACTGAGATCAGACCAGGTAGCTATCTGGTGGTCAGCCGGCCCGACTTATTGCTGACGGAAAGAATATCCACCTTTTCCATTCTCTTCCTGATTTTTGGTTTCGTACTGTTTGTTGCCGTTTTATTTCTTTTTGGCAGTAAACCCGAAAACCTGTTTCGCTTTAGTTTTCAAACCCGCCTGCAATTTATTTTTACAGGAAGCATCGCTTTGATTATAATGTTGTTGGCAATAATAACAATGTATTATGTAAAAAATAATAATGAGAAAGATTTGCAGGAACAACTGAATGAAAAAACCTATTCTGTGCTTATTGAACTGCAACATAAGCTGGGTGGGGAAATAAGCCTGAAGGATTACGACAAAGAAATGCTGTTTCAGTTGCTGGGAAAATTTTCAATGGTGTTTTTCTCCGACATAAACCTCTACGATGCTTCGGGCCAGTTGATTGCAACTTCAAGACCGGAAATTTTCAGGAAAGGCCTTTTGTCGGAAAATATCAACCCCCTGGCATTTGAAGAGCTTTTTGTTGACAATAAACTGTTTTATTTAACCGAAGAAAAAATCGGAACACTGGCCTATTATTCATCTTACGTACCCTTGATTTTAAACGAAGATAAACCTTCCGGAATTATTAACCTGCCTTATTTTGCCCGGCAAAACGAAGTGAGGCAATCGTATTATCAAATGCTGTTTACGTTTGTGAACCTGTTTGTGATATTGGGCATTTTCGGAATTTTTATTGCCCTCATCCTTTCCAAGGTACTGACCCGGCCCTTGCAGGTACTGCAAAAAAGCCTGGCAAACATCAGAATTGACAAACAAAATGAAAAATTAAACTGGAGTAAAAATGATGAAATCGGGAAACTGATTGAGGAATACAACCGAATGATTGACAAATTGGAAGAAAGCGCCGAATTGTTGAAACATTCGGAAAGGGAAAGTGCCTGGCGGGAAGTGGCCCGGCAGATTGCCCACGAAATTAAAAACCCCCTTACCCCGATGAAACTGAATGTGCAGTACCTTGAAAAAGCGTACCGCGAAAACGACACAGAATTTGATGCCAAAATAAAAAGTATCAGCGCTTCGTTGATTGAGCAAATTGACAGCCTGAACAATGTGGCCGAAATGTTTGCCGATTTCTCAAAATCAACAACCCAAAACCTGGAGGAAGTTGATTTGCTCGCCATCATCCACTCCTCGGTGGAATTATTTAAAAACAACCGTGCTGTGAAAATCGTTGTCAGCAGTCAAAACAAGCCGCTTAAAACCCGGGCTTCTTCCGAAGGAAAAGATATTTTGAGGGTTTTTAACAACCTGATCAAAAACAGCATACAATCCATCCCCCCGACGCTTGCCGGAAAAATTGACATTTCGGTGCAAACACAACAGTCGTGGCACATCATCCGCATAGCCGACAACGGAAAAGGAATAGATGCAGCAACTAAGAATCTGATTTTTCAACCATATTTCACTACAAAATCAGGCGGAACCGGTTTGGGGCTGGCCATCGTAAAAAGCATCATGAACGGAGTGGGAGGGGAGATTGAATTTGAATCGGAAGCAGGAAAAGGTTCGGTATTTACACTGAAGTTTAAAGTTGCCCAACATCAATTTACAGATAATAAGTAACAACAATGGCCATCAACCCCATCAAAAAACTGGCTGGCGACACCCTCGTTTACGGACTGGGCACCAT
Source organism: Bacteroidales bacterium (assembly GCA_021647205.1). GTDB lineage: Bacteria > Bacteroidota > Bacteroidia > Bacteroidales > F082 > B6-G9. Next base: position 146,262 of record JAKIVD010000002.1, on the reverse strand, counting down.
GGTTCCGCGCCTGCTCAACTACCTGCTGGTTCCCTTTTACACCATTTTTGTTTTCAACCAAAGCCAGTACGGACAGATCACCAGTTTGTACGCTTACCTGGCGCTGTTGCTGGTGATCCTTACCTTTGGCATGGAAACGGGTTTTTTCCGCTATGCCAACCTCACCAAACAGCCGGTCAGGGTATTCAACATCGCCTCTTCAGTGGTGTTTGCTTTGTCCGTCGTCTTCCTGTTGCTTGTGGTCGTTTTTCTGGATGAAATTGTCATCATCCTCGGCTACCCGGAAAACAAAATAAGTGTGTTGCTGGTGGCGCTGATTGTGGTGCTCGATGCCTTTACCGCCATCCCCTTTGCTTTTTTGCGCTTTAAAGAAAAAGCAAAACGCTTCTCCATTATCCGGATAGTAACGGTAGTTGTTAATATCTCCCTCAACCTTATTTTTCTGGTTGTAATCCCAAAACTGGCCGGAGAGGCAATGCATGAGTTTCCCATTTACAAGGGTAACAGCCTGATTGTATTTGTTTTTATCTCAAATATAGCTTCTTCCCTGTTGGCATTTGTTCTCCTTTGGCCCGAATGGCGAAATTTTAAAATAAGTTTTGAAAAGGAGTTGTTCGGTAAAATCCTTCATTACAGTTACCCGGTTTTAATTATCGGAATAGCAGCCATAGTTAACGAAGTGGCCGATAAAATCCTGCTGAAATATCTTTTGCCCGAGCCCGCAACCGCCGATGCCCGGATTGGCATTTACGGCGCCAGTTACAAACTCGCCATTTTGATGATGCTGTTTATCCAGATGTTCCGCTATGCCGCCGAGCCTTTCTTTTTTGCCGAATCGGACAAACAGGATGCCCGGCAAACCTACAGCAGGGTGATGACCTATTTTGTGATTTTTACCTGGCTGATTTTTCTGGGCGTCACGCTTTACATCGATATTTTCAAATATTTCATCGGCGAAAAATTCTGGGGCGGCCTGGCCATCGTTCCCATAGTGCTGGCAGCCAAGTTGTTTTTGGGGGTGTTCTACAACTTATCGGTTTGGTACAAATTAAGCGGAAAAACAATTTACGGTGCGGTGATCGCCATGATCGGAGTGGCCATTACCGTAGGAATAAATGCTGTTTTTATCCCTGCTTACGGCTTCATGGCATCAGCCTGGGCCAATTTTGCCTGTTACTTTACCATCATGCTTATTTCGTTTGTTTGGGGACGAAGGGTTTACCGCGTGAACTACAATTTCAAAAAATTAATTGCTTATTCGCTGTTTGCGGTGGGACTCTATTTTCTTTCTGCCCTGTTTGCTGATATTGAATTGGAGCTTCGCTTGTTACTCAACACCGGCCTGCTGCTGATTTACATGGCAGCAGTATTTTTCTTCGAGCGAAGGGCCGCTTTTATTCTCCGCTGACCCGACGGGTTTTCCCAACCCGGCGGGTCGAAAAAAGCGCAGCCGTACGAACAGGTTTCGGGATGACAGGGTGGGTTTTAAATTTTTATTACTTTTGACAGATGAACACACTCAGAAAGACCATGAAAAGCATGAAAGCTAAGCTAATCACTGCTATTCTCATAGCTTCGCTTGCTCTATCTGCTAAAGCTCAAACCACTGATGATGGAGTTATTCAAACCAGCGATAATCCTACTGAATGGACCACGGGTCAGATTCAAACTCCGTCAATTGGCAACATTTATTCTGGTCAACTCACTCAAATCAATCTCAACGACACAGCTAACACAACTCAAGATGGCTACTGGCACGCAGTTGATTATTCTGATAATATTGCAGCTTTAGATCCTGGAATGTGGGGAAATATCTTCGGAACACTCCAAGGAATCCCCGACACCATGGGTGAGCAACCAATCAAAGTCCACTACATGCTTGCAGACACAGCTAACGCACGTCACGGCGTTGGCGGTAAAATCGACAGAAAAGTTGATAGGTACGAGATTGAAGTAGGAATTAACTGGACTGATACTGTTACGGGTCAACCAATGTATACTTCTTTTATTCTTCCTAATCATCTGTACAAGTATATTATGAATCTTGACACTTCTGCACAGACTCCTTTTAGATCTTTACATGGTTATGATCTGAATAACAATCCTGACTCGTTAGATATGGTTTTAGATAATATCTATGATGTTATGGTAAACCCTAATCTGGAGCAGAACAAGGAGAATCTGGAACAAATGAATGAAACCGGTCCATACACTGGTTCTGGTGCAGCAACTAATGCGACGCTTGAAATGATTTCGGAGGACGGAATTAACAATCCATTCAATCCTGCTACAGTATCTTTCTCTATGAAAGACTATTCCGATAAGAAATCCGGTTACAAAACACCTGAAAACACTGAAGGGCCTAATCCACCTGACGTTGATGAGGGTGACCTGGAAACAATGGTTCTTAAAACAGCCAATGGTAATGTTACTGTCAAATACCTCATGCCTGATACTACTAAAACGCATCCTGGTGCAGAAGTCATTAATATTTACGAAATAACTGTTGATTCTGGTTTCATGCCTGAACTTCAAGTTTATGGTTTACCTACCACTATCACTATGAATCAGCTTAACGACACTGTTTACGATGTTGCAGTTGCAATGCAAACTCCTGAAGGAAAGACGAGCGGCACTTATGATGTTTCAGTTGATTTTAATGCAATTCCAGTCGGCACTCCAGAAATTCCCGCCCTTCCAGATTACGAAGCAACCAACTTCCCCAATCCTTTCACATCTAACACCACTCTTAGATACACTCTTAAAAACAAGGGAGTTGTCAAGATAGCGCTCTACGACATGAACGGTAAAGAACTAGAAAATGTTTTCGAAGGTCAACAGGCTGCAGGAACTCATGAATTCTCCATCAATGGGTCTAATTACAGCAGTGGAATGTATTTCCTGAAGATTGCAGGCGAAGAGGGAGTTCAAACTCTCAAGTTCTTGAAGCAGTAAACAGCCATTACCGGCGCCCCAACCCGTCGGCAGCAAGCCCGCCCACCGGGTTTTGTTCTCCCCCTATTTTAACTATTTTTGCCCATTCAAAACAATTGGGCACCTACGCCTTACACAATTTAGTAAATGAAAGTAAAAATCGTTAACAAATCGAAGCACGATTTGCCGAAATACGAAACCCCTTCCTCGGCAGGCATGGACCTCAGGGCCAATCTGGAGGCCCCTGTGCGCTTAAAACCCCTCCAGCGGGCACTGTTGCCCACCGGACTGTTTATCGAGCTGCCGCAAGGCTACGAGGCCCAGGTGAGGCCCCGCAGCGGACTGGCTGCCAAACACGGCCTCACCGTACTGAACAGCCCGGGGACGATAGATTCGGATTACCGGGGCGAAATTAAAGTTATCCTGGTCAACCTGTCCGATACCGATTTTGAAATTAAAGATGGCGAACGCATTGCCCAGATGATTATTTCGGCACATGAGCGTGCAGAATGGGAAGCCGTGGAAACACTCAACGAAACAAGCCGCGGGGCAGGAGGCTTCGGGCATACAGGCAAGCACTGAAAGGAATTTACCACGGCTTAAATTGAAATTCAATGAAAAAAATATTCATCTTATTTCTTGTTTTATTTTTTGGGTTTTCCATTTCGGGAACAGCACAGCGAAGGGCTTCGAAGAGAAAAGAACACAAGAAAGAATTAACGGAAAAAGACCATTACGTACAGGCCGACCTGTTTATGCAGGCCCTGCGCGAAAAGGAATTGAACAACCCTGAAAAAGCCAATGAGCTACTGGATGAAGCCATCGAAATAAACCCAAAGGACGCAGCCAGCCACTACGAAAAAGCCAAAGTGCTGCAATTACTCGGACGAAACGACGAAGCCCTCGAAGAAGCCTCCCTCGCTGCCGGACTCGATAGCAGCAACAAATGGTATCAAGTATTGTATGCCAAACTTTCCAAATTAAACGAAAATTACGACAACTATGTGGCTGTTTATGAACAATTAGTGGAAGACTATCCTGCCGACCTCAACTTTTTGCAGGAATTGGCTTTTGCCTATTATTTTACGGGGGATTACGAAAAAGCGGTGTGGGCATTTGGCGCAATTGAGGAAAAAGTCGGACTGAACGAAAGGCTCACCACACAAAAGGTTCAGCTCTACTCGCGTCTGGGACAGCCTGAAAAGGCAGTTGCTGAATACGAACGGCTGATTGAAGAAAATCCGGACGACCCGAGATATTATGCCCTGCTTGCAGAGTTTTGCACGAAAAACAAGATGGAAGACAAGGCAATTTGGGCTTACAAAAAGATTGTCGAACTCAACCCCGACGATCCTTTTGTGCACATCTCACTGGCCGAATTCTACAAAAAGAAAGGAGACGGACAAAAAGCATTTGAAGAACTTAAACTGGGCATGGCCAACAACAAACTCCTGCTGAAAACCAAAATCAACCTCTTGTTCAGCTATTATTCGGGGCCGTTGTCCGACGGGCAAAAAAAGCAGGCACTGGAACTTTCAGGTATTTTAAAAAAGACCCATCCTGATGAGGTAATGGGCGAGTCCTTCCACGCCACCATGCTTTATGAAAATGAGGAATATGAAGCGGCCAGAACAATTTTCAGGGACATCCTGAAAGAAGATTCCGGAAATTATGGTTTCTGGGAGCAGTTGCTGTTTTGCGACCTCTACCTTGAAGATTACCCACAACTGTCCAAAGATGCAGAAGACGCCATCGACTATTTCCCCTCTTATCCCCTTCCGTATTTCTTTGCAGGAATCGGAAATTTTCAAATTAAAGATTTTGTGAAAGCTCAGGCTTTCCTGGAATCGGGAAAAGATTTTGTAGTTAACAACAATGCCCTGCTGGAACAGTTTTACTCTTCGCTCGGCGATACCTACAACGAACTCGAAAACTACCATGCCTCCTACGCTGCCTACGATAAGGTGTTAAGTATGAACCCCGAAAATGCCGTCGTGCTGAACAATTATTCCTACTACCTTTCCCTGCGTTCGGAACAGTTGGAAAAAGCGGAAAAAATGGCCGCAAAAGCCGTCGAACTCGACCCTTACAACCAAAACAACCTCGATACTTTTGCCTGGGTTTTGTACAAGATGCAAAAATTTGAAGAGGCGCTTGAATGGATTAAAAAGGCATACAACAACGGTGGCGAAAGCAGTGGCGTTGTGCTGGAACATTACGGGGACATTTTGTACCGCCTGGGCGAAACCGAAAAAGCAATGGGGTTCTGGTTGAGGGCAAAGCAAAAGGCTGACCATTCAGAGCTGCTCGATAAAAAATTACAAGACGGAAAACTTTATGAATAGGAAGGTTAAATTTGTATTTGTTCTTTTTGCCCCTGCCATGTTGTTGCTGTTTGCTTCTTCCTGCAAGACAACGCGCTCCAGCCTGAAGAAACCACTGAAAGAGCAGGGCTTCGATTACCTGTATGCCCAGATGCTGGAAAACCAGCTCGACTTCGACTACCTCAACGCCAGGTTCAATATTGCTTACCAAAAGGACAAAGATAAAACGGATTTGCGCGGACAGTTGCGCATCAGGAAAGACAGCCTGATCTGGATCTCCCTTTCGCCGGCTTTGGGCATTGAAGCGGCCAGGATTTCGTTAACGGACGATTCTGTTAAATTCATCAACCGGCTGAACAAAACCTACCTCACCGGACAATATGAAATGCTCGATACATTGATCCGTACATCCATCGACTATTCCATTATCGAGGCCATGATTATTGGCAGCGACCTCACCCAATATGATGTGGGCAAATTTAAAGCCTCAATTGATGGGGGGCTGTACCGCATCACCATCCAGGAAAGAAGAAAGATAAGAAAGTACATGAAAAGGGGGGAGATTGATACCAAAATACTGGTGCAAAACATCTGGCTCGACCCCGAAAGCTTTAAAATCCGGCGAATTGAAATCAAAGAACTCGGCGATGATTCGAAAAAGCTTGAAGTCTTTTACGAAAAATACCAGCCGGTAAGTAACCACTTGTTCCCCTCAGTCATCAAAATCGAAATTATTGCCGAAAGTAAAATAACGATTGATATTAATTTCGGGAAAACGGTATTGAACGAACCCCTGAAGTTTCCGTTCAGGATTTCTAAAAAATACGCGCGCATGTATTAACAAACTGATTTTGTCACTGAATAACTGGGGCTTTCCCCTACATGAATTAAAATCTGTTACTGAACAATGACCAGCCTCCGCCATCCGCAAACAATCGTGTTGTTTTTCTTGCTTTCCGCGATGGTGACAGCTCTTTTTGGCCAGGAACAGCAAGCGTTGGAAAACGACAGAAAAAAAATTGAAGCGGAAATAAAATACACCAACCGCCTGCTCGAAGAAACCCGGAAAACCAAACAGACAACGCTTTACGAATTGCGGCTTATCGCCACAAAAATAAACCGGCGGGAAGAACTGATCTCAGCCCTCCGCAAAGAACTCGTTGTGCTGGACCATAATATCAACAGCACTGAAGACGGTATTGACCACCTGAACAAAGAACTGCTTGCCCTGAAAGAAGAATATGCCCGGGTGGCCTTTTTTGCTTTTCGGCACAAATCAGACTATAACAAACTCATTTTTCTGTTTTCTGCCAGCGACCTGAACCAGGCATACCAGCGACTGCGATACCTTGACCAAATTGCCGAATTTATCCGCAAGCAGGCCGCCCTTATCAGGGAAAAAGAAGGTGTAAAACAAAAGGACCTTGAAAAACTGAAAATGCAGAAGGCCGGGAAAACGGCACTGCTGGACAAGCAGAATATCCAGTTGCTGAAACTGGAACAGGAAGAAGCACAAAAGAAAAAAGTCGAATCGGCGCTGTCGGGAAAAGAAAAACAACTGCGGGCCGCTTTGCGCCAAAAGGAAAAGGAAGCACGAAAACTCAGGAAAAAAATTGAAGACATTATTGCCCGTGAAATGGAATTGAAAAAATCGAAAACCAAAAATGACACTTATGCCCTCACACCGGAAGAAAAATTACTGTCGGGCTCTTTTTCGGCCAATAAGGGAAAACTCCCCTGGCCTACTGAGAAGGGGATGGTTTCCGAAACTTTTGGCGTGCACAGGCATCCTGTTTTAAAAAATGTCAAAACCAAAAACAACGGGCTGAACATTGTAACTTCCAAAGGTAGCCGGGTGCGCACTGTTTTTTCGGGCGAAGTTGTCAGCATCGTTACCATCACCACAACCAACAAGGCCGTTATTGTAAAGCATGGCGAATATTTTTCAGTTTATGCCAACCTGGATGAAGTGTTTGTGAAAAAAGGCGACCATTTAACGACCAAAGAAAATGTGGGCCGCGTGCACACCAACACCAAAGGTAAAACCGAACTTCATTTCGAAATCTGGAAAGGAAAAGTTTTGCTCAACCCGTCTGACTGGATTCTGGCCCGCTGACCCGACAGGTTTTTTCAACCCGGCGGGTCCGTCCTGCAAAAATAATGATGAACAATTGTTAGCACCCGGTGATTATCTGATTTTTGGACTTTTTTACGGAGAATGTTTTGGTGAAGAATGGATAGAAATATTCAGTCTTGAAAAGGTTAAAGGCCTGATGGTGTATTTCCCGGATAGTTTATTACTTGATAAAGACAGGGTTATCGGGCAGCCCGATACCAGGGACTGGGGCGGGACTTATTGAGAAAGTAAATGAAGTCATCAGCTTTATAAGCCAATAGAAACTGGCCACGTCCGATTACTTTTTCACCAGCTTACCGCTTTTCAGCAGTTGATCATTCAAAGATATTTTGTAGAAGAAAAGTCCGCTGGCCGCATCGGCGGCATCCCATAAAAGCCGGTTGTTTCCCGGAGCTAAATACTGTTGTTTGGTATAAACCTTTTTCCCTGACAGCCCGAAAACTTCCAATAGCGCTTCGCCGTTTTTAGTGGCTTCAATTTCAAAAGTGGCCATGTTGGTAAACGGGTTCGGGTAAACATGAACCAGACTTGTATTCAAAACGATTTCACGGGTACCGACATTGGTGTCCACAAGCATTTCCACTTCGATGGTTTTACTGAAAACCCGGTTTCCCGTAATCACTACCTGGCAATGGTAGTAGCCGGTGTCCAGCCCATCGGTGTCAAAATATAAAACAAGCAATTCCGTCTCCGCTTGTGCCAGGGTTCCCGTACTGTCGCTCAGGCTAATCCAGTCAGGCTGGTCGGGAATGTGAACAGCATAATTCAATGTATCCGTACCTGAATTTGTGAGCAAAATATTTTCCTCCCCGGTTTCGTTAATTCCCAGGACGATGTAAACCGAATCTGTGTCTGTCTGCAGTACCGGTGCATTCAGCAGCAGGTTGATGGATTGGTAGAGGTTGAGCCGTCCGCCGCTGACTGTTTTCCCCTGAAGAGTAGGCTTTTCGTCGACGCCGTCCAGGATGAACCCTTTGATGAGCAGGGCACCCTCGGCAGGCTGGTTTTTGTAATTGACCATAAAAACAGAATCGCCCGCCGACAGGATTAAAGCAGCCGCCCCTGTAACGTGGGGGGTCGCCATCGAAGTCCCGGTACTGTTACCGTAACCATTGTTCACCCTGAGAGATTTTACATTGGTGCCCGGTGCGCCCAGGTCGATGGTGGTGTCGCCCCAGCCGGCTGAGAGGTAAAGCTCGTCCAGCTTGGTGGTGTTGGTAACCGAAACCATGAAATCAGTTGAAAAGGCTGTGGGCACATCCCCGACACTGTCGATATCCCAGGGACGGTTAGCGGTAGCGCCCATGCTCAGAATACCCAGTTGTCCCAGCGAATCGTACATGGCCTCCCAGATGGGAAATTGCTCCGGGTTTCCTTTGTCCACCCCGAACGAACAGTTATCGGCCACCACAAAAGCACCTTCCTCCCCGCCGGTTTGGTCATAACGCTCGCGGACTGTGTACACGTACGAAAGCGCTTCTACAACAATGGCTTCAGAGGTTGAAGACCCGGCAACAGGCAATATTTTTACATTCCAGTTCACGCCGCTCACCCCGATGCCGTTGTTTCCGCTGGCACCGGCAATACCACCCACATGTACACCGTGGTTGTGTTGCGGAATCTGTCCTGTCTGGTTGTAGGCATTCCATCCGTCATAATCATCAACGTAACCATTTCCATCATCATCGATTCCGTTATTTGGGACTTCATGTGTATTTTTCCAGAACATAAGGTCTTCATGGTTCAGGTCGGAACCCCCGTCGATAATAGCCACAACTATTTGGTCGCCTAAGGCTGTTGTGCCTCCTGTGGTAATGTCCCAGGCTTCGTCGGCATCAATATCCGCATCCGGGAGACCGCCGTCCTGGCCAGTATTTTTCAACGGCCATTGGTCATCGAACAAAGGATCGTCGGGTACGGTATCATTCAGGTTGCGCAGTTGAATGTAGTGGTTGTTTTGTGCATTGACAACAGATGGCTCTTTTTGCAATTCCCGCAAAAGTTGCTGATGAGTTGTTTTGGCCGGTTCGAAACGAAGCAGGAAAATATTAAAACGGGCAGAAACGGTTTGCACCGGTTGAAGCCGGTATTGCTCAAAATGCGATTCCAACTGTCCCAGTCCGGCAGGGCTGGTCAGTTGCACCAGCACTTCGCCTTCAATAAAAGCTGCGCTGTTTTGTGATTGTGAAAAAGAAGTGAAACTCAGGGTAAGCATCACGACAAGAGCTGTAAAAAGGGCTTTTAAATACATTCTGTTAAAGGTTCGGGTGATTACCCGGCGAAAGTAAGAAAAAACCCGGACTTCAAAGCGGTTTTACACCACTGAGAGGTTCGGGTCGGATGAAGTTTGAGAAGCTGAAAAACCCTATTTCCGAATTAAAACCTTCCGGCTGTACCGTTTCCCCTGTTGCTCAACAACCAAAACATAAACGCCTGATTGCAATTCAGGTTTGTTGATGAAATATGTGAACCCATTGTCAACATTGTGGCTTTCCAGTTTCAATACTTCAACACCAAGCGAATTATACAGTTTGATTTGAACAACTGACTTGTCTTGTGTTTTGATGCTAAAGCGGAAGTTTCCCTTGTTGGGGTTGGGTGCAACCATCACAACAAGCCCCTCGTTGTGCGGGGCGAAAGTGCCAACGGTATTGTCAACAAAAATAAGGAGCGAATCGGAAAACAACCCCATTCCGCAATCGTTCACGGCGCTTACCTTTAAACTTGATTCACCCAGGAAATCCATGTTCCAGAAAATGGTGGCCAGCGTGTCATTGGCAATGACCGATCCGGCTTCTTCGGGCCACAATTCCCACACAAAGCCTGTTGCACCCGGCACGGTGGCAATTGTATAATTGGTTTCGGTTGTATTGTAAACGTCCACGTAATCGGGTCCATTGGGTGTTTCGGGGGTTGCCGGTGCGTAGCGGAAAGTCAGTTTCATTTCATCTTCAAAGTCATCCCCTTCCACATCAACAATATGCAAACCAAGTATTACACTGTCATTTTCGTAATCGCTGGTGCCCGGTGTGTACAAAGGTGTCAGAATACTGTCGTTGCTGAAGCTGCCGTCGCCCGAGCTTGTCCAGAAAACGGCGTTGTAGTTGGTTGCCGAGCCCTTGCAAAAGAAACCTGCATCTTTGCATGCCTGGTCATCGGGGCCCGCAAACAATGTGGTAACGAGTTTTGTCGGCAGCTCGATGTAATCAACCCAGGCTTTGTCGGCACCACCTTCGCCGGAATAATCTTTCCGGTAAACCCACTCAAAAGTATGGTGTCCCTGGCTCACAGGGAAACTTTCCTGCCGCCAGCCCTGGCTTGTCCCCGACCAGCTTCCGCGCAGGTTGCCATCGACAAAAAAGCTGAGTTTGTCAGCATCAATTTCGGAGGAAACTTTCCTGTAGAATTTTATGTTGTCGTTTCCCATCACTTTGTATGTAATTTTAAAGGATGAACTTTGGTTGTTGCTAATCTCCCCGGAGGTAGCGTGGAAATTGCCTTCGTAGGGATATTGGTCAGAAATCTCCCAGGGAAGGTTGCCCCCGAACTGCCAGTTGTGTTTACTGAAGTCGCCGGTTTCCCAGTCTTCAAGAAAAATACCAATTTTCGGATGGTAAACTTTGTCAACCGAATATCCGGCAGCCGAAGCATTGAACCTCATTTCGGCACTGACCGCTTCGGGTACCTCATCGGCAACGGTAACATTAAAAGTCGGATGGGCAGCGCCAAGAAAACCAATCGAAGGGACAAGCTGCGCCGCTGAGTTTACGGTTATGTACTGGTTCCAGGCCACCAGCGAGCAAAGAACATTTTGTACAATACAGTGTCCTTTGTTGGATACACTCACAATCAGGTCGGCTGTTTCCCCCGGATCCAGGCGCCCGTTGTTGTTGCCAGATTCTGAATCGTCCACAACTATTTCTTCGGGGGTTATACGCGGGGCATTCACTACCATAAAAAATTTACTGTCCCAGGTTGAGTCCTGGCCGTCGCAGGCTTGGACATCGAACCGCAATTGGTGTTGGTCAGGAATACCGTCGCTAATGTGAAGTTTATAGCCAAAATCACGGTTGACGTTCTGTTTTGATTTAATGGTGTCGTAGTTTTCGGAAGGATCAATAATATTTACGTAGTCAGATTCGGAAGACAGGGTAACTTCCACATTAATGGCGTCATCGCTTCCCAGGTTTTTCATCACCATGCTAATTAATATATCTTCATCAAATTCTACTTTGCCATTTCCGTTTCCGAGGGTGTCGTTCACACTGTGTTCATCGTAAAGACAATAGGGGCCGTTGGGTGGAATTACTTCGACCTGGTTTTCATAACGAAAATAATTCTGCCCGGTAATCACAATGTCTATCACCGTTCCTTCCTGTTGTGGCGGGATGGCAATATCCAGCGGTGCACCAGTACCAATGCCTGTACCAATGATTTCGTCACCTACAGTAAGGCAAACAAATGAACCTGTGTTGGATGTTACGGTAAAAAAATCGAGACCGCTCAACAGTACTTCGTCGTGATCAATGGTCAAATATTGCGGAACCTCGAAATATACGGTGGAAAAAGCCCCGCCGTGGTGATGGAAAAGATGGTAGGTTACTTCTTTGTTGTTGGGGTTTGACGGCCAACTCGACTGTTCAAGAAAATATTTTCCGGCAGCATTGCCGAAAGCCGGCAAAACACCGCGCGACTTGGGAGTGGTTCCGTACCCGGGCATAAAATCGGGCCACATATTGTCGTACATCCCCCAGACGTAGGTATCGTTCACAAACGAATAAGATGTTTCCGATGCGGCGATGATACCCAATGCGCCAAACTCCGAACGGTGGAATTTTTCGGCAAAGCACTCTCCCGACATATTGTATTTTCCCGTAAGGCAGTTAATTGAAAAAACGAAGGTGAGGTCGGTATTGTACAGTCCGTTGATGTCGCTGCTGCTGTAAGCCGGTTCGCCCCAGCCGGTGGTGCTGCCGTGATCGCGGTGCTGCAACAAAAAAGCGCCACTGTTGATGTCGTTGTTGATACGGCTGGCGTTGCCGCCCCAATCGCTCAGGTAACCCGGCGAGTCGGGAATGTAACCAAGCCCGTCATCACCAAACTCATCAATAATGGTTTGTGTGTTGGCGGCTGTTGACCAGGGGCCGCTGTTGTTTCCGCTGTAAATGGCGTTTTCGCGGACAACGGCTTTGCCATGTTCGTTTTCAAAGTAGCCGGCAATAATTTCCGAACACATCTGAAACCAGCGTTCGGTTTGCCAGCCCATGGCTGTTACCGGATTATCATAGAAGTCAGGGTTGGTAGGTGGGTTGCGTTCATAATTGATGATCTTCATGACCATTCTTTCTACCATGTTTTCATCTTGGGCAGTCATCCTGGCAAAAACAACATCGGGCAATTGATCCCCGTCAACGTCAGCGTAAATATTGTCAGAAGCACAGTAGTTGTTGTAAATGGGAGAAATAATGGTATTGCCCGAGCTGCCGAAATCGCCAATGAGCAACACGGCGGCCGGCGGGGTTTCCCAATTGTTGTAAGCGTTGTCAACGTAGGCTTCGATAGCTGCCGTTGTGTTTCCGCCTATTTCGGTGGTTGTAACCACGTTGGTGGTGATGCCCTGTTTGATTCTGAATTGACGAATGGTGTCGGCCCATGCCCGAAAACCGGCATCATCGGGAGTAATGATAATGTATTCGCATTCGTCGGTTGAAGACCTCCGGACCGTATTTTTGTTAAGCGGTGGGATGGAGGCCTGGTTCAGAATTTCATCGCGCAGGATGGGCTCCCACCACCGGCTCCGCAGACGGTCTTCCCCAAAATGGCCATTGCCGCCTTCAAAAACAACATCAAAATCAATATCCCGGTTTACGATCAGTTCGCTGGTTACCGGGTTGTATTGAAAAGGGCTGATGGACAGAAGCACCACATCCATCCCCCTTATTTTTTTCGGCCCTGACAGTTGAATCATTTTTTCAGGGTAGAAGGCATTCTTGGTGTAGATGGAATTATTTTTCCGGTACTGTAAAGGCCCGGTTTCGGTGTCCAGTGGAATGCGCGGAGCCGGGGCAATCAGAATGTTTTCAGTTTTTTCTGTCCGGAACTTGTTGAGGCGGATACGAACAGTTGCCCCCTGGGGTACGGCAATGTAACGGCTGTAAACCGGCAGGTCGGGTGCACCTTCCTGTCCCTGTAATAAAACACCGGGCATGGTGATGGTTTTCATTTGTTGCTTGTCCACTTTGGTTTCAATAAGCGAATAACCGTTTACAGAAAATGTGACAGTCAGGCCTTCAATGCTTTGCTTCTCCAGAGAAATCCCCTGCTGCCCCCAACTATCGCTGAAGGCTATTTTCCGGTTTTGTCCCAAAAGTATTTGCGACACTAAAAGTAAGGTAATCAGTCCTGTTGCTTTCGTGCAGTTTTTTAATTTTGTTTTCATGGCTTTTTCTTAAAATTTGATGCTTCGGTCATATTGGGACAGGGCCCGATATTTTCCTCTTCAAAATTAATTCAAAACAGACTTAAACTGATTCTAAATAAGTATCCTTGGGTTAACCCTTCCAAACTATTGCACAAGCCCAACTTCCAAACGGATTTTGTGCTTCCCTACAAACCGTTGAGAAGTTGCTCAATGTTTTCTTAGTTTTGCCACAACAACAGCCAATAAATGAATTCCAGGAAAACAGCAACAATACTCAGAAAGCCTGACTGGTTAAAGATAAAAGTCCCTTTGGGCAAAGAATACGTCTCGGTGCGGAAAATCGTGGAGGAACACAAGTTGCACACCATCTGCACCAGCGGTCACTGCCCCAACATGCACGAGTGCTGGGGAAGGGGCACGGCAACCCTGATGATCCTCGGCGACATCTGTACCCGTGCCTGCGGCTTTTGCAATGTAAAAACCGGACGCCCGCTGCCTGCCGATTGGAAAGAACCCGAACGTGTGGCAAAATCTGTCAAACTGATGAAACTGAAACATTGCGTGTTGACTTCTGTCGACCGCGACGACCTGGATGACCTGGGCGCAGGCATCTGGGCCGAAACGGTGAGGCAAATCAAAAAGCTCAATCCCGCCACCACCATCGAAACCCTTATCCCCGATTTCGACGGCAGGGAGGAATTGATAAATATGGTGCCGGACTCAGGCCCCGAGGTGGTTTCGCACAATCTCGAAACCGTCCGCAGAATCACCCCCTGGGCACGCAGCCGGGCCAAATACGACACCAGCCTGCAAACACTGAAAATCATTGCCAAATCAAATGTTGTTTCAAAATCAGGCATCATGGTCGGACTGGGCGAAACCCGGGAAGAAGTGCTTGAAACCATGGACGACCTGCGGGCGGTGGGTGTGGAAGTGCTGACCATCGGCCAGTACCTGCAACCCACGAAAAAACACCTGGCTGTGAAAGAGTTCATCACACCCGAACAGTTTGAAGCCTACCGCAGGGCCGGCCTCGACAAGGGCTTTCGTTTTGTGGAAAGCAGCCCGCTGGTGCGCTCGTCTTACCGGGCGGAAAAACACGTGGAGAAGTGAAAAACAAAAAAGTCCGTTTTCAAAAGCTCGGCCGCATCCCGTACAAAAAAGCATGGGATTTGCAGGAAAAGTACTTTGCTGAGATACTCTCCGTCAAACAGGCCAACAAAGAAGGTCAGGAAGAACAGCCCACCCCAAACCACCTGCTTTTTTGCGAACACACACCTGTTTACACTTTGGGGAAAAGTGGTAAGGAATCCCACCTGTTGCTGAGTGAAGCAGAACTGGAAAAAAAGGGTGCCACATTTTACCGCATCAACCGGGGAGGCGACATTACTTTTCACGGACCCGGACAAATCACCGGCTATCCCATCCTCGACCTGGAAAATTTCGGGCTTTCCATTAAAGACTATATTTTTGGTTTGGAAGAAGTCATAATTCGTGTACTAAAGTATTCTGGCATTTTGGCCGGGAGGTCTGTTGGTGAAACCGGTGTCTGGATTGATATTGACAAACCGCAAATGACCAGAAAAATCGGCGCCATCGGCGCACGCATCAGCCAAATGGTAAGCATGCACGGTTTTGCCCTCAATGTGAATACCAATCTCGATTACTACAATTACATTGTTCCCTGTGGCATTCCCGACAAGGGGGTTACCTCTTTGCAAAAGGAATTGGGGGAAACAGTTGAGTTAGCTGAAGTACAAAACTTGCTTCTTAAGGAATTTGAATCGGTGTTTGGGATGATCCTGGATTGAAAACCCATTGATTTTTTGGGTCAGGATTGCAAATCCTGACCAGCCGTTATCGTTGCGTGAATTACCTAAGCCAAAATTGTTTTCAGCACTTCCAGCGATTTCATTTCGCCAAAGCCGGGAAGATGGAGGCGGTAATAGGTAATTAAAATGTCGACTAGTTTTCGGCGATCGTTGTTGTTGAGCTCCAACGACCGGCTGTTTTCAAAAGATGACTCGTGAAGCATTTCAAGCTTTGCCAACAGGTTTCCGGTAATGTACTGTGGAAGGCGCGGAACAACATTGGTAAACCGCCCCTCCTGCAAATCGAAAACGGAATGCTCTTTTCCGGGTGTTTTCTTCGGGTGAAACCCCAGGAAGCGGCTCAGCTGCAGCATGAAAACCAGATGAAAATTAACATTTCCCGTGGTGTTCAGATCGAACCAGGTGAGGGTATCAAACAGCCAGCCGAACAAGGGCTTGTTGGGGGTTTCCTCGCGGATGGACCGGTACAGCAGTTCGTTGAGGAAAAACAGCACAGACCGTTTTTCCATTTCCAACGGAATGCTCTGAAAAGCATAAGCCACCCGAATATCCCTCAGGTGGTTCATCGTTTTGTTTTCCTTGTGGGAAACCACCAGTTCGACCAGTGTCAGCGGCTGAAAAAGCGCCGGCCTGAATCTGGAGCGCTTGCTCCTCACCCCTTTCACCATGTAGGATTGCAGGCCGAATTCCTCCGTAAATACTTTGGCAATGATGCTTGATTCGGAATATTTAAACGATTGAAAAACGATGCCCCTGGTGGTGTAAAACATGCTGCGAAGATAACAGCTGCCGGGGAATAATCAATTGTCCAGCACAAAAACCGCCGCCTCGCCGTCAGGAATTTCGTAGGGTACTTTGTCGATGTTCCACACGAACAAAATGTATTTGTCGCTCTCGGGTGGTAAATCTTTCACGTAAATTGTATTTGTCATGCGGTTTTCGGGATTGCTCCAGTCGGTGCGCAGCCAGTTAAACGGAACACGCTCGTATCGCAATGTTTGT
Organism: Bacteroidales bacterium; assembly: GCA_021647205.1. Taxonomy (GTDB): domain Bacteria; phylum Bacteroidota; class Bacteroidia; order Bacteroidales; family F082; genus B6-G9. The sequence continues at coordinate 129,612 of JAKIVD010000002.1, read as the reverse complement.
TTGTTTTTGTCTTTCACCGTAAATACCACCCAACTGTCGAATGGCTTATTCGCCGTTTGCACAGCCAGATTAAAACTCACCAGCAGCGATTTCCCGATGAGGGTGTCGGCCCTGCCTTCGAGCAGCGAAAAATATTCCCTATTGGGTTTTTCTTTGTGGACGATGCCGTCTTTTGACTGAAGCAGTTTTTTGGGCAGTTGCTGTTTTCGTTTGACAAGGTAAAACTGTGTTTGGGGGTCGTAGTCGATGGAGTCGTACAAGATAAACCAGTCCGGGTCATCCGGGTAGCCGGTAATTTGAAAATCGAGGTCCATGGCCGGGTAGCTTCGGGTACTCATTTGGTTGAGCTTTCCCCCGTTCCTGAAATTCAGGTAGGACCACAGCAACTCTTTGTTGTGCGAGCCGCCAATGGTCAGGCGCATTTCGCCGGCTTCCTGATAAGTTGCCACTTTGTCGTAAAACCTCTGCAGGATGCGAAAATTTTCGAGTGAATTGTGCGAGAGGTTGGCTGTTGCCAAAAAGTGAAGCGGGAAAAACAACAGGATGGAAGCCAGGCCTACAAGGACTTTTTTCAGGTGAGGGATGTTTACTTCATCCGCAAGGAAAATGACACTGCCGATAAAAAAGGGAAAAAGAAAAAGTCCGGCCCTGTCTTCGGGATAGTTCACATCGAAAAGCCAGGCATTCAGGAAAATGGCCGCCACATTGCCTGTCATTAAAAACCCAAATACAAAATGAATGCGGCAGAAAGGGTTTGCCCCTTTAGACCGGCTGACCAGCCAGGCCAGTGCGGCAACTATGGTCACGAAATAAACAATAACCAGGTTTTCGATTATCCCCGATTCAAAACCCGTAAAATATTTTACCAGCGACCACAGCGTTACCGTTTTAAACCCGGCAGCAGAACCATAATACAGCAAGCCCTTTGCTTTCATAAAAAACAACAGCTTCACAAAAAATGCAGCCGGTAACATTCCGGCAACAAACGTAATGAATGCCGGGAGCAGTATTTTTTTGCGGCGGATTAGATTCAGGAACAGCAGCGCCATCACGATGAAGGCAGAAATAATCAGCGTTAAATTGGCCAGCACGGCAAGGTTCAAAAAAAGCAGGGTGAGCAGGTAGTTTTTTGCGCCGGCATTTTTCATCGACTGCATCAAATACCAAATGCTGCCAAACAGCAAGGCCATCGACATGCCGTAGCCCCGGCTCAGGCAGAAATAATCAACAAAACTGTGGGCCATCAAAAGCGAAAGAATGAAAACCCACCGCAGGTAGCTGTTGATGATTGTTTCGGCAATTTTGAAACAAAAAACAAAAAACAAAACGGACATCAGCAGGTTGGGCAAACGCAAGGCCAGGGGCGAGGAGCCGAACAATTTGTAACTGAAGATAGTAAGTGCCGAATTGAGGATGTGGTTGTTGGCATCCCAATGGGCAAACCAGGGAAGAAACTCTCCTGCCTGAACGTAGTGGTAAAAAGTAGCCACCTCATCGTAAATGATGGGGACCAGCCAGGCCCTTAGCAACAGGTAGCCCCAAAGCAATACAGACAAAATAAAAAACACCCGCTTTTCGGTGGTACGCATATTCAATGATGTGAAAAAACGGGGTAAAGGTAGTTTTTTAAAACACAGCTTGTGCCGGGGATTTCATTCTAACGGACAACCAAAATCTTGGTCACCAATTTATCCGAGCCGTCGTTGGTGGTAGCAAAAACCATGTACACACCTGTTGCAGCCCGGCGCCCGTCAAAGTTATAACCGTCCCAAACGGCCTGGCTCCCTTCGGATGTTGTTTGGTAAACAATGTTTCCGTAATTATCCGTAATTTTTACAATGGAGTTGTCGGCCAGGCCTTTAATGGCAATGGGCCCTTCATAGTTTTCCCTGACGGGATTCGGGTAAGCATAAACATCTGTTCCGGGCTGTGGGGGAGGTGTTGCTGTTCCCCTGAAAGAAACAATTCCGCTGGCCGTTCCGATGAATACTTCACCATTGTCTTTAATGGCAATTCCGGTAATGCTGTTGGACAGCAGGGGGCTGTTTTCCGCGGTAAAATGATGCTTTTCCACCAGGCCGTCATCCGACAAAAGGAAAACGCCTGCCCGGTCGGTTCCAATCCATTTTTGGTTGGCTCCGTCGATGGTAATGGCCGTAACGGTTTCGGTTTCGAGCAAAATATCGGCAAGGCCCGAGCCATCGTTACGGGGAACAAGAATTTGCTGGGCATCGAAATTTCCCTCCCCGCTAAAAATCCGGTCGGGGGAATAAAAAACGGCAATACCTTTGTCAGTCCCTACCCAAACCTCCCCGTCATGGTCAGTGGCAAACGCCCGTACCCTGCTTCCGGGAATGGCGCCATTTCCTGTTGCAGCGTTCAGCACGCGTACCTGGTCATCCGAGGGGTCGTCGAGGGTATTGTTGTCGTTAAACACGATGATGTAGCCGTCAGTACGTTTAATTATCCATTTCTGGTTGTAGTTGTCCACCATCAGGTCGGCAATGTCGGTTCCGCTCAGGGAGCCACCGAGGTTGAATGAGCGCCACTGGCCATTGTTTTTCATCACGGAAAGGAGGTCGGAGGCCCCGGTATTGGCTACCCAAAGATTGTGTTGGTTATCGAAATCGAGGCCACTGATGTTCATCAGGCTGGGGTCGGCAACCCATCGTTGCAGGCTGCTGTTCGATTCGTTGTAAATAAGGTTTAATTCGTTGTCAACAAATTTAAAAACGCCTTCTTTCCAGGTTCCGATGTAGGCAATATTCGGATTGGCCGGATCCACTTTCACGCTCACCATATCAGTAACGGTATCGAAAGCAGCTTCGTTTTTTGAGTCGTGTGTTGTCCAAAAGTCGTCAACGAAGGAAAAAACGCCGTCGCGCATATTCAGTTTCGACCAGTTGGATTGTCGTCCGCCCGGGGCGACCCAGACATTTCCACCGGCAGCATCCAGGGCATAAACATTTTTGGTTCCCGGCCCGTTGGGCTTAATGTACTCGCCATTTGTCCCTCCCCAATTTTTGATAAGGCCTTTACTGTTATCGCCAATCCAGAAGAAATCCGTATTTCCACGGTCAACGGCCAGGGGCCTGTAACCTTCGCCTTCTATTTTCCAGACATTCTTCAACAACTTGCCTTCGCTGTTATAAGTTTTAAAACTTGAGCGGTTAACCAACAACAATTCATCCTTGTTCGATGACAACTGAAAATGCCGGTTGTTGTTTTGCTTTTCAAAATAGTCCCACTTCTGTCCGTCAAAAACGTATAAAGTATCGCCGTCCCATCCCCCGTTAAAATAATTGCAATAAACTTTCCCGCCAAAGCTTTCTACCAGGCTGTAAAGAAGGTCGGGCTGGGGCATTGACAGGTCTTTGTGCCACTGATTAAAATCGGCCAGGTGGGGTGCGTCAACGTCGGCGTAATAAATACCGCTTTCGGTGGCCGCAAAGAAAGAAGTGTCGTTGAAAGTCATGTCCAGTATTTCGATGGCATCGCCGTTGGGCCCGATGAAATAAGTATCGGCAATCTCTTCTTTTTCCATATTGAGGACTACAATTCCAAAACCGCACGAAAGATAAGCCAGCTCATCTTTAAACAAGATGTTGTTGATGGTTTTTTTACCGAGTATATCTTTGTCTTTAATATCTGAAATATTGACAATACTTCCGTCCTCGTGCACAATGTCTAAGTTGGTATTTGTGTAGGCAACAAGCAGCGATTTAATTTGGGGGTTGTAGCGGATTTTAACAATACCCACATCGCTGAGCCCTTTTACTTTGTCGAAACGGACCATACTGTTGTCGCCGGTATTGTAAGTAAACATACTGTAAGGGCTTGCCGCAAAAACAATATCTCCGGCAACTGCCACGTCTATTATTTTGTCGTAAGGAAGATGGGTCCGCCATTCGCCAATGGCAATACCCTGTGCCGAAATCCATTGCGAAAAACCGAAAGCAAAAAGCAAAAGTGTTAAAAGTTGTTTTTTAATCATTGATGTTATTTTTGTTCCTTTATTAACTGCAAATTAAGGAATTTATTGCGGGTATTTAAGCGGATTTTAAAGCGAAGAGAACGGAAAGAACATTTAGAGGCTGAAAAAATAATCGGGGTTCATGGTAAAATACTAATCCCCGGTAACCTCCAGTTTGTACAACCTGCTGTTTAAGCCGGGAGGAAGCCATCCCGACCGGATAGACACCCACAAATTGTACTTTCCCGGTTCGGCAGGTACTTTGGTATGCAAAACGGTTTGGTAGGATTTGTTAATTGTCAGGTTTGAAATATCTTCGACTTCCTCATACAAAATAACCGTCCCATGCCTTACGAATGAAACGGTCAACCACGAATCACCTTCCTCCTGTTCAATTGTAAGGGGTTCATTTAACGGGTTCATCAGTTCAATCGGGATTTCAATCTCGGAGCCGGCCGGAAATTCCGCTGCGGTCAGGCCGATTTTAAGGGGCAGAAAATTGTAGGACCGGTAATGCTTTATCGCGCTGTAATACCACCATCTTCCCATAATCAGGGTACTGTCAACACGTGGAAGCCGGTAAACTATTTCATCGTTTAAAATGATTACCGGATCAGGGTTCATGAACAAAACCTTCCTGTCCATCAGCTTGGTTTCTATATTTTCAAGGTCAAACTGGTTTTTCCGGTAACGCATATAATTAAACGTAAAGCTCTCTTTCCCTGCATAGTAAACATACTTGGAAGGCAGTTGGTAAGAACTGGCAAAAACTACCGGCCTGTCGCCGGCAATTTTTTCTACTTCATCGGCCCAGACATCCCAGCCATGGAATTCCTTTTGCAGGCCAGGCCCTGATTTTTGCGACGGGACACCCAGCACCAGGTACAGCCGCAAGACGACAATAATGAGGATGCTGACTGCACTGAGCATGTAGGCCGCTTTATGCCAGGAAGATTTTTTTTCGATGGCAGGATAGGCCAGAACAATAACCGGAATGTATGCAGCAACAGTCCAGTTAGCTTCGACAGGCCCCAGGAACGTGAGCAACAACCCAAACAACATAATGCCGTAAACATTGAATTTCAAGGCTCTGGTAAAGAGGTTTTTGGCCGGTAGTTTAAAGGCAAAATACAGGAAGAAAAATGCAACAAGGGGATTAAGCAAAACAACCTGTCCCAGCAAATAATTGATGATATTCATCCATCCGAAATACGAATTGCGGCTCCGTTCCACGAGGTGAAAATAAATGGAAGGGTAATTGTGGTTGACTTGCCAGATAAGATGCGGAACCATCGCCGAAGCCGACAGCAGCACAATGACCCAGAAAGTTTTTCGGCGCAGCAGTGTCGGGTTGGAAACAAAAGTGAAAACAACCACCAGCAATCCCAGGTATTTGCTGTAAAGTGCACCGGCAATGGCCAGCGAAACCAACAGCACATCAAGCCAACTGTTGCGCTCCATGTAATTCTTGTAGAAGTACAAAAACAGCGCCGTGAAAAAGATAAGCGGGATGTCAGGTACAGCAATGAACCCCCCGGCATGAATGATGAAAACAGAAAACAAAAGCGTAAAGAACAAAAGATAGTTCCTGACTTTTGCCATTTTTACAAGCAGGGCGAGGGTAGCCACCGACATCAAACTGATAAAAAACCGTACGCCCAGCTCGTTGTCAAAAAGCGCAGTGCCCGACTTTATCAGGAGTGCGATGACAGGCGGATGGTCGTAATATCCCCATGCCAGGTCCAATGAATAAAAGTAGTAGTAGGCCTCGTCGTGCAACAGCTCGGTAAAGCGTGACTGTAAAAGGTTAAGCACGAACCAAAAGGCCAGCATGCTGTAATAAAATACCCTTGAGCGGGCAAACGATTGGGTAATCCCGGATTCCTGTTGCATGGCGGCGGATTGAGCTTGGCCTGCAAAAGTAGTAATACCAATTAATTATCAGGCTGAATCAAAAGTATGCGGAGATGGAACCGCCCTTATCGTGTAAAACCCCACTTCCAACTACTAATTTCCGTCTCCCGGTTTTCGGTTTTGTTGAAAGAAAAACATTTACTTTCGCAGCGCGGACACAAATTCAACCCCCTTAAATTGTGAAGCCAAAGTATTTTTTTATTCTTGTATTTTTTCTGCTGGCGATTTTAGTTTCGGCTTGCAATACTTCGCGACACCACTATCCTGCGAAAAAAAAGAAAAGAAAAAAAAACTGTGACTGTTCCGGGTTTAGCTTTTTGCAACAAAAAGGAGTTGTTCAGAAAAACACCTGGCTATTGGCAACCTGCAACCCGCACAACCTGCAACATCCATCCATCAATAGGCAAACATAAAAAACATTAGCAGCACTTGGGATGTGGAGTTCTATATTATATTAAAATCAAAAAGAACTCAAAAACCTTCTCTACAAAACAGCGGGCTTATATTTTGCCAGCTTTTTTCAAACCCGCAACAGCTAATCCGGCCAACAGATAAAGGGCCCCAACCGCCAGCAAACCAAATTTTAGGCCGGCACAAAAATAAACAACTGAAACCATTGACCCGGTATGGGTTCCGGTAAGCAACCTGATTGACGCATAATTCTCAACACCATCCAACAGCGCAGCCAGGATGATCAGGAGCACCACTGCTCCAGCTGCTTTTTTCAGGAAACCATCCGGTAATCTGGCTGCCAGCAACAAAACGGACAAGGACAGAAAACTACCATAAGCAACCAAATAAAGGTAATCTATCCCGAGGCTGATTGCAGCAAAAATTTTGGCATCAGTATCCCAGGAGTCTATCATTTTGACAGCGTTATCCAGGCTTTTGGCAAATTGAAATGAAACAATCCCATTGGGGACAACATCATTTTTTAGTTGTTTATCAACAACATTCAAAGCAGTAAAAAGTGCCAGCGTAAATACCAGGGTGATCCAAAAAAGGGCTTTCTTTTTCATCTGTTTATATTTTTGATATACTCATTCTCGTGTGTGAGCCGACGGGTTAACCCACCGGCTTAATGGATGCTTCATCAAAACAAGTTAAAATACATCCGGCAATTTAACAATAAAATCTATTCCCGTAAGGAAAAAACACTTCTTTAAGAATAACACCAAACCCGTAAAACACTATCTTTGTGCCAATGAAAGAAGATGACAAGACCATACTCCGGCAATACCTTCCGGAAGGGGCTGTTGACCAGGTTTACAAGTGGATAGTGCAAAACAAAATTCATTTGAAAATTACGCGCAACCGCAAAACCAAGCTCGGCGATTACCGTCCACCCATCCACCAACCCAACCACCGCATCACCGTTAACCACAACCTGAATCCCTACGCTTTTCTCATCACCTTTGTACACGAACTGGCGCATTTGCAGGTTTTTGAAGAATACAAAACCACCGTTCTACCGCATGGTACGGAATGGAAAAAAGCCTACCGGCGAATGATGCTGGTGATTTTGAAAAATGACGTTTTCCCGTCCGATATTCAACAGGCGCTTTCAAAAAGCATTGTCAACGCCAAAGCTTCGAGTACCACCGAGTTGGAGTTGAGCCGGGTACTGCTCCGCTACGATAAAGAAAAAACCGAAATCCGCGTTGAAGATTTAAATACAAATACTGTTTTTCAAACGCAAAATGGTATGCGTTTCAAAAAAGGGGAAAAACAACGCACACGCTACAAATGCCTGAACCTGCAAAACAACAGGCTTTATCTTTTTCATCCGTTGACTCCGGTGAGGGAATTGAAATAGCATTTGCCCAAACAAAATACCAATGATTTAATATTTCGCCTTAAGTCGTATATTATTGCCAAGCGCTATTTAATCAACATCATTTTTCTGGTACTTACCAAAGCGCCATTAATAAAAAGGGAATAATAATAAATGCCCTGAGGTGTATTATCCATATTTATCTCAACTATTCCTAAATCAATTTCATCAGCTTGGACAGCATATTGCTTGATTTCTTTCCCAAGCGGACTAAAAATCTTTAATTCAACAGTACTAACATTTTCTGTGTTTACCCTGAAATGAATTGAAGTTTTAGATGAAAATGGGTTGGGAACATTTTGTAATAATTCTCCGGGTTTTGTGAGATTACCGTCATTCGGTAATTTTTCTTCTGTAATTTTTTTATTTACATTACCTAACAGCAAGGATAACAATTCGTCCCTGTGTTGCTGGTGTGCTTTAATGGATTCAGGTTTGTATTGTGGCATTCTGCCAATGTATGCAATGCGAAGAGTTGTGTCAATACCCATTTGCAGGTAAACATTTTCAAGGTCAATAATGGCAAAAACCGAGTCTTGTAATGTTGGCGGGTCATCAATCACGTCTTCGTACCAGTCAATGGCGTCAGGATAGTTTTCAAGCTGCTCATCACATTTGTTGGCCAGGTTTTCACCTATTTTTTTCAGCCGGTCATTCCCAAAAATGGCTGGTTCTGTCAAGTACCAATTCTGTCTTTCAGCAAAATCTGTGCTGTCAATCAGGGGTTCTGTCAGGTACAAATCTTTCATGGCATTGGTGGCTTCTTCCGATTCCGGGTAATCAGTAACTACCTGCTCAAATGTTGTTTGAGCAGCATTGTAGTTGCTGTCAGCTACTTGTTCTGTTCCGGTTTCATACAATGCTGCCGCTGCTGTTTGACCAGTGTTACAATCACTAAAGGTCCAGATAGGATCCCAAAGGTAATGGTTAGTTGGATAGAGGTTGTCAGCAGGATAAGTGTCAAGGCCCCAGTTATTACACTTTACATATACATTGTCAGGATTGCTTTGCATATCAACAAGGTGCAGGATGTAAGTGTTGGAATATGTGTCTTCATATACTGCGTTATATTTAAAATAGTTTGGGAAAGCATATTCCGAAGCATAAACCTGGTAAAGGGTATTGTTTTTGATAATTTGCGTTTGGCTTTCCTGGATTGCATTTTGGTTGCCATAGATTTCTGTCTGACTGTTCCCGTGTAAAACGATACCGGTTCTTTGATTTTGGATATTATTGTTCTGGATATTTGCTACACTGGAGTATAAGGTAATTCCATTCGTATTACTATAGGTTTGGTTGTCGCTTACGTTGAATGTATTACCTGTAATGTCATGATTATTACTGGTGCCGTAGTCACCGCAAAACTCAAGAAATAAGCTAGATTCATCTTTATTGTATTGATCGGTATAGTTTGAAAAAGTATTACCTGTAATATCGAAAACATCTACCCAAAACAGGCTTACTATTTTATCAATATCAGGATGGGGTTTTGTAAAACTACTATTAGTAATGTTAGCAGAGCAACCCAAAGGCCCAGCAGGATAAAGGTTTACTGAAGACGAAATGAATGTGGAATTATCTATGATATAGTGCCCTGAACCCTGTATCAATGAATTAGTAAAGACTGATGACTGATTAATGGTTAATGTATTCGTGCCGCCACTCAGTGTAACACGATCAAATACACAATCGCTAAAAGTAACATTTGATAAAACACTCATGTTAAGTGAAGTTCCGTTTTCAGAAGAGAATTTCACTTTTGGGCCGGTTAATAAGTTCCCCACTACTGACATGTTGCCACCACCGGAAAAATTGTGCACCAGTACTGCCGTGGTTTCACCACCCTGCGTTACACTTTGCAGATTTAATGTTGAACCGCTTTCAGTACTGATACTGCCATTCACCAAAAACAAGCTGCTTTCGTTATCAACGGTTAATGTTTTGCCAGTTTTGATATTGAGGTTGCCGCCGATGATAAAGCTGCCCTCAAGAGTTTGGGTGGTTTCTACATTTCCTGATATGCCCGTCAGGCTAAGTAAATCCTCGTTAAACCCGCAATCATATGCTATCACTCCAAAATTATTAAATCCACCATCAAACTCTTTTGTATAATAAATAACTTCGCCTATTTGAATAACACCATCCCCGTTTCCCTGGCTCAGAGTAATATCCGGATCAAAATCGGAGTTTTCTACTAATGGAGGAAAATCATTATTGCCAGGATGTTCTCCAATTATATAGCCTTGAGACCAAGGGACGTATTTTGATAAAGGATGATACCCTCTGAATGCCGTGATCAGGAAATATGGAAATACATCCATCCCATATGTATTAAGAAATGGAATATTTCTTGCATATCCATTTGCCCATCCAACAGTTGTGAAAACTGTTCTTTTCGCTTTATTGGTCTGAACCATTAAATCATCAACAAATCCTCCCGAATTGCAAGCATAGATTGGTATTATAATTTGTGAGCAGTTAATATTTTCAATCATTTCAGCCAAAATATTATCCCATAACTTTTCATATTGGTATAAAATAAGGTAACTATCATCTTCAATTGTTCCTTGGTCACCATGTGTTGTTGCAAAAATGAACAATAAATCATCTTCTGTTAATGAAGTTTCGAGTTGCTGAAAAACATTATTCAATTCAGCAACCGAGCATGGTACACTCATGATGTCATCATCTAAATCATTGTCAAGATCTAAACTTGGATTTTGCCAGTAGTCAGAGCCGGCAGTACCATCACCGGACAAAACATAAATATTTTCGTCCGAAAAGCCTTTTTCTTTTAGTGCACAATACATATGGCTTAAATGGTTCCAAAATGCGGATTCTGTGTTACCCCCAAATCCACTGAAGATTACTGCGTAATAATGCAAATTCTCTTGTGTAGCAGTTACATTGTAGGGGGACATAAAATCCGGAGTTGTTGTAGGAAGCATTAACGGTGTATTTATGCCTTCCATCTTAAATTGAAAATATAAAGGAGGTAAATTGTAATTAACTGTTGTGAAATCGCCATTTGATTGATCGATAAACACGTAGGTGCCTAAATGCCCCCACATGTAAAATGGGTGCTCATCAATAAAAAATAACCAGTAATTAGAATAAGGCGAATCAATTGAATCATAAGGGCTAATAACATAATAGTCATTTGATAAAACGACAGTATCCATATAAATATTGACACTGTCAATACGGTCTGCTGCTATTGAATCCATTACGAGATCTATAGCATCCTGCTTTGAAACTTGAGCAGCTACACTTAATTGCACCACTGTAAGTACAATAAGAAGAATGGGGAAGTAAATTATCTTTTTCATGGCTAATTTGGTTTATTAATAATTAATTTTTTAAAAACTAAATCTTCATTTTCCAATTCAATAATGCAGATGTAAATACCAGGTTTAATGCCTGGTATCCTTAAATCAAGGGTAATTTTGTTTTGAGAAGAAGAAAATTCCCATCGGACCAATGTACTCCCTTTTAAATCCACAATTCTCAATGCTGTAATCTTTTCTGCACCGGGATTGATTGAAATACTTCCTGGTGAAGGATTGGGGTAAATATGAATTTCATTTGAAAAGTGTTTTTCATTTTGAAAAACATAAACCGAATTGGTATCAATGAAATGACCTGTACCATCATTCCACAATATCCTGATATAATCAGGTGTTGGCATGCTGAATCCCCTTACAACTAAATCGGGATAGCCGTTTCCATTTAAATCACCACTACTAATTGTGGCAAGCCAGAAATAATCTCCTACATAAATGCTTTGTTCATGTGTAAGACCGCAATACCCATCATTAAAATAGATATAAACCGAATCCTCAACAGGAAGATTGTTTGCCTGATAAATAAGCATTGCAAAGTCATCATACCCGTCACGGTTAAAGTCATTTACAGTTTTGATGCTAGTGCCGTTAACAAATTCCAAGGTATCGCAAGTATGGAAATGATCTCCCTTGTTGATGAGGCTAGTTATCCAAGTTGGGCCAATGTAAAGTGGCCGATAAAGTGTTATATCGTTTAGACTATCATTATTTGTTTTAGTTGTATATCCTTCCGCCCAATCAGCGGTGGCGAGATTATTTCTTAAAAAGTCAGGATAATTATTATACAGGACATGAACACTATCTGTTTGAACAAGTGTTGTTACCAGAATGTCTGGCTGGTTATCATTATTTAACTGACCAATGCTTGGTCTCAGCCAAGAATCGCTACTTTCAACAAATGACGAATCAGTAAAACTACAATCACCGTTATTGAAAAGAACACCCCATCCAAATGGATTTGTTTTATTGTAGTAGATAATATCTGAATAACTATCTAAATCGATATCGGCAATACCTCCAATAAAGGGATTACCTTCTGCATCCCGAATGAAGTAGGCATCGGCAATTCCATTGTTTTGGTCATTTTTATAAAAAAAGATACTATCAGCATCCCGAGTAATAATATCGGGATACCCATCATTGTCCAAATCCTCACAATAAATAAAACCTGCACCATTTGCGGCAAATTGTAGCTTCTCAAAATTTCCCCAACCATCATTTACAAATAAAACAATACTATCATCTTCAAAGCTAAAGTTACAACCAACAATTATATCATTATCTCCATCCTGATCGTAATCAGCTATGCATGTTTCATAAGGATATTTGGGTACCTTAAAAATTGTTTGTGCTTGAGAAGGGTAACATTGAAAAACAAATAGCAGAAGGATACCAATGTTAATGAGCGATGATATTTTATTTTTGTGTGCCATTTTCATATTGTGATGAACCATCTTATCAGATAAAAAAACTGATTCGCGAGGCCGCTAAAGATACGAAACTTTTGCCGGATTTGTATCTGTTTTTTTATGGTTTAGAACCATTCAAAATAGTGTGTCCGGCCAAGGGTTAATATACCCATGTTAAATGTACCATCTCAACCCTTTTCAAAATAAAGTAGTTTACTATCTTTGCACCCTCATTTTCAAAACGTAAACAATGGCAAACCAAAAAAACAACTACTGCGTAATCATGGCCGGTGGGGTTGGCGCCCGTTTCTGGCCCATGAGCACGACGGCAAAACCCAAGCAATTTATCGACGTGCTTGGCACAGGAAAAACCCTGATTCAATTGACATTCGAGCGTTTTAAAAACATTTGCCCCGCCGAAAATGTCTATGTGGTCACCAACGAAATTTACAAAGACCTTGTATTGGATCAGCTTCCCGAATTAGATAAAAACCAGGTGCTGTGCGAACCCTCACGACGGAACACCGCCCCCTGCATCGCCTACGCCAACTACAAAATTCACGAAACAAACCCCGAAGCAGTAGTGGTGGTTGCCCCTTCCGACCACATCATTTTAAAGGGAGAAGAATTTACTAACGATATTCAAACCGCCATCAAAGCAGCATCGGAAAATGACTGGCTGTTGACCCTCGGCATCAAGCCCAGCCGTCCTGACACCGGTTACGGCTATATCCAATACAAAGAAGAAAAGATTTATGCCAGGGACAGCCGGCTGCGGAAAGTGAAAACATTTACTGAGAAACCCAACCTCGAAATTGCCAAAAACTTTCTGGAAAGCGGTGATTTTTTATGGAATTCCGGCATTTTCATCTGGTCGTTGAAAAACATCATGGCCGCCTTTAGCAAACACCTGGAAGAAATTGACAGCCTGTTCAGCAAAGGCATCGGAAAATACAACACTTTAGCGGAAAGTGATTTTATCAAAGACACTTATGCCGTTTGCAAAAACATTTCCATCGACTATGGTGTGATGGAAAAAGCCAACAATGTGTACGTACTGGCTGTGGACTTTGGCTGGTCGGACCTGGGAACCTGGGGATCGCTTTACACCATCCGCGAAAAAGATGAAAACGCCAATGCCATCGTGGGTGAAAATGTAATGACCTACGATACAAAAAACTGTATTGTAAACGTAGCAGCCAAAAAATTAGTGGTCTTGCAAGGACTGGAAGATTATATTGTTGTGGAAGAAAACAACACCCTGCTGGTCTGCCGCAAAGACGACGAACAACAAATCAGGCAGTTTGTGGCCGACGTGAAAATGGAAAAAGGGGAGCAATTTGTTTAATCGCCCGCGAAGGCGCGAAGACGCAAAGAATTTTAAACATCAACAATATTCAACCAATACTTATTATGAACATGAAAAAAATAGTAATCGTATTATTCGCGATGATTATCGGAACCGGCTCAGGCCTGCATGCCGACGAAGGGATGTGGATTCCTTTGCTCATCAACAAAAACATTGCAGAAATGCAAAAAATGGGACTTAAATTAAGTGCCGAAGATATTTACAGTATCAACAATTCAAGCCTGAAAGACGCCATCGTTATTTTTGGCGGCGGCTGCACCGGGGAGATGATTTCACCCGAAGGCCTGTTGCTCACCAACCACCACTGTGGATTTGGTTCAATTCAGAAAGTGAGTACAGAAGTCAACAATTATTTAGACGATGGTTTCTGGGCGACGAACAAAAAAGAAGAAATTCCGATTGAAGGCCTCACCGTTAAATTTTTGGTCAGCATGGCGGATGTAACCGGAAGGGCTTTAAAAAATGTTACTGACGACATGGACGAAGCTGCCCGGAATGACACCATCCGGAAAAACCTGAAGGTCATCGAAAATGAGGCTTCCGAAGACGGAAAATACTCGGCTGTGGCCAAATCCATTTTCGGCGGCAACGATTACTACCTCTATGTGTACGAAGTTTTTAAAGACATCCGGCTGGTAGGCGCCCCACCGGTAAGTATCGGAAAGTTCGGCGCCGACACCGACAACTGGATGTGGCCGCGTCATACCGGCGATTTCTCGCTGTTCAGGGTGTACACCGATGCCGAAGGCAAGCCGGCCACTTATTCGGAAGACAATGTTCCCATGAAACCCAAACATTTTTTACCGGTAAACATTGCCGGAGTTGAGCAGGGCGATTTTGCCATGATTATGGGCAACCCGGGCGGAACCGAACGCTACCTTTCTTCCTACGGTGTTGACCTCGCCGTCAACCTGTCGAACATGACCATCGTGAAAATTCGTGAAGAAAAACTGCGCATCATGAAAGAAGGCATGAACGCCGACGACAAAGTCAGGCTGCAGTACGCTTCAAAATATGCCCGCACGGCCAACTATTGGAAGTATTTCATCGGCCAGACCAAAGGCCTGAAACGCCTGAAGGTGAAAGAGAAAAAACAAATGGAAGAAGCGGCTTTTACCGAATGGCTGAACAGCAGCCCTGCCGCCAAAGCAAAATATGACGAAGCCCTCCCTTTAATGGAACAAGCTTACGAAACCCTTGAAGCTTACACCCTTGCCCGCACCTATTTTATTGAAGCAGCTTACCGCGGTCCCGAAATCCTCGGTTATGCCAACAGTTTCAAAGGGCTTGCCAAAGCCATGGAAGAAAAGGATAATGAAAAAACGGAGAAGACAATTGGCCGCTTAATGGAAGGCGTGGAAAAGCACTTTAAAGATTACAATGTGGACATCGACTACAATTTGTTTGCCGCAATGATGAAAATGTACCACGACAATGTACCCCTTGACCAGCAACCGGTTTACCTAATCGAAATGGACAAGAAGTTCAAAGGCGATTACGACAAATATACAGCTTATGTTTTCGACAAATCCATCTTTGGCGACAAAGCAAAAGTGGAAGCCTTTCTTGAAAAACCCAATAAAAAGAAGCTTGAAAAAGACCCGGCTTTAATGGCTGTTACTGCTTTTATCGCAAAATATTACGACATGATGGGCAAGACCAAAGAAGCCAACGAAAAACTGGACAAAGGCCACCGGCTTTACATTGCCGGGCTGAAAGAGATGAACCCGGATGTAAATTATTACCCCGACGCCAACTTTACCATGCGTTTAACTTACGGCAGCGTTCAGGACTACTTCCCCGCCGATGCCATCCATTACGAATACTTTACAACGATGGAAGGCATCATGCAGAAAGAGGACCCGGACAACTGGGAGTTCATCGTTCCTGAAAAATTAAAGGAATTGTACAAGGCCAAAGACTTTGGCCAATATGGCATGGGCGATAAAATGCCCGTTTGTTTCCTGACCAACCACGACATTACCGGTGGCAACTCCGGAAGCCCCGTTATCAACGGAAAAGGTGAACTCATCGGCCTTGCCTTCGATGGAAACTGGGAAGCCATGAGTGGTGATATTGCCTTCGAACCTGAACTGCAACGCACCATCAATGTGGACATTCGTTACGTCTTGTTTATCATCGACAAATTTGCAGGCGCAACCAACCTGATTGATGAAATGACGGTAATTAAAGAAAGACCTGCCTTCAAAAGTAAGGTAATGGGAACCGCGAAAATTGAAATGGAAGTGGTTGTTGACTAAGTCGTTTTAAAATATTGTTTGGGCCGGCCACTGCTTGTGGCCGGCCTTTTTTCTGATTTTTAAATCCGCAAGCAACAGACACTTGATAAAATACCGCTAAAATTTCTTTTTAAACGCCTTCGAGTTCGTAAACAGCCCGTTTAAAGGTGGTATCAATTTGGTGGTAAATGGGATAAAAACCTTTCTCCTCCAGCACGTTTCTTCCCACAAAAGCCTTAAACAGGATTTTGATTTTCTCTTCGGAAACCCTGATTTTTTCGGGAGTTGATTCTATTCCCTTTTCTTTGGCGTAAGCAACAAGTTCGTTATATTCTTTGGTATTCATCTTGAAACCGTCATCAAAACTTTCAAATGTTTTAAATCTTCTCAGGCTTTCCCGCCGCGCATCGGTGTAGTCGAAAGCAAACTGAAAAATAAGCCCCCTGTTGGCTAATATATTGTAATAAGTGTGGATGCTGTCGGTAAGTAAAGGTACGTAAATATCGGGCATGATACCACCACCGCCGTAAACCGTTTTTCCGCCCGGTGTTGTGTATTTTAACGAATCGTTAAAATGAATACTGTCCGCACTCTGCATTTCCCCGTTTGTGTAACGGTGATAGGCTTCGGTTTCATAATCTTCAAAGTTTTCTTTTGCGTAAGGTTTTTGAATGCAGCGCCCGGTGGGTGTATGGTAGCGAGCGATGGTCAAGCGCAATGCCGAGCCATCGGGAAACTCCATTTGCTCCTGTACAAGTCCTTTGCCAAAAGACCTTCTGCCAATGATGATTCCCCTGTCGTTGTCCTGCAACGCACCGGCAACAATTTCGCTGGCCGAGGCCGAACCTTCATCCAGCAAAACAACAACGGTTTCATCCAGCAACCGGCCCTTTTTCGTTGCGTAAGCATAGCTCCTCGGACGGTTTTTCCCTTCTGTATAAACAATAAGTTTCCCATCGGGCAAAAACTCATCGGCTATGTTGATGGCAGCATTCAGGAAACCGCCGGGGTTCCCGCGCAGGTCGAGGATAAGCTTGTGCATCCCTTGTTCTTTCAGCTTGCCGACGGCCTTGTCAAATTCATTGTATGTCGTTGCCGAAAATTTATTGAGTTTGATGTAGCCGATTTCGTCGTCCACCATATACGCCACATCAAGGCTGAAGGTGGGGATGAGGTCACGGGTAATGGAAAAGTCAATCAATTTTGGGATGCCCCTCCTGAAGATGGAAACATTAACAACCGTCCCTTTTTTTCCTTTAAGTTTCCTGATGGCGTCGTTGTTGGTAATACCATTGCCTGCCACGAGTGTATCTTCAATTCTGACAATCCGGTCGCCAGCCATGAGCCCCACTTTTTCCGATGGCCCTCCGGGGATGGGGTTAATTACAGTAATTGTATCTTTTTCTATCCTGAACGAAATACCGATACCCTCGAAACTGCCCAGCAAAGGGTCGTTTACGGTATGAAATTCGGCAGCCGTGATGTAAGCTGAATGCGGATCAAGGTCCTCGAGCATGCTTTTGATGGCATCGGTTTCCAATTCCGGTTTGTTTATGGTATCCACGTAATTCCGGTCGATGTAATCCAGGATATCGTCAACTTTGCTGTAAGAGGCATTTCCAAGCGGGAACAGCGCTTTGTTAACAGGCTGTTTTTGGTTCATCAGCGAGCCAAGCAACATCCCTGCAATGAGGATGAGGGCGAAAGCAATGGGCAAATAAACAAAGTATCTTGGTTTAGGTCGGTTCATGCTTGCAAGTGGTTTTTGTATTAATTTACCCCCTGACAAATATGGCTTTGATAATGTCCTGAGCCATTTTGGGGTTTTCTTTCAGGCGCCGGGTTGAGTAGGCAAACCAGTCTTTTCCGAAAGGGATGTACACACGTAAGTTGTAACCTTTGTCAAGAATGCGTTGCCGTAAGTGGGGCGTAACGCCGTAAAGCATCTGGAATTCAAATTTGTCATTAGGAACCTTGTACTTTTCTATCAGTTTGTAAGCACCTTCGACCAGGGGAACATCGTGGGTGGCAATACCGGGATAAATCCCTTTTTGAAACATGAATTCCAGGTCTTCAAGAAAATGCCTGTTTATTTCATCGTACTTTTTATAGGCGATACTTTCGGGCTCAACGTAAATACCTTTGCACAAGCGGAAGTTAATGGGTATTTCTTCCGAATGCAGGTCCAGCATGTTTTTGATGTCGTCCATCGTCCTGCGCATATAGGCCTGCAACACCAGCCCCACATTCTTTGGGAATTCCTGCTTCAGCTTCCTGAACATATCTATTTCCAGGTCAACGCACTGCGAGTCTTCCATGTCGATACGGACAAAATTGTCGTGAAAAGCGGCCTTTTTCACGATTTCCCGGATGTTTTGGTAGCAGATATCCTTGTCGATGAGCAAGCCGAACATAGTGGGTTTTAGCGAATAATTTCCGCGCACATTTTCTGCTTCCATGGTTTCGATGATGTTCAGGTAGTTGTTCTTATTTTTTTCGGCTTCTTCAAGCTTCGTGATGAACTCCCCCAGCAAATCAATGGTTACCATATAATTCTGCGCATTCAGTTTTTTGGAAATTCGAATGGCTTCCTGCAAAGTTTTTCCGGCAATATATCTTTTTGAAAAGAACCAGACCAGTTTTTTTGGCAGCAACGGCAATAAAGCGGCAACCAGTTTATTAAACCACATCATCGGCTTTCGATTAATTGAAAAAGAAAACAAAATTAAATTTAATTGTCAAGGACTACACATTGTCACTCAATTTTTAAGCTTTCAAAACAATAAGGAAATCCGAGCGTGGCATTTGCAATTTTTCGGGGGGAACCAACTGTGGGAGTCAGTGTCAGAAAGGGAAAACAACAAAAAAATGATGAGAATGAACCGGTGGACTGCTGATGATAAAAAATTATTGCTTGTTCACTTTCAGTGTCTTTATCATTCCCGAACCATTCCCTATTTTAATCAGGTAAAAACCTTTTGGATAGTTCTTCCCGATTTGTACCGAGCCCGATGCCGACCGGAGAGGAAATTCTTCAATAAGCCGGCCTGTCGCATCAAAAACCCCAAGGGATGCACCCCCGGACACCGGTCCGCTCAGGTAGTAATCAACGGTAAGTCCTGTCTTAAAAGGATTGGGATAGGCGCTCGGCTGGTCCGGACTAATTTGGTCCTGAATAGCTGTAAACCAACTCGACATGATGTGGTCGAGTGTTGTCAGCTGACCGTTACCCAGTTCTACATCCCTGACGGTATCCGTGGCATAATCCTGATGGGAAAACTCAATATCGTACATCCCCGAATCCACTGTCCCAAAGGCGTAGGTTCCATCCATTGCAGTTGTTGTGGAAATTTCGGCAGAAAGGATACGGATATTGACATTTTTTAATTTCAGGCCGGTGATGCTGTCCGTAACAAGTCCTTCGAGATAACAAGCCCTTTGGTAGTCAGGTTCCAGAATATACAAGCCTTCTTCCATGTCGGAAGCCAAAATATTTCCTGACGGCAGAAAAGGGTAAGCACCCCAGCAACCGTCGTAGCCATCACCTGAATGCGAAGGGGAAGTATCAAAATTCCCGACTTCTATCAGGTTTCCCGGCCGTGCCGCATCGTGGATCAGCACACCGTCAGCATAATAAGAACTTACAAGAAAGTTGTTGTTTACATGTACATTGTGCGGAATAACACCCGAACCCGGATTGGACTGGACGCGGTCGGTTTCAAAAATGTTCTGCATGTCGGTAACATCGAAAGCCGTCACAAAAGCCCCGCTTTCTTCATCCGTCGTGAAAACGGTCTCTCCGTCACCGGAAACCCAGGCATTGTGGGTAAACTGGTCGGGTGTGGACACGGTTCCCAGTACGGCCGGGTTTGCCGGATCACTCACATCCACGGCATAAAGTTTTCCCTGGTAAAGTGCGGCACCCCAAAGGGTATCACCCCGCGCCATCCCGTCGTGAAAATAATTTAAATCATACCTTCCCAGTTCCACGGGGTTCATCGGGTCGGCAGTCAGGTCGCAAATGATGGCCCCGCCCGCACCGTTATCGGCACCAAAAATATACAGCTTCCCTGATTCATCAATGTACAGATTGTGTACAGAGCTAAACGAATAGCCTGAGCCCGTAAAAGAAGTTGAGCTGGTGATAGTACCCGGCAAAGGGCTCAGGTCAATTATCACAATTCCGCCGCCCCCTTCAGTGGAAACGTAAGCATACCTGCCCCAGGTTTTGATGTCTCTCCATGAAGAATTAACACCTTGCTCAAAATGAACCTCGACGGGCGAGGCGGGATCTGATACGTCAACAACCGACAGGCCGTCGAAAACACCAACCAGCGCATATTCGTTTCCGGCAGTGTCAACATAACCCCATATATCATTTAAATTTTTACTATAAGCCAGTTGGCCCAACTGGGTCATGTTCAGTTGCCCGAAGGAGATCAAACAAGATATCGCGAAGAGGGTGGAAAGTATTTTTCTTTTCATTTGTATTGTATTTTTTAAATAATTACCCCCTTTGTAAACCCTTTGGCTGGTGGAGGTATCACCTGGTTTTGTTATTGTTTTGGGATGAAGCATCTGCTTCTGCCGAAAGCAGGCAAAACAAGTTGGATGTTAGTCCTTTGATTATAGCATTCCTTACAAAATAAAGTGAAATATTTTTAGGTTAGAAACGTAACCCGTTGTATCTCAAATAGTTTTAACGGTAGCCCAATATTTACAGGTAACCGTTGCCACTTGAACCTACCACTTGATTATTGCTTTTAATAATTTGTTTATCATAAGAATAAGTTTTACTTTTGCCGCCCAATTTTTCAGGAGATGACGAAAGCCGGTTTTACCATACCTTTCAAAGGATTAAGCCTGGGAAACCATTCGTTTGACTTTGAAGTTGGACAAGCGTTCTTTGAAAGCTTTGCATATTTTGAAGGCATCAGCGGCAGTTTAAAAGCCCATGTTGATTTGCTGAAAGAATCAAGGTTGATGAATCTTGACTTTCAGATTGAAGGAAACATCAACCTGCCGTGCGATCGCTGCCTGGAGCGTTTCGACCAGCCCGTAACAGGCCGGTTCAGGCTGATCGTCAGGTTTGGCGATACCTTTGTGGAAGAATCGGACGAAGTAATTGTACTTCCTTTTTCCGAAAGCAACATCGCCCTGGATCAGTATTTGTTTGAGTACATCAGTATTATACTGCCGCTGCAAAATATCCATCCCGATGATGAAAACGGGGAAAGCGGGTGCAACATAACGATGACCGGACAGCTCAACCAATATGCAAAGCAAAAAGAAGATCCCAGATGGGAAGTATTGAAAAAATTAAAACGGAAATAATTTAAACAATAAAAGAAAATGGCACATCCGAAGCGAAAAATTTCGAAAACCAGAAGAGACAAAAGGAGAACGCATTACAAAGCGAGTTCACCGCAACTGGCCACCTGTCCGACCACAGGGACTGTCCATGTTTACCATCGTGCCTACTACGTTGATGGCGACCTTTACTACAAAGGAAAGCTGGTAGTGGAAAACGCCAAGGCCGAATAGCAGGCGCTTTTTTTACCTGATGCGGCGATGAAAACGCACGTATTTGTGCGCGCATCAAAATATACAAACTCTTGACTGTTTTGGTGGTCAGGAGTTTTTGTATTTATTTTGGTTGTTAATTACAGGAGGCGGGGTATTGGGTGAGCCTGAAATAAAAATCATTAGTTTTGCAACTTAACCAGGCAAATAATTTGAATATGTCAAAAATTACAGCAGCAATAACCGGCATTCACGGTTGGGTGCCCGAGTATATTTTAACGAATGCAGAACTTGAAACCATGGTCGATACTTCGGATGAATGGATCATGTCCCGTACCGGAATTAAAGAAAGACACATTTTAAAAGGGGAGGGGCTCGGCTCTTCTGACATTGCGGCCGAAGCTGTAAAAGGCCTGCTGGAAAAAACCGGCACTTCGCCCGATGAAATTGATTTATTGATCATGGCCACGGTAACGCCCGACCAGCTTTTCCCGGCATCGGCCAACATTGTTTCCGACAAAGTCGGGATAAAAAATGCCTGGAGTTTTGACATCAATGCCGCCTGTTCAGGATTTCTTTTTACCCTGATTACCGCTTCAAAATTTATTGAAACGGGCCAATACAAAAAAGTAATTGTTGTTGGGGCCGATAAAATGTCTGCAATTGTTGATTACACCGACCGGACAACTTGTATTTTGTTTGGTGATGCGGGAGGTGCCGTACTGCTCGAACCCAATACCGAAGGTTTTGGAATTATAGATTCAAAAACATATACAGATGGTTCGGGTCGTAAATACTTGTACCAGAAAGCCGGTGGTTCCGTTTTGCCCCCGACACATGAAACCGTAGATGCACTACAGCATTATATCCGGCAGGAAGGAAAATCTGTTTTCAAGTTTGCCGTAAAAGGCATGGCCGATGTTTCTGCTGAAATGATGGAGCGAAATAACCTGAATAGCGATAACATTGCTTATCTTGTCCCCCACCAGGCCAACCTCCGTATTATTGATGCCACTGCACGGCGTATGGGCATTGATAAAGAAAAGGTTATGATTAACATTGAACGCTATGGCAATACGACAAACGGCACCATCCCGATGTGCCTCCACGAATGGGAGCCCAAACTTAAAAAAGGCGACAACCTGGTGCTTGCGGCTTTTGGTGGTGGCTTTACCTGGGGAGCCATTTATTTAAAATGGGCTTACGACCCCAAATAAACCTTCAGACACAAAACCCCGCCAGGCCTGAGATAAAAAGACTTACCTGCGTTCGGGTCCCGATAGCAATCGGGATGGAAGAGCCTGCTCATATATTCAATGATTCAACCAATTACCTTTCCTGTTTTTCCAAACCCGGGTATTCTTCCTGTAAGAATAATTGTTTTATCGAATCCATTTCGTACATCATCCGGTTCATGTGGTGCATTTGTTGTTGCCACCTGTTCATGAAATAATCGGGTGACAGAAAATCCTGATAAAACAACGAATCCCCTAAAAAACCATTGTAATGGTTGTTGAAAAAATCGGGATACTGCATGCCAATCAGTGGCCTGAGTTGTGACAAAACAGAGTCGATGTCCACATCCACCGTATTACCGTATTCATTGGTGTAGGACCAAACATAAGTCGAGTCGTAACCAACCAGGTTTCCGTTTTCGTCGTACACTTTGTTCACTTGAACGTCCACTTTCGGTTGGACGGCAGCCTTATCCTGTTCTTTTTCCTGATTGCTTTTTGTGTTCTGTGCGTTGCACGAAACAACCAATAAAGGAATTGTCAGCAGAAACAATATTTTTTTCATTGTCGATACCTCCTTTCCTGAAAGCAAAGAGCCAGCCCGCAAGGGGGGCCGGCCCACTTAAAACTTGTTTGATTAAGAAACCTTGATCATTTTAGCCGGTTGTGCTTTGGCCTCTTCCTTTTTCGGCAAAACAACCTTCAGCACGCCGTCGGTGTATTTTGCCGAGATCTTTTCCTGATCAACGGTTTCAGGCAAAGTAAACGACCGCTCAAATGATCGGTAACTGAACTCTTTCTTGGTGAAGTTCTTTGCTTTTTCTTCTTTCTCTACCTGTTGTTGTGAAGAGATGGTCAGTGAATTGTGATCGAGATTGATGTTAAAATCACTTTTTTTCATTCCCGGGACAGCCATCTCAACCGTATAGTCATTGTCGGTTTCTGAAATGTTTACGGCCGGAACCGTTGTCCCTCTTGCAACAAACGACGGGAAATTAAACACATCGTTGTTGAACAGGTCTTCCCATAAAGTCGGAAGGCCCAAATCGGCATTTCTTTTTACCAGTTTCATAACTTAACCCTCCATATTTTTGTTAAACATCTTTTTTCAGTATCCAGTAACCAACTTAAGTGCCAAGCAGTTAAACTGAAATATTGACATTTGAATGGACAAATTTTGACAGGATTTTAACAGGTCTTAACAGGAAAAAATGACAATTTTTCAGTTAAGCTTTTCCAAAGTTTGGAACTTTGGAAAAGTTTATAAATCTGTTTTCAGCTCCTGTACAAGCCATTTTCCATTTTCGAAAAACATCAGTTCCCGAAAGCCAAAATCAAGTAAGCGTTGTTGGGTGTATGTAAAAAGCTGATTCATTTCATCGGGTTGGTGGGCATCGGAAGAAATCAAAACCGGAATATTTAATTGCTTTACTTTTTGCAGCGCATTTCCATCCGGGAAAAGGCTGTCGGAGCGTTTTTTGTACAATCCGCGGGTATTCACTTCAACAATTAATCCTTTTTGTTTGATGAGTTCCAGGGTTTCGTCAATCAGATTTTGATACCATTTTTCGTCTTCAGAAAAGAAGCGGCCCCGGTTGTGCATTTTGATTTTATCCACATGGCCTACAATATCGAAATCCTGAGTTTCGATCATTTGGTTGGTTTGATGGTAAAAGGTTTTCACCGCTTTTTTGATATCGCCATCAAAATACTTTTGGATGCCTTCGTCATAAATACGAAAGTCAGGGCCGTCGGTAAACCAAAGTTCGTCGTGACCCTCTGGCTTTACAAGGTGCACCGAGCCGATGAGGTAATCGGTTTGGCAACGGTTTTTCCAATAGGAAAAATCAGTTGACATGTCCGGTATAAAATCCATCTCCAAAGCCCTGTAAATGAACAGTCTGCCTTTGTATTCTTCTTTTAACGCATCAATTGTTTCGATGTAATCGTTAACCCGTTCTTCTTTTAAAGAAAACGAATTGTCGAAAGGTAAGGGTGAATGTTCGGAAAATCCAATGGTTGTTAAACCCAATTGCACCGCCTTGCTGGCGAAAGCTTCGGGTTCGGCCTTTCCATCCGAAAACAGGCTGTGCTGGTGAAGGTTGAATTTTAGCATGTGCAAAGTTAGCAAATGTATTGTTGGTGAGGGGATCAACAATGGTGCTGTTCGGGATTTGTAATTCCGAACAGCAAAATAATGGATTTACAATTCACCCAAAAGAATTACAAATTTTATACCCCTGGCATCAGGATTACAAATCCTGAAGAGCGAAAGAATCTCTTATTCCCTTTCATAAACCAGAAAATCATAATCAAAAGGATTGGACTGGTCTTTTTTGTGCCGGATTTTTGAGGTTTCCTTCCACTTGTCCCAGTCTGGTTCAGGATAAAAAGTATCGCCATCGACTTCCGTGTGAATTCTTGTCAGGTAAATCCGATTGGTAAAAGGCATCGCCAGTTTGTAGATTTTGGCACCACCCACAATGAAGAGTTCTTTTTCCCCCGCTTTTTCAGCAATGGCAATAGCATCTTCAATTTGATGAACAACGATGCCATCAGTTATTTGATAAGCCCTATTTCGCGTAAGCACGATATTCACCCTGTCGGGAAGGGCTTTGCCTTCGGCTTCGTAATTCCTCCGGCCCATCACAATATGGTGTTTAAGGGTTTTGGCTTTAAAATAGGCCGTATCGTTGGGCATTTTCCAGGGCAGGCCGTTGTGCACGCCAATGACGTTGTTGAGAGATGCGGCGACGATTTGGGAGATGATCATTTTTTGATACATTGTTTCACGCCAAAAGTATAAAAAAATACTTATTAAGACTAAAATAGTGAATCTGTAATTCATAATATTAGTCTTATTCGTATATTTGCAGCATGATACACAGAATAGGACAAATTAAAGTCGAAAGTTTATTGCAAGGCTTTCCGTGCGTAGCAATAATCGGACCCCGTCAGGTTGGGAAAACCACACTGGCAAAACAAATCCGGAAACTTTATCCCAATGCCGTGTATCTTGACATGGAGTTGCAAAGTGATTTCTTAAAATTGGAAGATGCCGAAACCTACCTTGCCCAGTTTGAAGACCGTTTGATCATCATTGATGAGGTGCAAAGGAGAAAAGAGCTTTTTCCTGTGTTAAGGGCTTTGATTGATGCAAACCGACGACCAGGCAGGTTTCTTTTGCTTGGATCTGCTTCGCCCGATTTGATACGTGACAGTTCGGAGTCGCTGGCAGGAAGGATTGCCTATTTTGAACTCTCCCCTTTCCTCATTCAGGAAGTGAAAAGTGGTTTTTCTGTTGAGGATCTGTGGTTTCGCGGGGGATTTCCCGACCCCTTCTTACATCCGGAAATCTGGACCGACTGGATGAACAATTTTATCAATACCTATTTTGACCGCGACTTGCCGAATTTGGGTTTCCCGGCCGACAGCACAACAGGACGCAGGTTGTGGTTGATGCTGGCGCATTTACATGGTAACCTGATCAGGTATTCCGATTTGGCAAAAAGTCTGGAGTTGAGCATACACACCATCAAAAAGTATATTTCATTTCTGGAAAACGCATTCCTGATCCGAACCGTAAAACCGTATTATTCAAATATTCGCAAACGTCTTGTGAAAGCACCAAAGGTTTACATCCGGGATTCAGGGATTTTGCATTTCCTTTTGGGGATAAATACCCGGGAAGAATTAATGGGGAATCCCAAAATGGGTGCTTCATGGGAAGGTTTTGTTTTGGAGCAACTGCTTCCGTTATTTCCGTTGAACCGCGAAATTTTCTTTTACCGCACACATGACGGAGCTGAACTGGATGTAGTGATTACCAAAGGCGGTATTCCGGATGTAGGAGTTGAAATTAAATACGGGTCTGATGTTCGATTATCGCGGGGTAACACCCAGGCAATCGAAGCATTGAACACAAAACATAACTTTGTTTTGGTAAAAAACGAGGAAGATTACCTGCTGAAGAGTGGCACCCGTGTCTGCGGTTTGCTGACTTTTATTGAAAAATACCTCCCGGAGATTTGATCACTGCTGCACCAGGTTGGGCACGCTTTTGTCGGCAGGAACCACTTTGTACAGTTTGTCTCCACGGCGTACCAGGCTTTTCACGGGCATGGAACACACATCGCCTTTTACGGCCTTTGGCACCGGCTCCAGTTCCAGGCGCAATTCTTCCACCACATCTTCGTAAACGCCGGTGGTTGGCCCGATAATCTTAATTTCTTCGCCCGGTTTCAGGTCGTGGGATTCTATCTTCAGTTCGGCTACACCAATTTTGCTGAAGTAATTGGTCACCTTGCCAATCAGCATTTTCCGCTGGGTGGCCTGGTTGCCGTAGTCTTCGGTCCACTCGCCGAACTTGCGGCCCATATAATAGCCTTCCCAGTAACCGCGGTTGTACACAGTTGAAAGCCGCTTGTTCCATTTGTCAATGTTTTCCTGCTTGTAATTTCCTTCGAAACAAGCATCCACTGCCTCGCGGTAAACGGCTGCAATGGTTTTGACGTATTCGGGCGAACGGCCACGTCCTTCCAGTTTGAGCACCCGCACACCGGCATCAAGGATGCGGTCGAGTATGGCAACTGTATTCAGGTCTTTGGGTGACATGATGTATTCGTTGTCAATCTCCAGTTGTTCACCGGTTTCTTTGTCAGTAACCGTGTATTTGCGGCGGCACTGTTGGAGGCAGGCGCCGCGGTTGGCCGACGAATTCAAATTGTCGAGACTGAGGTAGCACTTGCCTGAAACCGCCATGCACAAAGCTCCGTGGGCAAATACTTCAATCTGCACCGGATTACCGGATGGCCCGCAAATGTTTTGCTCGCGGATGGCTGTGGTAATGGCTTTTACCTGTTCAATTTGCAATTCCCTTGCCGTGACCATCACATCGGCAAATTGGGCATAATATTTCACCGCTTCAATATTGGTGATGTTGGTTTGGGTGGACATGTGGATTTCCATCCCGACAGAAGCAGCATATTGAATAACAGACTGGTCGGAAGCAATAATGGCCGTGATGTTGTTGGCTTTGGCGGCATCCACAATTTCGCGCATCGTATTCAGCTCGTGGTCGTAAATTACCGTGTTTAAAGTGATGTAGGTTCGGATGCCGTTTTGTTGGCAGGTGCTGGAAATCTCTACCAAATCGTCCAGTGTAAAGTTTTTGGAAGAATTGGAACGCATGTTCAGTTTGCCGATACCAAAGTAAACAGAGTTGGCCCCTCCCTGAATGGCTGCCATCAACGATTCGTAAGAACCGACAGGGGCCATGATTTCTATGTCTTTTGCCGTCATGTAGTAAATATTGGGGCGGCAAAGATAAGATGAATTGGAGAATTGGTTTTTTGATGCAGATCTCCGTGGAAAAGCGCGGGTGGAATCCTGCCCGGCGATGGGTAAGTTGTAAATCAGTGGAAAAAGGTCTACTACCTCCCAATTTCTCAGCTACCAAAAACCGCTTGAATTTTCGTGATCGCCTCTTGAAGGTTAACCACATCAATTCCCGGTTTTAACGGCCATCCGGATTTAACCGGGGAAACAATTAAAGTACATAGTGGTCCGATATCATCAATGGCAGTGTAAGTTCCCCTGCTTAAGGAGGGCTTCAAAGCTGACTTACATTCAACAGCAATTGTTTGATCATTCGATTCAATAATAAAATCAATCTCTGCACCATGATTTGTTCTGTAAAAATAGAAATTCAACTTTGGAAAAAATCCCGATAAATTAGTCAATACCAGTGTTTCCCAGGCTGAACCGACAGATGGGTGACCCGAAAGTTGTATGAAATTATTAATCCCCAACAATGCATTGGCAATACCAACATCATGAATGTACACTTTTGGAGATTTTACCAGTCGCTTACCGGTATTTACCAAATATGGCTGTAACAGTTTTACCATAAAGGTTGACGAAAGCAGTTCAACATAGTTACGCGCAGTTGGTGAACTTATTCCCAATGCATTGGCCAACAAGCTATAATTAATTAATTGTCCGTTTAAATGAGCCAGCATTTGCCATAGTTTTCGCATGGTATCTGTTGAAAACCCTGACCACAACAATAAATCGCGTTCCAGAAAAGTGCTTATAAAATCCTGTCGCCATTCAAAAGAATCTGTTTCATTGATTTTGAGGATACTTCGCGGAAAACCTCCTTTGACCAAATAGGTTTCAACCGTAAAATCATCACCCAATTCTGAAAGCAGAAATGGGGTAAGCTGTTTGTATGAAATTCTTCCTGCTAAACTTTCTGAGCCCTGTTTTATTAAATCACGCGATGCTGAGCCCAGTATTAAAAAATGACCGTTTGCCCCCCACTCATCAACAAGGGAACGGATAAGTGGAAATAAATCAGGTTTTCGCTGAATCTCATCCAGGCAAACCAATTTCCCTTTTTGATTGCTGAGAAACCATTCGGCATTTTCCAGTTTTTGCAAATCAGTTGGGCGCTCCAGATCCAAATAAACCACTTCCCTTGAAAACCTGCTGATAATATGTTTGGCGAGTGTTGATTTCCCACATTGTCTGGGGCCTATTATTGCAGTTACCGGATTGGTTTTCAGGCTATGAATTATTACCCCTTCAAGATTTCTAATATAATACATGAAACTGTATTTACCGTGCAAATATAATATTAAATTTTAAATATACACGGTAAATGCAAGTTGGTTTTGAAAAAAGACAATTATTGTTGACTTAATTCTGGATGAATATAACAATCAACCTGAAAGTCGTCAGGACTATTTCTTACTTCACCACCTTCAATCCTAACTCATCCAATTGCTCACCGGCAATGGGCGAAGGTGAATCAATCATCACATCGCGGCCGGAATTGTTTTTGGGGAAAATCAATTTTCCGATTGGGAATATCTAATAACATTATTCGATACACAACTGTCACATCTTCAGTTTGAGGAATTCCTTCAAGGGGACAACAGTAACTTTCTCATTTATGGGATAAGATGTTTCAACCGGAGCTATCACGAAAGCTGTATCAATATTCAGGTCTGCCATTGCTGAATAAAAACCCCTTGACAATTTTGGGGCTGTTGTTGCTTTACATTCAATTGCAATGGTTTTTTGTCCTTTTCGTAAAACCAAATCTATTTCTGCACCATTTGAGGACCTGTAAAACCCGGCATCCCACTCCCTGTACTTTCCTATTACATTTTCAATGACAAGTGTTTCCCAGGATGCCCCAAAAACGGGATGTCCCAACAATTCATTCATCGATTCAATATGGAGCAATGCATGCAATATACCAGTATCACGAATATAAATCTTCGGCGACTTAAGCATTCTCTTTTTTGTATTCACAGTAAATGGTGGTAATAACCTTAACATAAAAGTACCAACAAATACATCCAGGTATTTTTTTATTGTAGTGTGGCTAAATCCCAGCGAGTCACCAAATTTTGAGGCGTTGAGCAATTGCCCCTGGCTGTGTGCACACATTTTCCACAAACGGAGTGCCGTTTCCGGGGGAATGTTAAACCCCATTTGCGGTAAATCCCTCTGTAAGAAAGTCTCAATAAAACTCTGACGCCATTTGAAGCTTATTTCCGCACTGTCGGTTAGATAACTTCTTGGAAAACCTCCACGCACAAGGTATTTCGTTAATAAGCTGTCTTTAGGTGTTTTTGGTTCTTTTAATTCAAGATAGGTAAATGGTGTGAGATAAATATAAACAATCCTGCCGGCCAGGGTTTCAGAACTTTGCTTAATTAAATCACGTGAGGCTGATCCAAGTATCAGAAACTGGCCATTTCGATTTTGCTCATCAATCGTACTCCTTAAATCACTGAACAATTCAGGCAATTTCTGTACTTCATCCAGGCAAATAAGTTTTTCATGATTCAGCTTAAAAAACATTTCAGGATCAGTCAGGCGGGCCTGGTCCGATCTTTTTTCAAGATCAAGATAAATAGCATCGTCGAGATGTTGAATCAGAAACTTTGCAAGTGTTGATTTACCACATTGCCTGGGACCAAGGATTGCCACTGCCGGAAAATGAAGCAGGTAGTTTGTTATTTCCGAAGAAACTTTACGTTGGATGTACATTGTTTTTTCTTGCAAAAATAACAATTAACCATGCAAATTACAAATTCAAATCGCAATTTGCATGGTTAACTTAAACCTGGGCAGTTATTTTACAATTTGCAACCCCAGCTCATCCAATTGCTCACCGGCAATGGGCGAAGGTGAATCAATCATCACATCGCGGCCGGAATTGTTTTTGGGGAAGGCGATAAAATCGCGGATGGAATCCTGCCCGGCAAAAAGGGCAACCAGGCGGTCGAAACCCAGGGCAATGCCACCGTGGGGCGGGGCGCCGTATTCGAAGGCATTCATCAAAAAGCCAAACTGGGCCTGTGCTTCTTCGTCAGAGAAACCCAAAAGTTTGAACATCTTTTTTTGTAGTTCCCTGTTGTGAATCCGGATGGAACCCCCACCAATTTCCACCCCGTTGATGACGAGGTCGTAGGCATTGGCCCGCACGTTTCCGGGATTGTTTTCCAATTGGTCGACGTCTTCTGCTTTTGGCGAAGTGAAGGGATGGTGCATGGCATGGAAACGTCCCGAATCTTCGTCCCATTCCAGCAATGGAAAATCGACCACCCAGAGGGGTTTGTAATTTTTCGGGTTTCTTAAACCCAGGCGCTCGCCCATTTCGAGGCGCAATTCATTCAATTGCTTGCGGGTCTTGTCGGCTTCGCCGGAAAGCACCAGCATTAAATCACCGGCTTTGGCATTGAGTTTTTCCGCCCAGTTTTTCAACGCTTCCTGATCAAAGAATTTGTCAACTGACGATTTATAAGAACCATCCTCATTGCATTTTACATAAACCAAACCCCTTGCCCCGATTTGGGGTTTTCTTACAAAGTCAGTCAGCTTGTCCAGTTGCTTGCGCGAATAATTCCCGCAGCCTTCAGCATTGATTCCTGCAATTAGTTCTGAGTCATCAAACACTTTGAAACCTTTGTTTTGTGCAACATCGTTCAGCTCTACAAACTCCATCCCGAAGCGAATATCGGGTTTGTCGCTGCCGTACTTTTGCATGGCTTCGGCAAAAGTCATCTGGGGTAATTTTTCAATATCAATGCCTTTGACTTCCTTAAAAAGATATTTAACCAATCCCTCAAAAGTATTGAGGATGTCATCCTGTTCCACGAAGGCCATCTCGCAGTCGATTTGGGTAAATTCAGGCTGGCGGTCGGCGCGCAGGTCTTCGTCGCGGAAGCATTTTACCAGTTGGTAATATTTGTCATACCCGGCCACCATCAGCAATTGCTTAAAGGTTTGGGGCGACTGCGGCAGGGCGTAAAACTGGCCTTCGTTCATGCGCGAAGGCACCACAAAATCGCGGGCCCCTTCGGGTGTTGATTTAATCAGATAAGGGGTTTCAATCTCAAAAAAGGATTGGCTGTCGAGGTATTTGCGGGTTTCGATGGACAGGCGGTTGCGCAAGGCCAGGTTATCGCGTAGCGGATTCCGGCGCAAATCTAGATAACGATATTTCATCCGCAGTTCTTCACCGCCGTCAGTTTCGTCTTCGATAGTAAAGGGAGGGGTTTTTGAAGCATTCAGTATATTAATTTCAGCCAGGTCGATTTCAATCTCACCGGTGGGCATTTTCGGGTTTTTTGATGCTCTTTCGATGACCGTTCCACCAGCCTGAATCACAAATTCCCTGCCCAGTTGGCGGGCTTTTTCTATCACTTGTGCATCGGAACGCCCTTCTTCGAGCAACAATTGGGTTAAACCATAACGGTCGCGCAAGTCAATCCAAATAAGGCCGCCCTTGTCGCGGATTTTTTGCACCCATCCCGACAGTTTCACGGTTTTACTGACATCTTCTATTCTTAATTCCCCGCAGGTATGTGATCGTAACATCTTGGGTTTCTATTAAATATTATTAACTCTCTTTGATAAAACCACTCCGGTTATCAAGGCTGCGAAATTACGAAAAAGCGTTAATGGAAAGCGACAGAAATACAAATCCTTTGGTTTCTTAATTACATATCTGGAAGCACACAACTTATTCAACAAAAACCAAACTCCCCCCGTCAACCAAAGGCCCGTCGTACAGCTCGATAATTTTATAATTACCAGCAAATTCCCTGATTTTATCCCCTTCGGGGAAATGGCTCAAATTTCCGGTGAAAATCAGTTGCTTTTCCCAAATCCCGCAACATCCCCCGATGAATCCGTGGGCAAAACCGGGAAGTAAAATACCGGCAGGGTTTATGTACAGCACCTCAAACCCGTTTTCAACCAATACTTTTGCGATACCGTTGTCCGATGTGATAAAGCGATGATTACCGAGGGCAATCAGGTTGCAGCGGGTGTAAGCCTGGCTGACGTGAACGGCCTGTAATGAGCTACAAGCACGGAAGATTGCGGGGTCGCTGTGTTGTAAATTGTGGATGAGCAGGTTTTCGGTTACAATTGCATTGAAACGGGCTGTTCCGGGATATTTTTTCCCCACCGGAAAATCGCCTTTGAGAAAATCAATTTTTAGTTCCTGCAATCTTCTTCTGACAGTTTCCGGGCTGTTGGGCGCTACCACCAACCCGGCAGGTGTGCAGCAAAAGAAAATGTCGGGATGCCCTGAAATGGCCGGATAGGTTATTCCGCTGGTGTTGAACAGTAACAGTTCTCCAAAATGGGCAAGGTTTTCTTTTGCCTGCCGCGGGATACGTTCATCTGCAATTATTAACATTGCGCTACCGGATGGTAAAATTTGTCCAAAAGTATCGTTTTGCTTCAATCTTTTCAAAATAGTAGTAAATTTACACCAGCTTAAAACTACTGTCGGTAACAAAGATGAAACAAAAAGTTAAAGACCTGTTGTACATTTTATTCATTTACCTGCTGGCTTTGGGCGCGGCCATTCTCATCCTGAAATACGCGCCCATTCCCAGCATTTTATGGAAAACAGCCCTGGCCGATTTCGTGGCAATGGTTGTCGTTTTTATCTTTAGTTTTATCAAAAAAAACTCCAGCGTTTACGACCCGTTTTGGAGTGCCGCCCCTATTTTTATTGTTTTTTACTGGCTGTTTCAAATTGGTGAGACCAATTTCCTTTTCAAGGCCATTTGGGCGCTGGTCATCATGTGGGGGGTGCGTTTGACCTGGAACTGGATTTTGCGGTGGGATGGATTTGAAGACGAAGACTGGCGTTACGTTTTGATCAGAAAGAAAACAGGTAAGGCCTACTGGCTCGCCAGTTTTTTTGGTATTCATTTATTTCCCACGGCCCTGGTTTTCGCCGGACTGGTACCTGTTTATTTCACTTTCCATTCTGATATTTCCCTGTTTAACTCCTGGGTAGCCCTGGTGCCTTTTATGTTTACCATCAGTGCCATTATGCTTGAGAAGACTGCGGATGATGAACTGCGCCACCACATGGAATCGGGGAAAGGTAAAAAGTACAAAATACAAACCCCGGCATGGACTTTACTGAAGTACCCGAATTATTTTGGGGAAATGGGTTTCTGGTGGGGAATGTTTTTGTTTGCCATCGCAGTAGATAAATATCAATGGTGGACGGCTTTCGGGCCTGCCGCCATCACACTGATGTTTTTCTTCATCAGTATCCCCATGATGAAAAAACACCTGGCCGGTAAAATTTACGGGTAATTGTCGCTCCCTTCTGATAACTTCTTAGCGGTTACAAACCGCTTAGAAGTTGGTGGTCGATCTTTGTTTAGTGGCCGGACGACATTTCGGTTTGGCGTATAATCGTCTGACCACTAATGACAGGCGCAGCCCATTGACGCCCGCAGGGCAAATGACGACAAAGTCCAATGACGGGCGTAGCCCCAATTATCCAACAACAACCCTAAATTCCCTCCCATCCAGTTTTTCATCCTCCACAAACTTCACTGCCCGGAATAGCTCCAGCAGCATTTTCCTGTTTTTTGCCTGGTGGCCGATGGCAGCGTTCAGTTGACCAGCCGGAACCCGGATAAGAACACCGCCCGGCTTTTTCGTTTTGAGCAAAGGCTTGAGTAAATCCCCCCAAATCTCTGTCAGCACCAGTTCTTTAAAGGAGGGATGAAAAGGCCCGGCCACCAATTCATCACCGCTCAGCAATCCTTCGGAAGGGTGCAATCCGACACGCAGTATTTTTAGGCCGGCTTTTTCAAAGAGCGGTACTATTTGTTTGGCCCATTCAACGGCTTCTGAAAGGCTCAGCGGTTTGTATTTTCCCTGTTCGTACCATTGGTGCATGACCGTGTCTTTGATGACAACGGCAGGGTAAATGCGGGTGTTGTGGGCACCCAGTTCGATGATTCTCTTCGCGGTTTTCAAAGCCTCTTGCAGGCTGTCGCCGGGAAGGCCGATCATCATTTGTAAGCCCAATTTGAATTTTTCTTTGAGAATGGCTTTGGCTGCCGTTTCCGTTTGTTGGGCCGTGTGGCCACGGAAGGATAGTCGCAGCACTTCTTCGTCAAACGACTGCGCCCCCAGTTCGATGGACTGCACACCGTATTCTTTAAGCAAGGCCAATTGTTTTTCACCGATGTAATCGGGACGGGTGGATACCCGGATGGCCGCAACTTCGCCCGACCGGAGAAAAGGCTGAACGATTTCTAAGTAATGTTTTTGCTGTTCGAAAGGAACTCCCGTAAAACTGCCGCCGAAAAAACCAATTTCCACCCTGCGGTTTTGTTCCTTAAATGAAGCGAGGTGGGTTTCAATCTTTTTGATGATTTCATCATCAACGGGAATAAGTTGCGTTCCGGTAATTTTTTGCTGGTTGCAAAACACACACTGAAACGGGCAGGCCATCTCGGGGATGAAAATAGGGATGGTGTAATGTTTGGGATTCATATTATTGTTTGTAGTTTAGCGGGTTCTGTCACTCTGAGTATGCGAAGAGTCTTTATGGAGCTACAATCCATTTTCATAAAGATTTTTCATTCCGCTGCGCTCCATTCAAAAGGACAGTCATTCTTATCAATGATTACGGGCTTTTGTAACCTTCAGCTTGCAAGGTTTTTCTAATCAACGTCATTTCTTGCTAATTAATCCCTTTGAGCGGGATTCTGGTTCAGAAAAACAACATGTGGTCTTTTACAAAAGTTGTTTATCATCAAAAAGAAGAATCCATCAATTCACACTTTTTCACAAAACTCATACAATTTTTTCAATACTTTTGCATTCTTTTAAAAGATTAAAGATAACCGGATTAAGAAATCAGAATAACTTTCAAAAAAATGAACCAAACCCTTAAAATTTTTTCAAGATTGTTGCTTGTGAGCCTGGTGTTTACCCTTGTACTTGGTAGTACAACAAGTTGTACAAGTAAAAAGAAACTGGCTAAAGAAAAAGCCGAAGCCCTCGCTACCGAAATGAACCGTGCGAAGCGGGACCTGAACAACATCATTGATGGTGAAACCACTTGGACCCTCGATCAACAGGCTGAGAAGGTGGCTGCCATTAAAGCAAAAAACTGGGACAATGCCGATGTTGACCAATTGATTGAAAAAGCTGAAGAAACCATCAGCAGAAAGCGTGCGGAAGCGGAGAGGCTGGCCGAAGAAGAAAGACTGCGACGCGAAGAAGAAGCGCGGTTGCGGGCAAACCAATCGGAGTTTGCCGTGATTGACAACCAATTGGGCGCCATTGCCGGTGCAAGCTCGGTTGACGAAGCCAACAGGCAGATTAATACTGCCCTAAACCAGTTTGCCACTCCTGACATCCCTGTGCTGATTATCATTAGCCAGGCCGGCGGATTTAACGATTACGACCGCCCCACAACCATCACAAAATTCCTGAACTACCTGAAGGACAAGAAACAATACAAATACAAAGTGGAATCGGTAAAACGTGACGGTCTGGGGAAAATCACCGAAATGGAACTCATTGTAAAATAGAAGAACATGAAAAAATTAAGCTATTTATTGATATTTGTTTTTGGCATCGGACTGAGTGCTACTGCATTTGCCCAGGATGATTTAAGTCCCGAACGCAAACAGGCCGTCGATAGCCTGGCCATGGAAAAAGTACGCGACCTGAGTAAATACATCAGCATCATCGG
Organism: Bacteroidales bacterium; assembly: GCA_021647205.1. Taxonomy (GTDB): domain Bacteria; phylum Bacteroidota; class Bacteroidia; order Bacteroidales; family F082; genus B6-G9. The sequence goes on along the minus strand of JAKIVD010000002.1, from coordinate 92,715 downwards.
TAACAAAGAAACCCCCTGGAGCGAAGCCAACCGCGTGATCGACCGTGCCGAAGAATTGTTTATGCAAGGCAGCGAAATCGGCGTTTCCTCGCTGGTAAGGGCCGAAGTAAGTTACTACGGCGTGCGCAAATACCTCGAAAGGTTAATGCGCCTCAATTACAGCAAAGTGGAAATTAGCTGGTACAACATCGAGTACGTGAGCGATCTGCAAAAGCAACCCGACGGGACTTACGTGGGTGTCATCACCATTTTCCAGAAATTCAAAGGCTACGACAAAGAGGGCAAACTGATTTACCAGGACACCACCAAAAAAGACATCACCGTTTATGTGAAACGGAAAGAAACACAGATTGGTGGCCGCCTGATTGGCTTTTGGGATGTATTGCTCGGCGACATCCGGGTGAAAGAAACATCGAAATAACAAAATCGTCCCCTATCGGGTAGAAAAAAACCGCTTCACTTATTTGTGGCGGTTTTTTATTGTGACAAAATGCTGTTGTTTCCAATTTTATAGAAAAAACCGAAGCTCAAACCAACATCCCCCCTGGCTCAAGTCTTCCTGCCAGGCATGCGCACCAGCGAGACTTGGGCCGTGCTAAACAGACCTCGGTGTCAGACAGATGCAATGCGTGCTTTAAGATATTAGTTTTATTTTTGTGTCATGTCAGAAAAGTATAAATCTCACCCCCACTGGCTCAAGTCTTCCCGCCCGGCCAGTGTGTTGGCAGGACTTGGGCCTTGCTATTTTATCGCAAAAAATCTAACTTTGCACCATGTTCACTTTGCAAGCCATCTTATTTGCAATCCATAAAGACCACCTCGGCAGCCTGACCCACGTGCTGGACGAAAACAGCAACCTGATTGAAGAACAGAACTTCGATGCCTGGGGCCGTCGCCGTAACCCGCAAACATGGACTTACGAAAATGTGCAGGAAAACTATCTTTTCGACCGTGGTTTCACCCTGCACGAACACCTTGACGGCTTTAAACTGATCAACATGAACGGCCGCATGTACGACCCCGTGGTAGCACGCTTTTTAAGTGTTGACCCGCGGATCACCGTGGTGCGAGCTTGTAGCTCTTTCCAATAAATTTAATTTTTAAGGTTTTAGAGGATATTATTCTGCAAAGGAAATTTGATAAAAATATTACGAAAACCAGTTTTTCAGAAATTATCCGTTCTGTAGCATTTGTGCAAGTAAAAATACTGATTCCCGTTTTACCGAATAGCGTAATTTTGCTTTTTCTTAATTTTCAACATGAATAGCTTTCAAAATATTTTTTTAGGAACTGCATTCCTGTTCTCAGGCCTTTTCGCACAGGCACAAAATAATTCCTACAACAATTTCAGCGATGACGAAACCGTGCTGTACCGCATGAACAAACAGGTGGGGCAGTTTGTGAAACGTTTTAACCTCGAAGAAGACCAGTATGGGAAAACGCTCCCCAAAACCGACAAAAAATACCACAGCAACAAGCTTCGGAAAAAGATGCTGCCGGGTCTGTTCGACGAGTACAACCCGCGTACTTCGGGCGAATTGCAAAAGTTTTTTGTTGACGATGTGACCAACGGCAAGCATCCGGTTTTTCTTGATTTCCACGATAAAAACTGGTACGCCGAATTATCGGTTACTTTTCTGGCCGGCGGCGATGAGGTAAACATCATATTGTATTTAACCCTCGAAGAAGAAAACCTGGGCTCCAAGTGGATCATCAGCAATGTGTACTACAGTTATTTTCCCATCCTCTTTCCAAAAATTGATTCTATTGAACACAAGAACCATTTCCTCCATCCGCAAAGCCACGAACTGGATTTTATGAACCTGCACAAAGCGCTGGAAGACCCGGCGCACATCGAATATTACGCTTCCGGCGACTACCGTCCCGATTTTCTGACCCTGTTTTTTTACCAGATGAAAACCGGCCAGCTCATTTACAAGGAAATCAACTCGGTGAAATTTCATTTTTTTCAAATACCCAATTGGTATTTTGAGCTTTCGTGGTTCAACCGCAACGACAACAATTCGGGCTGGTTGATTTCGAACCTGAAATACATCGACAACAAAACAAAAAAGGAACTGATTAAATCGTACAGATTATGCACCTTAGAAAAATAACACTGCTGTTGGGATTCTTCCTTTTCACTTTCCAGATTCAGGCGCAGCAAGAGCCACAGTTGACGGCTGAGGAAGTGGAAGCCTATGAGGAACAAAGCAAACAAATGGTCAAATACCTCGAAGGGACGTTGAACTTCCTGGGCGATCCGAACGAGGTGGCTGCCGACAAAGACATCGTCATCAACCAAAGCTTTTTAAAAATCTTTCAAAGTGATGAGGTGCAGATTGAAGACGACCTCGACGAAAACAGGGAAATCCCCATCAGCAAAGATGTACAGGCCTACCTGAAAGACATTGATTTTTTCTACAAGACAGCGTCTTTCACCTTCGAGGTAAATTCGGTGGAACAGTTTGTGAACGAGAAAAACCAGGTTTATTTTAAAGTCACCGCTTCGCGTAACCTGCAAGGGATAACCGTTGGCGACGACACGATAAACAACAACCAGCTTCGCTACCTCGAAGTAAACCTCGACCCTTATCGACAGGATTTGAAAATTGCGAGTATTTACACCACCCAGCCCGATGCGAAAAGGGAACTCCGCTTTTGGTGGAACGGGCTGCCGGTGGAATGGCGGGACTTTTTCAGCCGGCAGGTGGAAGCAGTTTACGACACCCTCTCGTTGAACAAAATTGTATATTTCGCCGACAGCTTGCTGGTGGTTGAACGGCAGGCCGATTCGGTTCGGGTAGATTCTGTTATCGTGAGCGAAGGCGACACCCTCAGTTTTGATGGAATTGACAATTCGCGCCCCATCGTCGGTGAAATTGTCCACCTTGTTGATACCGTTTTTTTCACGGTTCCCGATACGGTTCCGGTTGATGTTGCGCCCATTTATGCACGGCTGAAACAGATCAGCGCCATGCAAATGCTGGATATTTCCGGGGACTCTGTTATCAATAACCTGGATGGCGTTTCCCAACTTTCAAACCTGGTAGAAATTGACCTTTCCAACACCAGGGTAACAAACCTGAGCCCTTTGCGGAACCTGAACAAACTGGAAAAACTCGATTGTTCCGGCTCGGCCCTTGTCTCCATTGATGCCTTACGCTATGTGTCGAACCTGACAACTTTAAACTGTGCGCATACCGGCATTTCAGATATTTCCGTTCTCAGCAACCTGAAAAAACTGAAAACTTTGAATTTATCCAATTCGGCGGTAACAAGCCTTCTTCCGCTTGCCGGCCTGCCCGTACTTTCGCAACTTTCGCTAAGTGGGCTGAGCCTTGAAAACCCGCAAGAACTCAGGGGGCTGACTGCCCTGACGAACCTGGACCTGTCCAATTCGCAAATAACAGACCTCAGTCCCCTGGACTCGCTGATAAATCTGCAAAACCTGAATATCGACAGCACTTCCTTCAAGAATCTGGAGCCTTTACAAAACCTGACAGCGCTTTCAACTATTGAGGCCAACAGCACTGGTATTACCGATCTCAGTCCCCTTGAAAACCTGCCTTCCCTCAAAATTATTTACTGCGACAACAGCGGCGTCAAAGAGGAGGAAGCCAAGCGGTTTATGCAAAACAACGAAAAAAGCCTGGTCATTTACAATACGGAAAACCTGCGCAATTGGTGGAACGAAATGCCGGAAAACTACAAAAAGATCATCCGCTCGAAGATGACCATCAGCGATCCGGTAAGCACCGAACAAATGCACAAGATTATTAACATAACTGCCGTTGATCTTTCCGGACACCAGGAAATCCAGTCCCTCGGCCCCCTGGAAATGCTGCACCGGTTGGAGGAACTGAATATTGAGGGTATTCCCGTTTCCGATTTGGAGCCGATTAGCGGATTGAACAACCTCAGAATACTAAACCTGAACAACACGAATGTGGAAGATTTGTCGCCGCTCCGGTCGCTTTCAAACCTGAAAACTATGCATTGCGAAAATACGGCTGTGAATGACTTACTGCCCCTGAAAAACAATTCCGGCTTGCAAACTGTTTATTGCGATGGCAGTCAGCTTGCACAACCGAATGTGCTTGAGCTGCAACAAACCCTGCCCGAATGTCTTGTTGTTTACCAAAGCCCGCTGCTGCAAGACTGGTGGGCGAGTTTAGACGATACCTGGCAGGCGGTTTTTCACGAACACCTGAAAATGGACGAGCAGCCCTCGCGGGAACAATTGCAGGCTTTGGTTGATTTGCCGACAGTAAGCATTAACGACAACTCATCAATTCAGAACCTGAATCCGCTGCATCTTTTTATACGGATGACCGAGCTGAATGTGAGTAAGACACTAATCAACGATATTTCTCCGGTTACTGTACTTCCGAACTTGCGGGCGCTGAACCTGCCCAACAACCCCATCAGCGATTTAACCACCCTCGACCAACTAACCAACCTGGAAGAATTGAACATCGAAAACACGGCGGTGGAAGACCTGGAACTGGTGGGTATGCTGACACAACTGAAGACCTTGAATATTGCCGGAACAAAAGTAAAAAGCCTGAAAGAGATTCAGGAATTACAAAACCTTGAAAAGCTTTTTATCAACAACACAAAAATCAAAAGCCTGAAACCTATTCTGAAAATGGCAAACCTGAAAGAGCTGAGGTGCTACAATACATCTTTAAAGGCATCAAAAGTGGAATCCTACAAATCCGAACACCCGGCTACCGAAGTTGTTTATTATTAGGGGAAAGCCACGAATGAAAAATGAAAACTAACCTGTCAGGTCGGTGCCGGCCTGTGCGTGGAGACCTTGCAGGTTGAAAAAACACTTTTCAACCCGGCGGGTGCAAGCCCTGCCTCCACTTTGTTTCGGCGGACAGGCCCACCCGCCGGGTTTTTTCTTCCGCTCATCCAGATTACAAATCTGGATGAGCGGAAATTAAGATTTTCAATCTTACAACCGGGATAATACTCCGACGCCCTTTGGTCCGGAATTGCGCTAAAGGCGCTCCTTTGGAGCAAATTCCGAACAGTTTAACAGCCGCAGTTTTATTCATTCACTTCTATCTTAATTCCCGACGAATGTGCCCCAAACTCCGGTGCGTACATGCTTTGGATGGTGGCAATGCCGTTGCTGAAAGTCCCGCTCTGGGTAACGTGCAGCGGATATTCCAAAACATAAGTCCCTTTATGCAGGTAGCGCATGAAAAAATCGGTGGACACATCGGTAATGTTTTTGTAAAATCCCAGACCCCCTTTGTAGCTGTAGCCCGAAATGGTTTTCAAAGGCTCAAATGCCGTGGCACGCATGTCTTTCAGGTGGACAAATTCCATATTTCTGTCGGTGCGGATAATCAGCCTGACAATCACTTTGTCGCCGGTTTTTAGATGCTGCCCGTCTTGCAACGGTTTAATGACCGGGCCGGCATCCGTCAGTTCTTCCACAAACAGTTTTTTCTCCAGCGACAAGGGCGAATCGTGGGCGGTAATCCTGTCGAGGTCTTCAAAATATTGCCAGTAAGCGGCTCCCCAGGCGATGGAATTGTTGGGGTTGCTCACTTCAATTTTTCCCATTCCGGGTTCAATTGCCGCACCCTGCCATGATGTTTTGAAATAGCCGGTGCCGGCTTCAACACCGAGGTCCGGGTTTTCCGTTTCGATGGTTTTGGAACCAACTCTTACTTTCACCAATTCGTTATTGTCGAGCAGGTTGTCGCCGTACATCAGCAGGGCAAAAACGGCCTCTGCTGTGGCGGAAGAAGTTTTCCATTTTTGGGTTTGCTTTTGTTTCAGCAGCCAGATTTTCATCTGCTCCACATCTTTGGGATGCTTGCCGATTTCGGCAAAAACTTCAATCATCAGCGCCTGGGTTTCCACCGGTGCCTGGAACCAGTTCCAGCCGTTTTGCTGCCGCCAGTACATGCCCGCCTCTTCGTTTTGCAGCGAGCGTTCTTTCAGCGAGCGGACAATGGCTTCCGCCTGGTTGCGGTATGATAAGCGGTTCATTGCAAGGGCAATCATTCCTTGCAGCAATTTGTCTTGTTTCAACCAGTATTTTTTGGCCTGTCCGGTGTAGTAATCGAAGGCTTCCTGTGTTTTAGCCGGAACGGGAAAAGTTTCGATGAGCAGTGAACGTGCATAAAGGTACTGGATGGCCGTACTGCCGAGATGGTTTTTGTCCATTCCGTCCGGTTTGTTCTTTTTAAGTTTTTCGTAATCTTCCCTGACCTTCTCGTCGAGGTAACGGACAGCCCTCCGCAGCATTTGCTGCTGCTGATTGTCGGCAGTGAAATCTATCACTCCTTTGTCATTGAGTTTGGCAAAACCAAGCACAATTTTCTGCGTGGTGTAACGGTCGTCCTGCATACCTTTGAACCAGGGCCATGCCCCCGAAGAAAGTTGTGTTTCCAGCAACCTTTCCATGGTGGTTTGCTGCTCGCCGGCCAGCCGGTTCAGGTCGAACAAAATCCCAATCCGTCGTTTTTGTTCGGTTTCGTCTTCCGCTTCCAGCACCCAGGGAGTGGCATTGAGGACAGTGTTTTTCAGTTCTTCATTTTGTTGCAGTTTCGACAAAAAGGCATCGGGTGTCAACTGCTTCCAGCTTTCAAAAACCCTTTGAATTTTGGGATTGCTGTTGGCTACAAAAGCCGACAAACTGTTGGCAAAATAGCGGTTAAAAAGGGCAGCGGTACTTTCCCTGTTTTCCCCGCTCAGGAATGGCAGTGCCTGTACAGCATACCAGGCGGGGTTGGAAGTAAATTCAACAGTAAAGCGAAAATCTTTGCGCGTACTGATGGCAGCAATTTTGTCGGAATTGAGCAGTTTGTCGAAACGAAAAGTCCTGGTTTCCTTTCCATTAATTGGCATCGGCAGGCTTTCGGTAACCAGCATGCGGTTGGTCAGCACGGGGAACATGCGTTCTTCGCCATCACTGAAAGTTTCGGAAGAAGCTTTAATGCGATAGGCCAGCATGCTGAGGTTGTCGGGGATTTCAATTTCCCAACTCACTTGTGCATTTTGCCTGGCAGGGATGCGCAGCTTTGTTGATTTCTGTTGTCCTTCCGCAAAAATACTGACCGTTTTCATGCTGACGGCATCCAGGAATTCGATGCGGGTATTGACCTCCATTTCCTTGTCTGTGAAGTTAACCACCTTGGCCGTAAAAACCAGGCGGTCGCCTTGCCGCACGAAACGGGGCACATTGGGCAGGACCATCAATTCCTTTCGGGCTTTTATTTTCCTCACCAGCGTTCCCGTTTTCAAGTCTTTGGACGTGGCCAGCATCATCAGTTTCCATTCGGTAAGGGCATCGGGAGTGATAAAGCTGAACAGGATATTTCCGCTGCTGTCTGTCCTGAGTTCCGGGTAAAAGAAAGCCGTTTCGTTGAAGTTGGTACGCAGGGGCGGTGGGGTCTCCTTTTTTTCCGGATGAGGGGAAGGTGGTGTAATTCCTTTATCCGCAGGGATTGTTTCTTCAGCTATTTCCTGATTGTCACTTTCCCCAACCACTTCCACACTTTCTGATTTTGACGCTGCCATTCCGCTCATGTCAATATTCATCTGTCGGCCACCCCGGTAAAAAAAGTAATAGCCAAACCAGTTGATGGCCGGATATTGCTGGTATTCCGCTTTAAACTGTCCGGGTAAAACACTGTACAGGCTGCGGTTGCTTACCGCCTGAAACTGACCGCCCTTCCATGACTGTGCCTGCGCTTTGGGATGGTGCAAATTTAGTTTCCAGGCATTGGAACGGAATTGGTCAAGTGAAGCATCGTACATGCCGGCCAGCAATTCGGCGGCAGCGGCATCCCCCTGTGGACCGGATATTTTCACCTGCCATTCTTCTTTTTTTCCGGGTGTTAAAAAGTCGCGACGGGTTTGAAGTGTGACCGTCAGTTTTTTGTTGCTGAAGGGCACTTCAACGGTAAAGCCATCTGAATAAAACCGGTTAAAGCGTACCATGCCCAGCTTGATGGAGAAATTCCCCCGAAAGTTTTCTTTCACCGGAATTTCGATGACTTTCTGGCCTTTGTTCAGTGTAATCCATCGTCTTTCCACCATTTGTTTCCCATTGGTGATTTCGAACAGCAATTTTGTTTTTTTGGCTGCCGAACCCACCACCAGTTTCAGCGTTTCACCAGGTTCGGCAAGTTCAGTGGACAGTGTTGACCAGTAGATTTTCTTGCCCGGCATTTTTTTGCCCCTGCCAGAGTACAAAGTAAAAAACTGAAGGGCTTTGACAGTATCGCCCCGTTGGTCAACGGCCAGTGCTTCCATTAGATATTCACCCGGTTTCCAATGGCGAATTTCGTAACCAAACAGCCTGGTTTTTCCTTTGACGGGAACAGTTCTGGAAGCAACGGCTGTTTTCTTCCAGTTTATTTTGTTGTCTTCGTTGGTGTAAACGGCATGGGGAAAATCTTTTTTGAATTCCGTTTCCGGGATGATGTGCAAATCCGCTTGTTTCCACAGGCGTTTGTTCAACAGGCGTTCCGGCGGGCTTAGTTTGAAAACCATCACCTTTGCCAAAACATCAATGGGAGCCCCGGATAAATTATTTGCACGGAGGCTTATCGGCAGCGGATTTTCACTGTCGATGGTTTCAGCGGCAGAAATTGCCAGGTTTATTGAAGCTGCGCCAATCTGAATGCTTGTTTCAGCCGACTGTACTTCGCCGGTAATGTCGGTTACATCGGCATAAATCCGGTAGTGGAATATCGGGGAAAGCCGGGCGGGCACACGCAGGTCGGGCACGGCCTCGAAAGGTACTTCAAATGTTCCGTCGGAAAGAGTTTGAACTGTACCGTGGGCAATTTCGGTTTCGGTTTGAAAAACAGGCCACGGCAAATCGAATTCACGGTAGTAGAACCAGGGTTGCGGAAAACCGGCCTGCCGCGTTACCCTGTATTTAACGCTTGCCGATGAAAGCATGCTGCCGGCAAAATCTTCGGCCCGTCCTTTTACGGTGATTCGTTCGTCAAGTTTGTACTGTCCTTCAAGGGTGTCAAAAAGCACCTTGAAAGTTGGCCGCTTGTACTCTTCCACCTGGAAACTAACGGAACCGCTTTTGGTTTTGATGCTCATTTGCCCGTTTAGCCCACCGGTGGGGATGACAAAAGAACCGTGGAAAGAGCCAAATTCGTTGCTCACAAAACTGCCGCTGCTTACCTTCTTTCGGCTTGCATTTAAAAACTGAACGTCAACAGCCGCTCCGGTTTTGATTTTGGTTTTCCTCCCGGTGATTTCCACCAGGATGCCCTTAAAATAAACCGTTTGTCCCGGCCTGTAAATGGCACGGTCGGTGAAAAAATAGGTGTGCAAACGGGCTTTGGTGTTTTCCGCCCTGCGGTAAAAATTCAAATAATTGTCAGCATACAATTGGTCGCCGTCTTTTTCAAGTGCCAGCAGGTAGGAGCCGTAGTTTTTGCCGCCGAAACTTTCGAAATTTACGAAACCGTTTTCATCGGTAACAAGCTTTCCGACCGTTTTTGTACGGTACTCGCGAAACCGGCTCTCATATACTTTTTGAAGTACCGTAATTTTAACTCCACCAACCTTATTCCCGCTTTCGCGATCGAGGACGAACAAATCATTGGTGCCATTCAACTCATTTGGTTTTATGATATAACTCAGGCGGCTCACCCAAAGTGGTTGGTAATTGAGGTTGCTGATTTTGGAAAAAGAAGAATCGTCAGATGCAAAGATGACGTAAAAACCCTTTTCCAGTGCAGGCATACGCATTTCCGTACTGTGCTGCTGGTGATCCCTCGTATCAGGTAAATCGAGGTGCCAATTGGCAACGGCTTCCTGTTGCAGGTAAGCAGACATCACTGTTTTTTCACTTTCCTTCTCGCGGCGTTTCCTGTCTTTTTCGGGATCAATTTTTACAATCCGGAAATATAGCCGGCTTGTATTTTTAAAGTTTAGCAAAGCCAAAAACGGTTGGCCGGGCAGTGCTACCGCAGTGGTTTGAAAACGGTGTTTCTTTTGTCTTATTTCTTCGAGCAAAGCCCTGCAGGCATCCGTGCTGCTTTCATCGGGGTAGGCTTCCACTGCCTCTTCACAGATTTGCGCTGCTTCGTTCTTTTCCCAACGGTAGTCATCGCCGACCAGGGGTGCGTATTTTCTTGATTGGTCGAGACGTAATTGTGCCAGTTCGACGGTTATTTTCACAAAGGACGGATGGTTTTTGTTTTGCTCCCTGAAAGCTTCAAGGATATCAATGTAATGTGCCGTTTGAGCTGCCTGTTCCATGGCATGATTGTAAACAAATGCCAGGCGTTTTAACTCCAAATCCACCAGGGCTGCGGTCTGGCCTTTTTCCAGGTGAAAGCCAAGCAGGTGGCGGTAAAGATTCAGGGCTACGGCATAATTTGATCTGTCGGTTTTATTGGTTTTTTCTTTCAGAAACTGATCAAGCGGAAGCATTTTGCTGGGGGATGAAGAACTGCCGGCCAGGTCGGTCAACCCCACATCTTCCCCCGAAAAATAACCCAGTGCACGGTTGGCCAGCAAATCGTATAGACTCGGCCAGAGGTTGAAACCGGAACTGTCTGTCTGTTGCAAGATTGCTGTAAAGCTGTTAAGTGGGATGGTCTTCAGGACGGGTTCGTCTGCCAGCGACTGCAGGTAATAACTTTTGATTTTTCTGTTCAGTTTTACCGCATCCCAGGTACGGATGTCATTGTCGTCATAACCTTCAAGGGAACTCCTGTCGTTGATAACCCATCGGTTTTGCTGGTAAAAGCCCTGGTACAACTCTGCCAGCAAGGATTGCAGGATTTGTTTTTCCGGAGTGTCGGCATTGGGCAGTTCCTGTTCAAACTGCTGAATGGCATTGACCAGGTGTTCTTCCTTAAACTGACTTTGCAGGCTCACCCGGTAAATCAGGGCTTTGATTTGCTGTGGCCGGTTGCCTTCGGATTTTGCTTTCCGATAAACCTCATCTACAATAATAAGAGCTGATTTTGGCAGGCCTTCACGAACATTTTTTTCGACCTCTTTCCAGTTTTTGTCATAATCCCCGGTGGTCGGTTTGACGAGAAATCCACTTACAAAAACAAAAAGAACGAGGAACAGCGTTGTGAACAGGAGTTTTTTCATGTTGCAATTATTTGAAGGGTTTTTTTAGGAGGTTGCAAAGATAGTGCCTAAAGTGGGAAAGTGTTTTGTTATTTTGACCACAAAGGGAAATCCTGTGGGAGCCCCCCTTTTCCACGGGTGATTTCTTGTTGTAATCCGTAATGGCGGAAAGTTTTCCCCAAAATATCAGGGTTGCTTTGGGGAGGCAGTCGTTTCTTAAACGGGGTGACAGCCGGGGTTTACTTAGCCCACTACCACGTTAATAATCCTCTTGGGGACTACAATCACTTTGCGAACGTTTTTCCCTTGAATCCATTTCTTGGCTGCCTCTGCTTCAATGGCCGCTTTTTCGATTTCGTCTTTGGGCATATCGACCGGGAGGCTCAGTTTGAAACGCATTTTACCGTTGAAGGAAACCGGGTAATCAAAGGTGTTTTCTGTCAGATATTTCTCGTCGTAATCCGGAAAAGGTGCCGAACTAATACTCGGTGAATTGCCCAACACTTTCCATAATTCTTCGGCGATATGCGGGGCATAAGGAGACAGTAAAACAGCCAAAGGTGTGAGTATTTCACTTTTGTGGCATTTGAGGTCGGTGAGTTCGTTGGCACAAATCATGAAGGCACTCACACCGGTATTGAACGAAAAGCGCTCGATATCGGATTGAATTTTTTTGGTTGTTTTGTGCAGGACCTTCAATTCAGCACCGGTTGGTTTTTCATCTGTTACAATCAAAAGGTCATTTTCGTTAAAATACAAGCGCCACAGTTTTTTCAGGAAGCGAAAAACACCCTCAATGCCATTGGTGTCCCAGGGCTTGTCCTGCTCCAGCGGGCCCAGGAACATTTCGTACAGCCTCAATGTGTCGGCGCCATATTTTTCAATCAGTTCATCGGGGTTTTGTACATTGTGTTTCGATTTGGACATTTTCTCCACTTCATGGCCACAAATGTACTTCCCGTCTTCCAGAATAAACTCGGCATCCCGGTACTCCGGCATCCAGTTTTTAAAGGCTTCCACGTCCAGAACATCATTATCCACCATGTTGATGTCGGCATGCAACAACTGCGTTTGGTATTCCTTTCGAAGGTTGTACGAAACAAACTTGTTGGTGCCCTGAATCCGGTAAACAAAACTCGATCTGCCCTGGATTTTTCCCTGGTTAATCAGTTTTTTAAAAGGTTCTTCTTCACAGGCCAGCCCGATGTCGAATAAAAACTTATTCCAGAACCGGGCGTAAATCAAATGTCCGGCGGCATGCTCGTCACCCCCCAGGTAAAGGTCAACGTTGCGCCAATATGTGTTGGCCTCTTTGGAAAAGTACTCTTCAGAATTATGTGGGTCCATATACCTGAGGTAGTAGCCGCTTGAGCCGGCAAAGCCCGGCATAGTATTGATTTCCAGCGGATAGCCTTCTTTGGTAACCCAGTTTCTTGCTCTTGCCAGTGGCGGGTCACCGCTTTCGGTGGGCAGGTATTTGTCTACTTTGGGGAGCCTGAGCGGGAGCTCATTTTCAGGCAGCGGATAGGGTATGCCGTCTTTGTAATAAATGGGGAAAGGCTCACCCCAGTAACGTTGACGACTGAAAATGGCATCCCGCAAACGGTAATTTGTGGTTCCGTATCCAATGCCCATTTCTTCAATTTTTCGGATAGTGGCAGGGATGGCTTCTTTGACTGATAATCCGGTAATGAAACCCGAATTAATCATCACGCCTTCTTTGGAATCGTAGGAAGTTTCCCAGCCTGATGGCGCTGAAGGTGTTTCTCCCTTGCGGCTGACTACCTGGATGATTGGAAGACCAAAGTGTCGGGCAAAAGCAAAGTCGCGGCTGTCATGACCCGGAACGGCCATGATGGCACCCGTTCCGTAACCTGAAAGTACGTAATCGGCAATCCAGATGGGAATTTCCTTTTCTGTAAAAGGGTTCATGGCATAGGCGCCCGTAAATACCCCTGTTACTTTTTTGACTTCAGTCATCCGCTCGCGTTCCGAGCGGTTTTTTGTCCAGGTCACGTATTCCATTACTTTTTTTCTGTTCTCCGGGGTAACAATCCGTTCAACCAATTCGTGCTCGGGAGCAAGAACCATAAAAGTGGCACCGAATAATGTATCGGGACGGGTGGTGAAGACTTTTACCCCACCTAAATCCTCACCCCGGGGGAGGATTGATGGGGTTGCTCCTTGTTTTTGGTGAGTGTCCTGCTCCCTCCCCCGGGGGGAGGGTTGGGGGGGTGTCTTCAACCGAAACACCAAACTCGCCCCCTCACTTCTGCCAATCCAGTTTCTTTGCATTTCCTTTAAGGAGTCAGAGAATTCAACTTTTTCCAATCCGTCGAGCAGGCGTTGGGCGTATGCTGTTATGCGTAAAGACCATTGCCGCATCAGCTTTTTTTCGACTGGATGGCCTCCCCGTTCAGACAGGCCGTCCTTTACCTCATCATTTGCCAAAACTGTTCCCAAAGCCGGGCACCAGTTGACCATAGTATCTGAAAGGTACGCCAGCCGGTAGTGCAGGAGGATTTCCTGTTGTTGTTTTTCGTTATAGCTATTCCATTCCTCAGCTGAAAACAGGTCTGTCATATCGCCTGCTGCATCAATTTCTGAATTCCCGTTGCTTTCGAACAGGGCAATCAGTTTCTCCATGGGTTCTGCCTTGTCGGATTTTTTGTCGTACCAGGAATTAAACAATTGGATAAATGTCCACTGGGTCCATTTGTAATACGCAGGGTCGCTGGTGCGTACTTCGCGGTCCCAATCGTAGGAAAACCCGATTTTGTCCAGTTGTTCGCGGTAGCGACTAATATTTTTCTCCGTCGTAATTTCGGGATGAGTTCCTGTTTGGATGGCGTACTGTTCAGCCGGCAGGCCATAAGCATCGAAACCCATGGGATGCAATACGTTAAAACCTTTGTGCCTTTTGTAGCGCGCGTAAATATCCGATGCAATGTATCCCAGTGGGTGGCCGACATGCAGCCCGGCACCCGATGGGTAAGGAAACATATCCAGCACATAAAACTTTGGTTTACCATGTTCAATATCCACCTTGAAGGTTTTGTTTTCGGCCCAGTATTTTTGCCAGTGTTTTTCTATTTTACTAAAGTCGTAACCCATGCTATTAATCTAATTTTCCAATATTTCTATCCTTAAATAATGTGTCAAGTCCAGCGTCCCAAAATGATTAAAATTCAAGTGTGAAAAACAAATAAATTTAAAGTGTTTTTGACTTTTGCTTACTCTGGACACCTACTTATGTTTTCTAATTCTTCAAATGATAAATCCGTGAGGTTGAACGCCTGCCAACCCATAAAATCAAAATGCCACCATTGCAGTGGGCTTACCCTGAAGCCATGCTGTTGCATGACCTGAATAAGGATTGCACGATTTTCCAGCACATTCACCGGCAAATCCATATAATCAGACTGGGCGGCATCCGTTTGCAGGGCGTAACCACTGGGCATTTGTATCTCTTCATGTGTGGCCAAGCTTATTAAACTGACGTCCACCGAAGCCCCGCGGCTGTGTTTCAAATAATTCTCCGAAAACCCTTTTGACTTTGCGTTTTCCGATTGCTCATTCAGTATTTTTGAAATGTGGTAAGGCCGGTACGCCGCAAAGATTGTCAAACCCAGCCCACGCCTGCTCAGGGCTTCCTGCACAATTCCCAGTGAAACTGCTGCAGGTTTTCGCACATAGGCTTTGGCTTCCTTGTACAGCGGCTTTCCGGAAATACCATTCTTTGTCGCAAGGCGGATATCACACTTCAGTCCGGGAACAAAATCTTCCAGATTCGTCAGTTCATTGTTTGGGTTTTCGCTGATTTGTTCCAAATAAGTTGCCGTGTCGCCAATTACTGCTACAGCATTGTGCACCTGTCCCGAAAGGGCAGCCGGAATCAGGAATAAGATGCTGTAAGCTATCAGCCGCATGCTTTAATTATTAATCGCCGCGAAATTAATCAATTGTCGGCAAGCCGCGTCAAGCGCGTTGACCGGCATCCGATATTTTTTTAATTTCGCAACACCATGGGAAAAAATGAGGACAGACATTTTCAACGCCGTATCAACAGTGCTTATTTTACTTCGATCATCAGTATTACCCTTGTTTTGTTCACTCTTGGGTTTTTGGGGTTAATCATCATTCAGGCAAAAAGCCTTTCCAATTATATCAAAGAAAACATTGGCTTTGAAATTATTATGAAACCCGGGGTGAAGGAAGCCGATATTTTGCACCTGAAAAAAATACTCGACACGCGGGCATACGTCAAATCAGCAGAATACATTACCACCGAGGAAGCTACACGACGGCTGTCGGATATTTTAGGGGAGGACTTCATCGATTTTCTGGGCAATGAGAACAATCCGCTCTTACCTTCGATTGACCTGCGGTTTAATGCACCTTGGGCCAACAGCGACAGCCTTGTGGTGATCGAAACAGAGGTTCTTGGAAACAAAGCGGTTAAAGAAGTTTACTATCAGAAATCACTGGTTCACCTGATCAATAACAACCTGCAGAAAATCAGCTTTGTTCTGTTGGGGTTTAGCCTGATGTTGTTGTTTATTGCGATAGCACTGGTCAACAACACCATTCGTTTGTCAGTGTATTCCAGGCGGTTCAACATCCGCACCATGCAACTGGTGGGGGCCACCGAAAGTTTTATCCGGCAGCCATTCGTGGTGAAAGGAATTACCCAGGGAATCGTCAGCGCACTCATTGCGTTGGCTTTATTGTCAGGGATAATTGTTGCCCTGCAGAAACAGATTCCTGAACTGGCATTGCTCATTAGGCTGGAAAGCCTGGGCTGGCTCTACCTGTTCATTCTTGTACTGGGCATGCTGATGGCAGGTTTTTCCACTTTGTTTTCGGTAAGAAAATACCTGCGCATGAATCCTGACCGGCTTTTTGGGTGATTGTTTTATTAGATACTGATTGTTAAGCTTGTTTATGATTTTATCTTGTTGCATAAAATCAATTTTCAAATATTTTCATTTACATTTGCCAAAAAATTGACGTTATGGCTGAAAAAACCCAGAATAAAAAAGCAGACGATAAGGGCTTCGGTTTTGCCTTTCACAAAGAAAACTACATCCTGCTCATTGTGGGACTTGTTTTAATTGTCGTTGGGTTTTTACTCATGCTAGGTGGCGGCTCCGACAATCCGGAAGTTTTTAGCGAAGCCCTTTTCTCATTCAGGAGGCTGACCCTTGCACCCATCCTTATTCTGGCCGGCTATATTGTTGAGATTTATGCCATCATGAAAAGGCCCAAATCGGTCAGCTAATATTTTACTCAACACATGAATTGGATTGAAGCATTAATACTCGGGATTATCCAGGGTCTTACCGAGTTTTTGCCCGTAAGCAGCAGCGGACATCTCGAAATTGCCAAAGCCCTTTTGGGCGACACTTCGCTGGCACACGAGAGCATGTTGATGACGGTCGTACTCCACGGGGCAACCGCCCTGGCGACCTTAATTGTTTTCAGGAAGGATGTTGCCGAAATCTTCCGGGGACTCCTTCAGTTTAAATGGAACGAGGAAACAAAGTTCACTTTACATATCGTGATTTCAATGGTTCCGGCTGTGATTGTTGGCTTGTGGTTCAACGATCAGCTGGACATCTTGTTTGACGGCCAGATTTTACTGGTCGGGATCATGCTGCTGATTACGGCTGCTTTACTTTTCTTCGCCGACAAGGCAAAAACTACTGAAAAGGGGGTAAGTTCGCGTAACGCCCTGATTATTGGAATTTCGCAAGCCATTGCCATACTTCCCGGTATTTCCCGCTCGGGGGCCACCATTTCTACGAGCGTACTGCTTGGCATCGACCGCACCAAGGCGGCGCGTTTTTCTTTTCTCATGGTGGTGCCCCTTATTCTTGCTAAAATGGGTAAGGATGTTCTGGGTGGTGAAATTGCCCACGAAAGTGCCACACTCGTTCCCATGGGAATTGGTTTTGTTGCTGCCCTGCTTACCGGGATTCTGGCCTGTACCTGGATGATCAAACTGGTAAAGAACAGCAAGCTTACTTATTTTGCCGTTTATTGTTTCCTTGTAGGTGCCTTCGCTATCATAGCTGCAATACTTTATTAAGCATGAGGCCATCGAAGGCACATATTTTCAACTTTGCGGAAGGTGAGGTATTGCTCATAGACAAACCACTCGAATGGACTTCGTTTGATGTGGTAAATCACCTGCGGGCTTTCATTAAACGGACCTATAACCTAAAGAAACTCAAAGTAGGGCATGCCGGGACACTGGATCCGCTTGCCACCGGCCTGCTCATTCTATGTACTGGAAAAATGACAAAACGCATCAACGAGTTTCAGGGGATGGACAAAGTTTACATCGGACAGATGACCCTTGGAGCAAGCACACCCTCCTTTGACAAAGAAACCGAGCCCGACCGGTTTTTTCCTGTTGACCATCTTTGCGTTGATGAATTGGCACAGGCCGGTTTACGGTTCTGCGGCGAAATTGAACAAACTCCACCTGTTTATTCTGCTGTGAAGATTGAGGGGAAAAGAGCGTTTGAATACGCCCGTAAAGCACAGGATGTGGAACTCAAAGCACGAAAAGTGACCATCCATCAGTTCGAACTTTTGAATTTTACACCTCCCCACCTTGATTTTTCCGTGAAGTGCAGTAAAGGTACTTACATCCGCTCGCTGGTCAGCGACTTCGGAAAATCACTCAACAATGGCGCTTATCTCTCCGGTTTGCGCAGGACAAAGATTGGTGAAATATCTGTCAATGATGCTGTTACTATTGAGGAGTTCAAGAAAAATGTTCTTTTGCAGCCAGAAACCTCTTAGCCTGATTTACGTTTTCCTTTTGTTATTTCAGGGCCTGAGATTCCTGATCCTAAATGCTTCGTTAAAAACGACTTGACTTTCAGCCCCGGATTTTGTATCTTTGCCGGCTTTTTGAAACGAATACAACCTGAATGGATGAAAACCGTGCCTGCAGCTGAGCCAGAAAGCATTTTGTATTGAAAAACATTCCCAAAACGAAAAATAGTTAATTATGAAATTATCACAGTTTAAATTTCACTTACCTCCTGAATTGATTGCCAATCATCCACCCGAAAACAGGGATGATGCCCGGTTAATGGTGGTGAACCGGAAAGAAAAAAAGATTGAGCATAAAAAGTTTGTGGACATTCTTGGTTATTTTTCAGCCGGGGATGTGCTTGTCATCAACAACACCAAAGTTTTTCCTGCCAGGCTTTATGGTGAGAAGGAAAAAACCGGTGCAAAGATCGAAGTGTTTTTGCTGCGTGAGCTTAACCGCGAAAGCCGGCTTTGGGATGTAATGGTTGAACCAGCACGCAAAATCAGGATTGGTAACAAGTTGTATTTTGGTGAAGACGGCGAACTCGTGGCTGAAGTCATCGACAATACTACATCGCGTGGCAGGACCCTGCGGTTCTTGTTTGACGGCCCGTACGAAGAGTTTAAAAAAACTATCCAAAGTCTGGGCGAAACACCCCTTCCCAAAATTCATAACCGGGAAATTGAACCGGAAGATGAAATGCGCTACCAGACCATTTATGCTAAGCACGAAGGTGCAATTGCCGCCCCCACGGCAGGCATGCATTTTTCCAGGGAACTCATGAAACGGCTTGAAATAAGCGGGGTTGATTTTGCCGAAATTACCCTGCATACCGGAATGGGAAACTTCCGTAACATCGAGGTGGAAGACCTGACCAAACACAAAGTGGATTCGGAAGAAATGTTCATCGACCAGCATAACGCTGACCTGATTAATAAGGCCAGTGCAGGAAAACACAAGGTTTGTGCGGTGGGCACAACAAGCATGAAGGCCCTTGAAACGGCTGTCTCCATTACCGGAAAAATAAAACCTTACAGTGGCTGGACCAATAAATTTATTTTCCCGCCTTACGAATTCAAAACGGCTGATGCTCTGATTACCAATTTCCATTTGCCCATGTCCCCCATGATGATGATGGTGGCCGCTTACATGGATTACGATTTTTTACACGAAGTCTATCAGATTGCCATGAAAGAAAAGTACCAGTTTTTTACTTACGGCGATGCGATGCTGATTATTTAACCAGAAGATTTAAGACGAATTAGCCCGGAATTGTGTTCCGGGTTTTTTTATGACTTTTTTGGCTAACTTTACCAATTGTAAATTCCGGAAAATGAAACACTCATCAACAGAAGGGTTAACCCCCTCTGGTGATAAAGAAGACGGATTTCAAAACAAGAAGCACATGAAAAAGTATGTCATCATCCTTGCCGGTGGCAGGGGAAAACGCATGGGAACCGAACAACCCAAACAATTTCTGGAACTAGGTGGCCTGCCCTTGCTCATGCACACTTTTCATGCTTTTTCTACGGTGGACAATACCTTTGAATTTATCCTTGTTTTGCCTTCTGACTTTATTGACCATTGGAAAAAACTATGCAAAATTCATGCTTTTAACATACCCCATCAGCTTGTTGAAAGCGGCCCCAAACGCTTTCATTCGGTAAAAAGCGGGCTGCGGCCGGTTCCCGAAAACGCCCTCGTTGCCATCCACGACGGGGTAAGGCCTTTCGTTTCGGCGCAAATCATCGAAAACTGCTTTTCGCTGGCAGCGCGTAAGGGCTGTGCTGTTCCCGTTGTTCCCCTGAGCGGGTCGGTCAGAGAAATCAGCGGCAGCCTGAGCAAATCATTCGACCGGAACAAACTGAGGCTGGTGCAGACACCGCAGGTCTTCCTGTCCTCTAACATTAAACGGGCTTACCAGCAGCCTTACAACGAAAGTTTTACCGACGATGCCACCGTGCTGGAAAACGCCGGTAGCCAAATTCACCTCGTAGAAGGGAACCCCGAAAATATGAAAATTACGCATCCGGCAGATTTAGTGCATGCACGGGTTTTGCTTTCGGAGGGTTTACTTTGACGAGGCTTACTTCAACCCTTTCCTCCCCTTCCATTCAAACCTGAAAAACAAGGCAGGGAAAGCAACACCCACAATGTATAAAGCGTAAATGAGTGCCAGGGGAACAGAAAACCCCAACAGTTTCCGTTTTCCGGAAAAGCTTGCAAAGCCATGAACCAAAGGCAGGTCAATCAACAATTTCAGGATGACAAACAATCCGTAAATGACAAAAAACCAGGCCTTGTAAAAACCGGCAAAAAAAGTAAGTGCTAGCAACAGGTTAACCCCAAGCACCACCACCGAAACAAAGATTGCCCAGGGCGATTTGTATCCTTTTGCTTTGGAAGCCCAACGAATGCGCTGTTGGAAAAATGCCCGTAAATCTGTAGGTGGATTGGTTCGGACAATGGCCGAAGCCGATTTCAAAAAATGAATGGATTTGCTTCCCAACAATCTTTCAATTCGATGAATCAAAAAAACATCATCGCCCGAAACAAAGCCCTCCTTTTTTCCTGAATTGGCCTTCTGCCAGGATTTTTTAGTAAACGCAAGGTTTGCGCCATTGCCCATCAAAGGCATGCCGGCCCCTGCCGATCCGGCACCCGAAGCCACGAGCGCAGCAAAATCCAAAGAAAACAGTCTTTGTAAAATACCCTTTTCGTTCTGGTACACCACCGGGGCAATAATCAAGGCCGGTTTGTGGGCTGAAAAATAAGCGGCAATTGTCCTTAACCAATCCGGATTTATCCGGCAATCGCCATCGGTAGTTACAATGAGGTCGCCTGTTGTTTTGGAAATCCCTTCCGCCAAAGCGGCCTTTTTCCCAGCACCGGCAGCATGTAGTTGAGTAATTTTATGCTTTTGATTTTCACGGATAAAGCGGTCAACAAGCTCTGTTGTTTTGTCTTCCGAATGGTCGTCCACAATTATGATTTCGAATAAATCCGGTGGATAGTTTTGTTGGCTGAAACCCTGTAAAAGTTGTTCGATATTTTCTTCTTCATTCCTGACGGCCACAACAATGCTAAGTATTATTTTTTCTGAACCGGACTGCGCATCGAAAATTTTCAACCGGAACCATCCCCAGGTCATTACCAGCATCAGCATAAAATACAGCAGCATTGCAAATACCAATGCCCACAAAAAATATTCAGTTCCCATGGCCATTGTTTTTTCTGAAAAACCGCAAACTGTACACAAAAAAAGTACCCAGCAAAGCCGGAAATGCCAGGTTAAAAACCCAAAGCATGGTAGAAGCTGCTGCTACGCCCAGTTTAATGTGCTCGGTCCACAAACCGGCAGGGCTTAAATACAAGGCAAAAACAAAGAGGCTGACCGAGCCCCGCACCCCGATTTCGGTAAGGGCGATGGTAGGAATAACAGCCATCAGCAAATAAACCAGACTAACAAGAACCATGGCCATAAAATAGGAAACCGGCACCTGGAAAGCCTGCAACAACAACCAAAACTGGAAGGAGAAAACCAAATATCTGCCAATGCTAATCCCTAATATTTTCAATAAAAAATCAGGATTGTACCACGAAAACACCTCCGTATATTTACTGATTTTCCGGTAAGCCCGGCCACTGATTCTTCTTAAAACAAGCGAAAATGAAGAAAAATTCAGAAACGCAAATACCGATGTAACGGCCGTAATCAGTGCCACGGCAATAATCCCTGAATAAAACCAAATATTCAGTTGCTCGCTCAGGTCAGCATAAAACGGAAAGAAAAACAAGACGGCAGTCAATCCGAATAAAATGGTTGTCAGCAATTGCGCCATACTGCCCAGAATGGTGGCCAGCACCGCCTGCAAACGGTCAGCTTTTTTAAGCACGAAAACCCGGCCCAAATAATCCCCCACGCGGTTTGGTAAAATCATGCTTACCGAAACACCCGTCAGAACAGCTTTGGTGGCATTCCAGACACTGACATTTTCTAATTTACTAATCAGTAGTTTCCATTTTACAACTTCAAGCAACAAATTTAGCGGGATAAGCAATACCGTTACAAGCAAAAGAAAGTAGAAATATCTTCCTGAAGAAACCTGCGGTAAATAATCGACTATGGATTGAAGGTCTTTCCGGTAGAAAACCTGGTCGTATAAAAAAACAAAAGTGAGTACGACTATAGTAAGGCGAAGCAGAATATTGTACGTTTTACCTAATTTTGCAAGCATTCTTAAACTTTGTATTTACATTGAAATCTGACAGAATCATACTTGGTATCGACCCTGGCACGAATATTATGGGCTACGGTCTGATTCACCAAAAAGGCAATAAAATCCAACTGATTACCCTGGGTATTTTAAAGCTGGGGAAGTACAGCAACCATGCGATAAAATTAAAAAAGATTTTTGAACGCACCTTGGGTATTATTGAGGAGTACAAAGCGGACGAACTTTCGATAGAAGCGCCCTTTTTTGGGAAAAATGTACAGTCGATGCTGAAGCTGGGTCGTGCGCAGGGAGTGGCCATGGCAGCCGCTTTGTACAAAGACCTCCCGATTTTTGAATACTCCCCAAAAAAAATTAAACAGTCGATTACCGGCAATGGAAATGCATCGAAAGAACAGGTGGCGGCCATGTTGGCCAATTTAGTTGAACTGGGAAGTGCCCCCGAATTTTTAGACGCAACGGATGCCCTGGCGGCAGCAGTTTGCCATTATTTTCAGGGGAATAACGCCAGCCAGGGAACAAAGTACAGCGGCTGGAAAAACTTTTTGAAGGACAATCCGGGTCGGGTGAAATGAAAAACCTTCCGGCATCCTCAGAGCCTGGAAGGTCTGGAGAAACTTTAAGTGGTACAGATGCTTCCGGGCCTTGGCCCGGCAAGATGTCTGAAGTTCATTGGTCCTGGCAAATACCTGGCAGTCGTCCGACCACTTTTGTCGGCTTTTCCTGTGCTGATAGATTTTTGTTCAGTGGTCTGACGACTTGAAAGCACAACATTAAACAATGTAGTCCTAAAGGAAGTTTCATCTGGCAAACCAGAGTTTTCCCCCTTGGGAAGATGTCCGAAGGACAGAGGGGTCGATGAATTTGCGGAAACGGGTAATGAATGATGAAGGAGTTGAAAATCAGAAATCTTAAATCGTTGTTCCAAAGTTTTGGAGCCGTCACCTTCCGACCTTTCGGGAGCAAGGCCACCCGAAAGGTCATGCTCCTTACTCCACAATCTCAAAATCCAGTTGGCGTTTGATGAGATCCACATTTTTCACCAGCACATTCACCTCATCGCCCAGGCGGTAAACCTGCCCGTGCTGTTTGCCGATGATGCGGTAGTTGTCTTCGTCAAGGTAGTAGTAATCGTCGCGCAGCTTGTCAAAACGGATGAGGCCCTCACTCTTGCTTTCGGTAATTTCCACAAAAATGCCCCATTTGCTCACACCGGAAATCACGCCCGGGAAAATCTTGCCAATTTTGTCTTCCAGAAATTCAACCTGTTTGTACTTTACAGATGCACGTTCGGCTTCGGTGGCCCGTTTTTCCATGTCTGACGAATGCTCACACTTTTCTTCAAGGTTGTCTTTATTGGCTGATTTCCCCCCTTCGAGGTATTGTTCCAGCAGCCGGTGAACCATCAGGTCGGGGTAGCGGCGGATGGGTGAGGTAAAGTGGGTGTAGTACTGAAATGCCAGTCCGTAATGGCCAATATTTTCGGTTGAATAAATGGCCTTGGCCATGGTGCGGATGGCAATGGTCTCGATCATGTGCTCCTCGCCACGCCCTTTAATTTTCTCAAAAAGCTTGTTGTAGGAACTGGCCAGTTGCTGCTGTGAATTCACATTAAGACCGTAGCCCAGTTTTTTCAGGAACTGTACAAAAGTGCTCAGCTTTTCAGGATTGGGCTCGTCGTGGATGCGATAAACAAAGGTTTTGGGTTGCTTTCCGTTTTTCGGCCTGGCAATAAATTCGGCTACTTTTTTATTAGCCGTCAACATAAATTCTTCAATCAGGTGGTTGGCTTCTTTTTGCTCTTTTACATAGGTTTCGATGGGCTTGCCCTTTTCATCCAGTTTGAATTTGATTTCTACCGAATTGAAATTAATGGAGCCATTGGCAAATCTTTTTTCGCGCAGGATGGTAGCCAGTTTATTCAGGGTCAGTATTTTATCTGCAAATTCCCCCTGTTCCGTTTCGATAATGGTTTGGGCTTCCTGGTAAGTAAATCGTCGGTTCGAGCGGATGACGGTTTTTCCAAACCACTGTTCCAGCACTTCGGCTTTGTTGTTCATTTTGAATACGGCCGAAAAGGTCAGCTTCTCTTCATCGGGACGAAGCGAACAAACATTGTTCGACAGTTTTTCGGGGAGCATCGGAATCACCCTGTCAACAAGATAAATGGAGGTTGCTCTTTTGTAAGCTTCCTGGTCAAGCGGTGTGCCGGGGGTAACATAATGCGAAACATCGGCGATGTGCACGCCTACTTCCCAGTGCCCGGCATCCAGTTTTTTTAAGGAGAGGGCATCATCAAAATCTTTGGCATCGTAAGGGTCGATGGTAATGGTCCAGGTGTTGCGGAAATCGCGGCGTTTTTTAATTTCGGCAGAAGTAATTTTTGTCGGGATGTCGGCGGCATCTTTTTCAACCCCTTTGGGAAACGAGAGGGGGAAATCGTATTCCGAAAGTATGGATTGCATTTCCACATCGTTATCGCCGGGCTGTCCCAAAACCTGGATGATTTCACCAAAAGGGTTTTTGGACTGCTCGGGCCATTCCGTAATTTTTGCAATTACTTTTTGCCCGTTCTGCGCATCGTTAATCTGTCCTTTGGGAATAAAAATATCGTAAGGCATAATTTTGCTGTCAGTAATCACAAAGCCAAAGTTTTTGCTCAATTCAAGCACCCCCACATAGGTGTCTTTTTTCCGTTCCAGCACTTCCACAATTTGCCCTTCAGGTTTGTGGCCTTTTCGTTTGGGAAACAGAAAAACCTTTACATAATCGTTGTGCAGCGCATGGCCCACATTATTCGAAGCAATAAAAATATCATCCCCGCCTTCGTCGGAAGTGATGTAGGCTTTACCGGTACTTTTCATATCTACCATACCGGTGATGTATTTTGTTTTGTTGGCCAGTTTTTGCAACTGCTTGGGGTTTAAAGTGTATTTCCCGGGTTTTACTTCAATCAATTCCCCCGAAGCCACCAATTCATTCATCAGGGTCATCACCATAAAACGGCTTGATTTATCCCTGATGCCTAACTGACTGGCGATTTGTTTGTAGTTGTAAGCCCTGAATGGGTTTTCGGCAAGTGCACTGATGATTAATCCGGTTAGTGCACCACCGGCACGTTTTTGTCGTTTATTTTTTTTCTTCATTTCGATTAGTTAATCTAATTGGTGCAAAATTATTTTAATTGGGCTTGTTGTCTGAATTAAGGCATCATATTTTTAAAAAAAATTACATATAGCAGGTTCCGGGCAATAACTCACCTTTCTGGTGATAATGTGCAAATCATCAGCCCTGATTTTATTTCTGCCGGTATTGTAAATATAAAAATGCAAGACGCTGGGTTTTTTGTGTACGGGGTTGAAGCGGGTAAAAATATTAAACAGTTTCCAGTCATTGTTTGAATCGATGTACTCTCTGGAATTCTTGTAAAACGGGACGGAATCGTTGCTTGTCAACACGATGGCACAATTGCTGCCGTTTTTAATCCAAACCGTAATATAAACTTCATCGGCATCCAGCAAAGGAAATTTTACACTCAAAGCATACAAAGCATTTTGCGGTGAATAAACGGATTTTGTACCTGAAAGTGAAGGGCCGGTTTTTGCTTTTTCAAGGTTCAGCGAAATAGTTTCTGCTACGCTGTCACCTTCAAAGTCAATGTATTCGTCAATCAGGATTTGATATTCAGGCTTTAAAAGTACATATTCCCCTTCTTTGGCCTTCCTGAGGTCTGCGCGCTTTAAATAGGTAGGAAACAATTGCGAAGGCAGAAGTTTCCCAAACGAATCCCAATATGCTGCTTTAGACATATCGCCCCAGTGGATCGCCCCTGTTGACATCTGCCGGGTTTGAAATAAATTAAACAAAACCAGGCTCCCAAGTACCAACAAAAAAGCAAATTTTATTGGTTTTTTTCTCTTGAGGAAATAGTGGATAAATGCCGCTACTGCAATACTCAACAGAGGATATAAGTTAATAAAAGCCCTGTTTCCGAAACCCACGTACCACCAGCACCACCAACTTGTAATCACATAAATGTACACCGGAACAATGATGGCAACCGGGGTATTTACTTGCGAAAAGCCTTTGCGCAATTGGAAAATCCCGACAATGGAAAAAAGCATCACCGGGCTATAAATCAGCCATCCGTTCCGAAAACTAAAAAAAGCCCTGAGGGTATTCGGTTTCAGGAAATAAAAATGTTCATCTGTGTAGCTGTCGAAAACGAAATGGCCGGTACTATATTTCCAGTAAATAAATTGCGGGAGAAAAACCAGCAACAACAGGAAGACGAAAAGTAAAACATGCAGGTAATTCTTCCATACCAATTGCAACCTTTCCAAAAACTGCCGCCACGACCTCACATTATACAACAACGGGAAAAGGAAAAAGATGAGGTCCACAGGCCTGATCAAGACCATCAGCCCTCCGCAAACACCGAGCACCATCGTCCATTTTAGTTTGTGGTTTGACAGCCACCGTATCGAAGCGTATAAAAAAACAGCAATCAATGCAAAACTGTATCCATGCGACAGGCACATTTTTTGGGTGTAGTAAGCAAACAAATTGGTGCCAAGATAAATGACAAGCAAGCTAATGGCCACAACCAAATCGTTGAAATATATCTTTAGTAGTTTTCTAAGGTAAAATATTCCGGTCACCATGAAAAACAACGAGCTTATTGCCAGCATTACCTGGTAAGGCAGGCTAAAACCATCCACGGGGTATCCCAATACACTTGCCAAAATATGCCCGATGAAAAAGAAAGGGGCATACAATATGGCCATCCCCACTGTATATTTGATGTGCCTCCTTCCATCCGCTGCGGCCGGGGTCCAAATACGGTAATTGTCTTTAAACCTGTATTGCTCGAAATGCTCAACTTTAATATCGTCGTAGATAAAAAGTAAGGGTAAATAGGCGTAATATCCTTTGACATCGCCCTGGACAACCCCGAAGTCAGTATTCCACCTTTTAGCGGTTAGCTGTACGGTAAAGGCTGCCAAAATGATCAACAGTGCGGTATAGACCGATATTTTATTCATGTTCATTACAGTTCATAAAAATAACAAGAAAGTCCGAATAGTCGAGCAGAAATCCCAAACGATGACCGGCTTGTTCTTATGTGCGAAGTGTTCCCGGTCTTATAAAGGTCGGGGCATGCTCAAAGAACTTTATTAGATTTGCTGCTTGTAAAATGTAGCTTCCGTCTGTGGGTCGGCAAAACACTGTACACTAAAAACCAGGAAAAATATTATTATCTTTTAAAAAATTAAGGAGTCTTCTCCAATATCGCTACTAAATCAGTTTTATTATGCATTCAAAACAATTGCTCGATACCGTGGGGAACACCCCGCTTGTAAGGCTTCAAAAAATCAATCCTTTTCCCCAAATTGAAATTTATGTAAAACTTGAATTTTTTAATCCCAGCGGGAGCATTAAAGACCGGATCGTAAAGCACATTATCGAAGATGCCGAAGCCAAAGGCCTCCTGAAACCGGGGGGGACAATCGTTGAAAACACTTCTGGCAACACGGGCGCCGCCGTTGCCATGATGGCTGCCATCAAAGGCTACAAAGCCATCCTGACCATGCCCGATAAGGTGAGCAAGGAAAAACAGGACGCCCTCAAGGTCTTCGGTGCTGAAATTGTGGTAACCCCTACCGCTGCCCCGCCCGATTCGCCGGATCATTATGTAAACACGGCAAAGCAGATTGCAAAGGAAATCCCAAACAGCTTTCGCATCAATCAGTATGATAATTTAAAAAATCCTGAGGCACATTACCTTTCGACAGGCCCTGAGATCTGGAAGCAAACAAATGGAAAAGTCACCCACTTTGTCGCTTCGGGAAGCACGGGGGGAACGGTCAGCGGTGTAGGAAAATATCTCAAAGAAAAAAATCCGGCTGTTCAAATTGTCATGCCCGATCCCATTGGCTCAATTTATTACGACTACTTTAAAACAGGAAGAATTGAAGCCGACCGTGTTTGCGCCTATCAGGTGGAAGGTGTGGGGGAAGACCACCTTGCCCTTGCCATGGATTTTTCACTGATTGATGAAATGTATCAGTTTACGGATGAAGATGCCTTTACCATGGCCCGCAGACTTGCCCATGAAGAAGGTATTTTTGCCGGCGGTACCGGCGGTGCAAATGTCTGGGGTGCACTAAAACTGGCAAAAAACCTGGAGGAGCCCGCTGTTATCGTAACTGTAATTCCTGATAACGGAGTAAAGTATTTAAGCAAGTTTTATAACGACGAATGGTTAAAACAAAACAATTATTCTTTAAACATATAATCAATGAAATTCCCAACAAAAGCTATTCATGTCGGTCAAATACCCGATGCCGGCACAGGGGCAATCATTCCCCCCATTTACATGACCTCAACCTATTTACAGGAAGCACCTGATAAACACAAGGGTTATGATTATACCCGTGCAGGAAACCCGAACTTCACCAACCTTGAGCAAACGCTTGCTGTTTTGGAGGAAGCCAGTTACGCTACTGTTTGTTCTTCTGGGATTGGGGCTATAACAGGATTGATTTCCAACCTGAAACAGGGCGACAAAGTAGTTGCAGGAAATGATTTATATGGCGGCACCTTCCGGTTATTCGACCAGGTTTTTAAAAATTTCGGCCTGTCGGTACGGGTCATTAATACACAAAATCTGGATGAGGTTGAGATGGCTTTGCAAGAGCAACCCAAGATGATTTTTCTGGAATCGCCAAGCAACCCGCTGCTCAGGATTTCTGATATTGGCGCAATTAGTAAACTTGCCCGGAAATACGGTGTGCTGTCAATTGTTGACAATACTTTTGCAACACCATTTTTTCAGAACCCGCTTTTACTGGGCGCGGATGTTGTCATCCACAGTACCACAAAATATATTGGTGGTCATTCAGACATAGTTGGAGGCGTTGCCATTACAAACAATAAAGACATCAAAGAAAAAATTGATTTCATGCGCAAGTCAATGGGGCTTAACCCGAGCCCGTTTGATACCTGGCTGATCAGCAGGGGGATAAAAACACTGGCACTCCGGATGGAAAGACACGCAGAAAGCGCCCTCAAAATAGCGGCGTTTTTAGAGGCGCATCCCAAAGTCAGGAAGGTTTTTTATCCGGGTCTAGAATCACACCCGCAACATGCGCTGGCAAAAAAGCAAATGACCGGTTTCGGTGGCATTGTTTCAGTGGAACTTGATTTAAACATGGAACAAACCAAAAAGCTGATTTCTTCTTTCCGCTTATTTTCGCTGGCGGAAAGCCTCGGTGGGGTAGAATCCCTCGTCGATCACCCGGCCAGCATGACGCATGCTTCCATCCCTAAAGAAGAAAGGGAAAAAAATGGTTTAAGCGATGGTTTGGTCCGGTTTTCAGTAGGTATTGAAGATGTGGATGATTTAATAGAGGACATCGGGAATCAGCTTGTTAATTCCTGAATGTTTCCCCCCCGTTTTGCCTAATCTGACATTATCCAGATATTTGAACGAGAATGAATGAAGTTGAAATAAAAAGCACAAGTTTCGCCGAGATAGATAAGGCCATAAATTCATTGGATGCCCAAAAGAAAAAATGGGCTGTTCTGTCCGTCCCCGAGAAAATAAAGATGTTGCTCGGTGTTAGAAAAAATATCGGGGTTTATGCCGGTGAGTGGGTTGATTTATCAGTGAAAGCCAAGCAATTGAACCCAAAATCTGCGTTAACCGGCGAAGAGTGGTCAACCGGCCCCTGGGCGTTTGCCTCTACCATCAACAATTATATCCATACCCTGCACGCCATCCACGATAACAGGAAAGATCAACTGATAAAAAAAGTAAGTACCCGCAAAAACGGTCAGGTCATCGCGCAGGTTTTCCCCAACAACATTTACGACCACCTTCTTTTTAATGGCATCCATGCCGAAATTTGGATGCGGAAAGAGGTAAACACGCAAAACCTGTTGGGCACAATGGGTGTTTTTTACAGGGAAAAAGATCCCGTAGGAAAATTGAGCCTTGTTCTTGGCGCCGGAAACATCAATGCCATTGCGCCTTTGGATGTGCTGCACAAACTCCTGGCAGAAGGCGAGGTGGTTATTTTAAAGATGAACCCTGTGAATGCTTATTTGGGCCCCGTGCTTGAGAAAATATTTGAAGAATTCATTCGGGCTGACTTTCTCAGATTGGTTTACGGAGGTGCTGAAGTCGGCGGCTACCTGACAAAACATCCCAAAGTGGGAAGTATTCATATTACCGGAAGCGAGCGTACGCATGATATTATTGTTTACGGCCCCGGTAAGGAAGGCAGGGAAAGAAAAGCAGCGGATAAACCCATCCTGGACCCGTCGAAGAAAATGACCAGCGAATTGGGCGGAATCGGCCCCCTGATCGTTGTTCCCGGCCCCTGGAGCAAAGCCGACATTGATTTTCAGGCAGAAAATATTGTAGCGGCCAAACTGCACAACGGCGGGCATAATTGTGTGGCTTCTCAAATACTTGTCCTGCCCCGCAATTGGGATTTGTCGGGGGAATTGATTGATGCCGTAAGTAAAAAACTAAAAAGTGCACCACCACGTATTGCATACTATCCCGGTGCCGCACAATCTCAAAAAGCAGCGGTGGCAGCCTATCCCGATGCGCAGCAGTACGAAGGGGAGGTGCCCCGGACTTTCATTACGGGCTTGGATGCAAACAACCCGGCTGAATACAGTTTTACGACGGAATTTTTCGCGCCGGTGTATGCGCAAACTTTTGTCGAAGGTGGTAACGCAAGCGTATTTCTGGAAAATGCAGTAAATTTTTGCAATGAGAAGTTACACGGCACACTCGGTGCCACCCTCCTGGTTCATCCCAAAACGATGAAAGAATATGCAACAGACTTGGATAAGGCAATCGCCGGTTTAAAATACGGGGCAATCGGTGTAAATATCTGGAATGCCATTGCCTTTCAGATAACGCAGTGCACCTGGGGGGCTTTCCCGGGACATACTGCCAATGATATCCAAAGTGGTATCGGTACGGTTCATAACACATTTCTTTTCGACAAGCCTGAGAAATCGGTCATTTACGGCCCGTTCAGGGTAATGCCGGCAGCCTGGGCACATGGTGATTTTAACCTGATGCCAAAGCCTGTTTGGTATGTTAATAACAAAACAGCCCATATCACGGCAAAACGAATTACCCGTTTTGCCGTCAATCCGGGCTTCAAACATCTCCCCGGTATTTTTATTTCTGCTATGCGGGGATAACTTGATATTGATTAAAACTGTTTAAAGATTAGTGGTTCGGATAAGCTGCGCCAACAATTTCAATGTAACCGGACTTGCCAAAATCATCCGAATAAACGGCAGGAGCAGCTTCGCGCAGGTTGTAGGCCGAGGCCATCACTTCGCCGTAGGCACCGGCAGTCCTGATGGCCAGCAGATCTCCCCGTTTTGTTTCTGGCAGCAAAACATTGCGGCCAAAAATGTCGGAGGATTCGCAAACCGGCCCGGCAACCTGGTAAACCGTTTCTGTGCCGATGCCCGTGAGGTTTTGGATTTTGTGTTCCGCACCGTAGAGGGCGGGACGCATCAGGTTGTGCATTCCCGCATCAAGGATGATAAATTGGTTGTGCCCGCTGTTTTTGATGAACAGCACCGAACTGATGAGGCTGCCGCACCGGGCAACCAGCGAACGGCCCGGCTCAAAATGGACGGTTTGTCCCGGCAGCCGGTTCAAGCCTTCAAGAATCGTCCTGAAGTAAGCTTCAAACCCAGCTACGGGTTGTGCATCGGGATTTTTATAATCAACACCAAGGCCGCCCCCCAGATTTAACAAAGCCGGAACAAAGCCGGCACTGATAAATCGTTCCTGGATTTTATTGACTTCCCCGGAAAGCACCCTGAAAACATTCAAATCGGTAATCTGCGAACCGATGTGAAAGTGAAGCCCTTTAAACTCAATTCCCGAAAGCCGGGGCAGGATTTTCAAAACATGCGTGACCTCATTTTTGTCGATGCCGAATTTATCCAGTCTGGTTCCCGTGGTGATTCCGGGCACGGTGCGGGCGTCCACATCGGGGTTGATGCGCAGGGCAACAGGCGCTTTCACACCCAGCCGGCCGGCAAGTGCGTTCATTACTTTCAGCTCGTGGACGGACTCCACGTTGAAACAGTTGATCCCCTTCCGAAGCCCGTAAACAATTTCTTCATCGGTTTTGCCCACTCCTGCAAAGACAATGTCTTCGGCAGCAAAACCGCTTTCCAGTGCTTTCCTGATTTCGTTACCACTCACACAATCGGCACCGAATCCCGCCTCTTTTATCATTTTCAGTACCGGGGCATTTACGTTGGCTTTCAGTGCGTAATGGATGCTCAGCCCGAAGCGGTCAGCCTGCCGGCGAAGTTCCGACAGGTTTTCAGCAAGCAAATCCATGTCGTAAAAGTAAAAGGGCGTTTTCATCGACCTGAAAGCCGCGATTTGTTGGTAGCTAAACATAATGTTCCTGATTTTCCGGGATTGAGAGCAGGTGGTTCAGGGCCTCAAGCGCCTGCACTTTGAAAGCGCTTTCCACAAGAAATGCGATGCTGTTTCTTGCTGCGCCGTACGAAATCATCCTGAGGGGGATGTCCTGCAAAGCCGCAAAAACCTGTCTGACACGGCCGCGCTTGTCCGCAAGGTGGTCGCCCACCACGCACACCAGCGAAAGACCGTCCGAAAAACTCACCTCCCCCAGTTTTCCGAGTTCCTTCAAAATGGCCGGAAGACGGTGAGTGTTGTCAATGGTAACCGAAACATTGACCTCCGAAGTGGTTACCATGTCAACGGCCGTTTCATGTTTTTCAAAAATTCCGAACACTTTCCTGAGAAAGCCGTAAGCCATCAGCATGCTGTGCGAATGAATGCTGAGGGAACAAATATTGTCTTTGGCAGCTACGGCCTTAATGCTGCCGTTTTGCTGTTTTTCGGAGATGACCGTCCCGGGCACTTCCGGCCTCCTGGTGTTTTTCAGCAGCACGGGGATGCCGGCTTCCCTGGCCGGAAACAAAGTGGCAGGGTGCAAGACCCTTGCCCCGAAATAAGCCAGCTCGGCGGCCTCGTCGAAACTCAGGTACTGAAGGGGGAGCGCACCCCTGACAAAATCGGGGTCGTTGTTCAGAAAGCCGTCCACATCCGACCAGATTTGAATCACCGACGCAGGGACGGCAGCACCCAGTAAAGCGGCTGTAAAGTCACTGCCGCCCCGGCCCAGGGTTTCGATACTGCCCTGGTGCCCGCTGCAAACAAAGCCTTGTGTGACAAATATTCTTGTACCGGGATGGTTTTGAAAAACGGAATTCAGTTCATTTTTGATTCGTTCACGTTCCGGCTGATGATGTCTGTCCAGGTAAATGATTTTCGCTGCATTCATTA
Organism: Bacteroidales bacterium; assembly: GCA_021647205.1. Lineage (GTDB taxonomy): Bacteria > Bacteroidota > Bacteroidia > Bacteroidales > F082 > B6-G9. Next base: position 59,177 of record JAKIVD010000002.1, on the reverse strand, counting down.
ATTTATGGTGATGCCCGCATGCCTCCAGGTAAAGGCAAAAAAGGACGGTGCTGAAATATTCCCCGCGGGTGATCAGCCAGTTGCTGTCCTGTTCGGTCAGTTCAATCTTACAGCGGTTTGTCAATCCCTCAATCAACGCCCGGAGGTCCTGAACCGCCAGGCCCCTGATCCCGGTGCCGGCAAACAATTGCCGAATCAGTTTCCGGTAATAATCTTCCAGTTCTGCGATGAGGCTGACTGCCCTAAATTGCTCACCGGTATTGAGAAAATCAAGAATCCGGCTCAATTTGTCGGTGACTTTGCCATTGGCCGAAAGAACAACAATTTTTGGCGCCGGTGAACTTATTATTTCAACAACACGTCTGATGCTTGCTGCATTTTCAAGCGACGTTCCCCCGAATTTGTAAATCTCCATCCGATGATTTTTTCCGGCAAAAATGAGACATTATTATTTTCACACATCACAAACCAAACAAATAAAACCTATTTGTAACTTTTTGTTACATTTGCAACAATTTCATAATTAACCAGTCTCAAATAATAAATTTACGATACTTCTAAAATTCAAAAAATGAATTCCACTAAATCCCCTCAAAGGAGGGGTGCAGGGGTGGGTCAAAGTAAAAAGATTATTCATTTTTTGAATTTCTGTTGATAAATATTGAATTCAAATGTACTTCATCAATCCATGACAGTCCGCGAATCAGTTGACGAAATACTGAAATCCAAACCCTACCTTGAAGAGTCACTGGATGACGGCTTGATCAACCTGACGGCGCTGGCCCGGAGCATTGCGCCGGAGGTGTCGCGCCTCATTGGAAAGGCTGCAGCCACAGGGGCCATCGTCATGGCCATTCAGCGTCACCGGCCGGGCAAGCTGGCGGCCATTAAAATCAGTTCGGGCAAGCTGCTCCGTAACCTTTCCAACATCATCGTTCGTTCCGGCATTGCTGCCCACACCTACGAAAACTCAGCATCGCTCCCGGTGAGGCTGGCAGAAGTTTCCGCACTTTTCAGCAAAATGAAAGGGCTGTTTTACACTTTTTCGCAAGGGGTGTTCGAAACAACCATTATTCTAAACCAGGCGGCGGGTGCCGAGCTTGGAACAATTATGAAAAAAGAACGGCAGCTTGCCGCTGCGGAAAACCTGGCTTGCATCACCTTATACCTTCCCGATGAGAACACGGAAATTGCCGGTTACTACTATTTTATCCTGAAAATGATCGCCTGGGAGGGCATCAACATTACCGAAATCCTGTCCACCACCAACGAGTTTTCAATCATCCTCGCCGAAGAAGATGTGGACAAAGCCTTTTCAACGCTGAAAAATGCAAGGTTGAAAGCACGGTAGCCCTGTGCTTTGTTGGAGGGGATGAAGGTAGTGAAAAAGTAGCAGGGTACGAGCTGCGGGGAGGTTAGTCGTCAGACCACTGAAGAAAATGTTTTCAACGCAGTACCATTTAACAATAGTGGTCAGACGACTGACCGGGGCAGGGGCACGGCAACTTTTGCACCTGCTTTGCGGGGATACGGGGTACAGACAGATCGTTCATCCGGTCATTTCAGGCCGCCCCCACGGGGCTTTTTCCGAGCCTGGCATTTTTCTAAAAACAGGACGCCCCGCAGGAGCTCCAACCCAAAGCCCCGCAGGAGCAAAACGCCAAAGACCCGAAGGGATGATATGCCAAATCCCCGTAGGGATGATATGTCAAAGCCCCGTAGGGGCGAACTGTTTATAGAAAAACCAGAAATTGAAGCAGCAAAGCTCCGTAGGAGCGGCCTGTAAAACCCTGTGCCAGCTTTTCAGTGGATGAAATACCGAAAAGGAATGAGCGGTCGTCGTCAGAGCACGGAACAAAATATTATCAGTGCAGAACCATTTTTCAACAGCCGTCAGCCGACTTTAAGTCATGTTCCCGGGAAATTCCGCAGGGAAATGCTATTGCTCGATTTGTGTTTATTGCTTATCTTGCCGGCAATTTTAATTTCCATCAAACATGGATCCTCTTTGGATTGTCATCGCTTTTGCCTTTGGCTTTGCCGTTAAACAGTTCGGGCTGCCGCCGCTGGTGGGCTTTCTGGCGGCGGGGTTTGCCCTTAATGCCCTGGGGGTGGAAGGTGGCGAAATATTGGAACAAATTGCCAACCTTGGGGTATTGCTGCTGTTGTTCAGCATCGGTTTAAAGCTGCGGGTTAAAAGCCTGTTCCGTCCTGAAATCTGGGCCGGTGCCTCACTCCACATGCTCATTACAGTAGTTGTATTCGGATTTGGTTTGTTTGCGCTGAGTTTTTCAGGGCTTACTTATCTTGCAGACATTGGCTTAAAAGAATCCTTACTAATTGCTTTTGCCCTGAGCTTTTCGAGTACGGTATTTGCGGTTAAAATTTTGGAAGAAAAGGGGGCGATGAGTTCATCGTACGGACGCATCGCCATTGGCATTTTGATCATGCAGGATATTATTGCGGTTATTTTCCTGACTTTTTCTTCCGGGCAGTTGCCCTCCCCCTGGGCACTTGCGCTGATTGCCCTGTTGGTTTTACCGACGCTTCTCAAAAAGTCTCCTTTATCAACCATTATCACCAAATCGGGTCATGGTGAACTGTTGATATTATTGGGGTTACTTATTCCTATTGTTGGTGCTTCACTTTTTAAGCTGGTGGGTTTAAAGCCGGATTTGGGCGCGCTGGTTTTGGGGGTGCTGCTGGCCGGGCATCCCAAGGCAAAAGAACTCAGCAAGTCTATGCTGGGTTTCAAAGACCTGTTTTTGGTAGGGTTTTTCCTGACAATCGGCCTCTCGGGAACCCCCACTTTAGAAGTTTTGGGCATCTCCTTTCTGCTGACCCTGGCAATGCCCTTTAAAATTGCTTTGTTTTTCTTGTTGCTCACCCGCTTTAACCTGCGGGCACGAACAGCAACCCTCACTTCCCTGAGCCTGGCCAATTACAGCGAGTTCGGATTAATAGTCGGAGCGGCCGGAGTGGCCAATGGATGGATAGTCCCGGAATGGCTGGTCATCTTTGCCCTTGCTTTGTCCCTTACTTTTGTCCTTGCTTCACCTTTGAACATGGTTGCCGACCGGCTATACGTACTTTGGCACAATGGGCTTAGGCGGTTTGAAACCAAGACCCATCTGCCCGAAGACGAACCCCTGGAATTGGGCAATACCGAAGTTATTGTCCTGGGAATGGGTCGTGTGGGCGCCGAAGTGTACAAAATAATGAGCGAAAAACACAAACTTTCCGTTGCCGGGATTGATTATGGTAAAGAGACTGTCAGCCACCACCTCAGGGCGAAGCGCAAGGTTTTTCACGGGGATGCCACCAGTTCCGATTTTTGGGAGCGCATCCTGCCATCATCTGATGTTCGCCTGATTATTTTAGCCATGACAAAGCATTCGACCCACATGCAGGTGATTGAGCAGTTAAAAGAAAAGTGCGATGAAAAAATGATTGCCGCCCTTTGCCACTACGAAGATGAAATTGAAGAATTAAAAGCAGAAGGTGTGCAAGTGGTGTTCAACCTGTATGCCGAAGCCGGTGTTGGTTTTGCCGAGCAGACTTTTCAGATATATAAAGGCCGGGGCCGGGAGATTTCACCGGACATTCAAAACCTGCCATCAACAGAATAAGCAATATTGGCTGCCAGCAGTTGCCTGGTGTATTCGTTTTGGGGATGGAGGTAGATTTCGTCCGCATCACCCGATTCAATAATTTTTCCATCCTTCATCACCATAATCCTGTCCGACATAAAACGGACGACTGCCAGGTCGTGGGAAATAAATATATAGGTGAAGCCAAACTCTTCTTTCAGTTCATTCAGCAGGTTGAGCACCCGTGCCTGTACCGAAACATCGAGGGCTGACACCGCCTCGTCGCAAATGATGAACTTCGGTTGGAGGGTCAGTGCTCTTGCGATAACAATACGCTGCCGCTGCCCGCCCGAAAACTCGTGGGGATAACGGTAAAAATGCTCCGCTTTTAAGCCTACTTTTTCAAGCAATTCCAATACTTTCGCTTTCCTGTTGTTGCGGTGAAGGCCGAAAACCTGCAGGGGTTCCATCAATGCCTGGCCGACACTCATGCGGGGGTTGAGGGAAGAGTAAGGGTCCTGGAACACAATATTCAGGTGTTGTCTTTCTTTTTTCATGGATTTTTGACCCAGGGCAAGTAAGTCTTTTTGGTCGAAGAAAATAGTGCCGCAATCGGGTTCAATCAGCCGGAGGATGCTTCTTCCCAGGGTTGTTTTCCCACAACCCGACTCGCCCACCAGCCCCAGGGTTTCGCCCGGGAAAACCTGAAAGCTAACATGGTCAACGGCATGCAAATATTGGGTGGGTTTTCCCAGTAAATTCTTTTTCAGGGGATATTTGGTGAGCAGATTGTCAACTGAAAGAATCGGTTCCCGTAAAAAGATTTCCTGTTGGTGCTGTTTTCTTTCTGATGTGTTCACCAACTGTTCTTTCTGTGTATATTTTCCGTTTCCTTCCAGAAACTCGTCGATGGTTGGCAGTCTTTTCAAGCGCACCCCAAGTGGCGGCCGACAGGCCATCAGCCCTTTGGTGTAGGGGTGCTCCGGATGGGAGAAGATTTGTTTCACCTTTCCCTGTTCCACAATTTTACCTTTGTACATGACGGCGACTTCATCTGCTACCCGGGCAACCACGCCCAGGTCGTGGCTGATGAAAAGCAGGCTCATGCCATATTCCGCTTTCAAATCGTTGAGCAGGTCGAGTATTTCTTTTTGCACGGTTACATCGAGGGCAGTGGTAGGCTCGTCGGCAATCAGCAAATCGGGCTTGTTGGCAATGGCCATGGCAATCATCACCCGTTGTTTCTGCCCACCGGAAATTTGATGGGGATAGGTTTTGAAAATGGCTTCGGGCCGTGGCAGTTTCACTTTCCTGAACAATTCAATGACCTGTTGCCGGATGGCCTTGCTTCCCGATTTCCGGTGCCGGGCGATGGTTTCCGCCACCTGGGCCCCACAGCGTTTGACCGGGTTGAGGGCTGTCATGGGTTCCTGAAAAATCATGGCAATCCTGTTCCCGCGCAAACCGGCCACCAATTTACTGTCCGAACGCAAGAGGTCCTTTCCGTTAAACAGGATTTTTCCCGTTTCAAGAATGGCCTGCGGGGGAAGCAAGCGCATAATGGCAAGGGCTGTCACCGATTTCCCCGAACCGGACTCTCCTACCAGTCCGAGCGATTGCCCTTTTAGCAGGTGAAATGAGATGTCGTCAACGGCAAGAAGTTTATCCGGCCCTGAGCCAAAAGCGATACTTAAGTTTTCAACAGAGATCAAAACGCCAATGTAATTAATAATTCAAAAGTACGGAAATTTACGAGCGCTGTCAGGCTTTAGCCCCGGTTGGGTGATTATCCCTACAGGGAGCGAAAAAATTAACAACTTTTTAACAAGAAAAGTTAAATAAATGTTAAGATGCTTTTGGAATAACTTTTCTGCTGTTTAGCGTAATATATTTGCCAAGCAAAAGGGAAGAAACCAAACGCTGCTTTTTCGAAAACCAACAGAAAAACGGATTAATATCCTGTAAAAACAGGGGAATAAAAATATTCATAGTGTGTTTGTTTGGGTTAACGGTCGGCATTTTATGCCGGCCGTTGCTATTTTAGGCGGTTTGTATTATTTTTGTACGGACGAATTCTTTTTTTACTGCCCATGTCTGTACTGCACTTGTTTTACGATTTGCTTCATCTCGTCTTTCCGAAAGTATGTCTTGCCTGTGGTCATGCCTTGTTTGAGCGGGAAGAAGTTATTTGTTTTTCCTGTTTGTACAAATTGCCCAAAACTGCGTTCCACCTGCATGCTGAAAACCCTGTTTCACGCATGTTCTGGGGCAGGACAGATATTCATGCGGCAACATCCTTTTTATTCTTCAGTAAGGGGGGAAGGGTACAGCACCTCATCCATGCCTTAAAATACAAGGGGCACAAAGAAGCCGGTGTGTACCTTGGAAAATTGCTGGGCATTGATTTAAAAAAGAGCGAACTGTACAAAGATGTTGACCTGGTTGTTCCGGTTCCGCTCCATCGCAAAAAACAATACAAAAGGGGGTTCAACCAAAGCGAGTGCATTGCTGAAGGAATAAGCAAAGGCATGAAAATCCCGTTTGTTGCCGGTAATTTAATCAGGGAAGTCCACACTTCCACACAAACAAAAAAATCGCGGTATAAACGCTGGGACAATGTAAAAGGGGTGTTTGGACTGCTTCAACCGGCTGTCTTTGAGAACAGGCATCTTTTATTGGTGGATGATGTTTTGACTACTGGTGCCACCCTGGAATCATGTACCCAATGCCTGCTCGAAGTGCCGGGCGTTCGTGTCAGCGTGGCCACGCTTGCATGTGCTCTGGGATAGCAGGAATAGTGTCTTGCGGTCGGCCCATCTGTATCATCAGCTCGTTGTACCGCTTCCTGTTTTTCAATAAATGCCGCTTCAGGCGTTCCTCCTTGTTAAAGTAGTTGTAAAGCAAACCCACCGGACCGGGAATACCGGCCCCGGTCATGGGCAAAGACAACAAAAGGTTTTCTTCAAAATCAACCCGTGTAAAATCAAAGTCGAGGGGCTTCATGTTAATGATGATTTGTTTGAAGGTAGTGTAATCCCAAAAAGCATGGATGATAAATTCATTCATCATTATCGTATCTTTTGTCATGTAAATCCTGAAAGGCGGCGGGCTATGCTGAACAGAATCGTTCAAAAAAAGTATTAACTGGCTAAAGCCGACAGAAGTGATTAACAAGGAGTCTTTCCTGTTGACCAGCATGGCAAAATCCCCTTTGTTGTCGCTGATTGTCCCCCAGCGGTTAAACTTGCTGATGACATGGGCGTTTTGGATGGGCAGCAGGCTGTCGGCACTCAGTATTCGTCCCTGCAACAAAAACAATTCATCCGAAGGGCCTTGTGCCAGTGCCGGTTGTAAAGCGGAAATAAAGAAAAATAAAAGCCCCGTAATTCGACTGCTTCTGTATTTTAATTGATGTTTTATCAAGGGTATTGAATATTTTTTTTTCAGCAAACGAATATAAACTATAAATTAGCATCGAAAAGCTAAAAGTGCATATTTGTTGAACACCTGAAAGTTAAAAAAATGAAAAACTATTTGTTGTTGTTCCTATGCTTTTTACCGGTTCTTTTTTTGAAAGCGCAAACATTACCAAACAGCAACCTTGAAAGCTGGGAAAATGTGGGCACTTACGAGGAACCCGTGTTCTGGAATTCACCAAATCAGCTTACTTCCGCCTTCGGGGCGGTGGGCGTAACAAAAAGTGAAGATGCCTATAGTGGAAATTATGCCGCCCGTCTCGAAACAATTGACCTTTTGAATGGTTTGTTTCAGGCACCCGGTCTGATTACCCTGGCCGATTTGGTTTTTCAGGGTTTTGATGGGGTTACTTTTTCCGGCGGCTTTTTTCTGAGGGAAAATGTTTCCAGGCTCAGGGGAATGTATAAATATTCCGGGCTGAACGGTGATTCGGCAAGTGTTGTTATTTACAATTTCCGGCACCCCGCGGGCGAAGAACTGGACACTATCGGAAGCGGGTTTGCCTTTTTGCACGACACCTCCGGTTGGGCCCCTTTCGAAGTCATTATGGTCAATAAGAACGATCACCTCCCCGATACCTTTAACGTGATATTTTTTTCTTCCGGTTCCGAAGACATGCAGATCGGATCGGTTTTGCTTGTTGACAGCCTTGTTATTGAAACCAATACAGGGATCATCGACCTTTGGGACCCGCCAACCCCGCTGCATGTTTATCCCAACCCGGCTGTTGACAGGGTGAACTTTGTGGCAGGTGAAGAAGCTGAGAAAAGAGAACTTATTGTCTTCGATGCAAATGGTAAACTGATAACAAAGGCTGATTTTCCCGGCAAGACTGCCCAACTGAATATTCAATCCTTCAAGCCCGGATTGTTCACCTACGTTGTTATCCAAAACAACAGACATGTTTTTGGTGGTTCTTTCCTGAAAAAATAAACCAGTAGTATTCAATTTGATGTTTAAAAATAAACCCTATGAACAAATCATTACTCAGACTTTTTGTTTTTATTTTCGTTCTTATCCCGGTATCCGTATGCGCGCAGGGAGATGAAAAAGGCACCGAAGAAGTTGAAAAAGACCTGAAAGCGGACAAAATAAAAACCGGCTGGAACTTTGGTGCATTGCCGGTTATTTCTTTCGACTCGGATCTTGGGCTGCAGTTAGGTGCGCTGACCAACCTCTACCATTATGGCGACGGCAGCCGTTACCCGCTGTACGATCATTCGCTCTACCTTGAAGCCTCCTGGTTTTTGAAGGGAAGCGGTATTTTTCGTTTCTATTACGATTCCGACAGGCTGATCCACGGCATCCGCACCTCCCTTGATGTGAGCTACATCCCCGACCGTACCTTTAAGTTCTTTGGCTTTAACGGTTACGAAGCGGTCTACAACCAAAGCTGGGAAGATGATGCCGGCCCGGATTACAAATCGCGTGTGTTTTATCGGTTGAACCGGAAATTTATGCGCGTTAAACTCGATTTTCAGGGTAAGATCAGCAGTAAGAAATTCCTGTGGCTGGCCGGTGCCGATTGGTACAGTATTTCTACTTCCCCGGTTGATGTTGCCCATTTGAACAAAGGAAAATCGGATGATAAACTATTGCCCGATTCCGTTGACGGACTTTACCAAAAATATGTTGACTGGAACATTATCCCGCAAAGCGAAAAAGACGGCGGGATGTTTACGGTTATCAAACTTGGCCTGGTTTTCGACAGCCGCGACAACGAACCCAACCCGCAGCGTGGTGTATGGACAGAGCTCATTGTCGCATCGGCACCAAAATCATTTTCGAATATGAATCAGGGATTTATGAAACTGGCCATCACCCACCGTCAGTATTTTACGCTCGTAAAGGAAAAACTTACCTTCGCCTACCGGCTGGGGATGCAGGCCAACATTGCCGGTCATACCCCGTATTATGCCCAGGGAATTATGTATTATTCAAGAATGGCCGGAGCATACAACGAAGGGCTTGGCGGTGCGAAAACCCTGCGGGGCATCCAGCGAAACCGTGTGATTGGTGACGGGATGGTGTTCGGGAATTTTGAATTTCGCTGGAAGTTTGTGAAATTCTACTGGCTGAAGCAGAATTTCTATTTTGCACTCAGCGGCTTCTTCGACTCAGGAAGGATAATCCAGTTTATGGATGTGGAAAAACAAGCGAAGCTGATCAATGACGGCTTGTCGCCCGAAGACCCTGGCTTTGTAAACCTGGCTGATTATTTTAGTTTTGGTACGGAAGGTTTTCACAACAGCCTGGGCGCCGGATTGCATATTGCAATGAACCAGAACTTTATCCTCGCCATCGACTATGGAAGGGCGTTGAACGAACAGGATGGAAAATCAGGCTTTTACGTCGGGCTGAATTTCCTGTTTTAAGCATCCGCTGTTAAAAGAACAAAACAAGCACGGGTTAGAACAAAGGCGTGCCTGGCTGGCAACGGAAGCCGGGATTTTGTAGCTTCGCCCTTTAATAGAAATTACATGGTCAAAGCAGCAGTAACGGGCATCATCCTGGCCGGCGGAAAAAGCAGCCGCATGGGGCGCGACAAAGGTTTGTGCCGGTTTCACGGCAAGTCCCTGGTGAGTTATGCCATCGAAACTTTGAAGCCGCTTTGCGGACGCATCATCATCAGTGCCAATAATGAGATTGAAGACTACGCTTCTTTTGGTTTGGAAGTCTTGCCTGATGATGTGACAGGCATCGGTCCCATGGGCGGTATCTTTACCTGCCTCAGGCAGTCGGACACCCGGCACAACCTGGTGCTATCGTGCGACACACCTTTTGTAACCACACGCCTGTTTGAATTCCTGCTGGAAAACATTGATAAATACCAGGTGCTTGTTCCCGGTCATGGCGATGACTTGCTGGAACCACTGGCGGCCTGCTATGCCACCAACGTATTGGCTGTTCTGGGTCAGTGCGTGGAGTCTGGCGACTACAAAATGATGAACTTCTTTAAAAAAGTCAACTTCCACAGCCTCGCTGTTGACGAGCTGTTGCCCTCTTTTTCAGGAAAGCTTTTTCAAAACCTGAATACCCCCGACGACCTGATAAAGTGCTGAGAAATTTTATGGTTACTAAACTTCCCAAAAACCCGTATAGTCAATCAACTTACTATTCCCACACGGGCAATGCGCACTTCCCCTTTTTCGACCGGAGTATTTCCTTAAAGTCTGACAGACTTTGCTGCATGATCAGCGAACTTTCTTTGTGGCAGGTCAGACAAGCGCCAACAGTCAAAATATTTTGTTGTTCCTGAATTGAAAAAGGCCTGACATCGGAACGGGTACTTACTTTCCCGGTTCTTTCCTGCAGAAAACCTATCCAGGCATCTTCGGGCAAACCATCGTGAAGATTGTTCTGGTAAGCAGGGTCGAATGTCCAGCGCCCCAGGCCGTTCTTCACAGTGAATTCCAGCTTCCCTTTGCCATAGCCCAGGGCAACAGGATTGTTGTGGCACGATTGGCACGAACGACCCGCTTTGGAAGTAGTATGTGGTGCTGCCGGGGCGAACAATCGTTGGAAAATTAACGAATCGTGTGTTTGTTTGGTGAAGGATGAAACATCAATAGTAAGCACCATACCGGGCACAACGGGGATGATTGATTTTTCATTCTCCTTCACACGAATTCCCAGCGCGGGCGGATGTGCGTTATACTCGCCCACAAACTCCACCCAGCTTCCGCTTTCCTCTTTATTGGTCAGCATGTTGTAACCCGGCTCACGGGCATCGTATTCGTTGTGGCAACCGAAACAGCTTGGCGCCCAGGAGGTGTGGCAGGCAGAACAGCTCAAATCTTTATGCGCTTTTCCTTCGCTACAAACAGCTTTGGGTGGTTTCATTTTAAAAAGCCGTTGTTTGTTCTTGGTGAGCAGAAAAGCTGTGTCATTCTCATAAAAGGTATTGATGAGGACTTGATTTCTTTTAGCCGTCAACAAAAATTCCCTGTCTGTAACATGGCCATACCGCAAGCCGGTAATAAGTGCGGCTTCCTGGTCGAGGTTTTGCTGTTCAATGGTTTCGGGTTTGCCGGTAAAATGGCAATCGCTGCAGTGAACAGTTTGCTGATTTTCCTGATGGGCGTACAATTTTCCATCCCCCATCAATTCGTAAGAGTTGTGGCAATCGATGCATTCCATTTCCAGCGCATGGTGGACATCGTCCTGCACATAACGAAAAACCCGCTTGTCTTCTACCAGTCTGTACAAACTGCCATCGGGCATTTCTTCTTTGCTGAGGATGGTTTCGTGCCAGCCTTCGTAATTGGTGGAAATGCGTCCCGACCGGCTGTGGCAGCCAAAGCAGTGTTCGTTGGTGACCTTCAGGCTGATCGAAGGATGCAGCTTTAAGTAGGAAGTATCGTTGGTGTTTTTATTGTGTTCGAGCAGGGCAGTCAGGGTAGCTGCTTCGTAGTTGAGGTGGCAGGCGAGGCACCCCCCCCCGCGGCTATGTTGGCCAACGGTGCCCCATTCGGTTTTCGGGTTGCCGAGATGGCAACGGACACACAGGTTTTTCAGGTGCTCGTCGGCAGGTGAACCGGCCAGATGGTGCAGGTCTGTCAATACATCAGGATGGTCTTCTTCATTGAAAACAAAGCGGTCAACGCTAATCATCCCACTTAAAGTTGCCATCAGTCCGCTGTTGATGCGTTGGGTGATTTCGGGATGACAATTTACAGTTCCGCAGCTCATGGAGGCATCGGACAGGTTACCGGGGATAAGCCGCATGTTTTGGTGGGCTTTGTTTTTATCTGGTTCCAACGGGTTGCCACCGTGGCAGGAAGCGCAGCCCAGGGCTTCAGGGTTGTGCGAAAGTGTAAAACCCGAAACTTTGCTGTGGCAAATGGTGCAGCTTTCTTTGCGGCCATTAATCAGGGGTGCTTCAACCACCTGGCCTATGTTGAAATCAGGGCCGAAGACCACCCGGGACATCCGGTAGGCATGCAGTACCGACCAGGTGTAGCCCTTTTCGCCCGGCCACATCCACTGCCAGTTTTGACCCCTGAAAAACAAGCCTTCGGCTGACAGCAACAAATATAAAATGGTAATGATGAGTAATGATCTTTTTGCGATGAATGATCCCCGGTCAGAAAGAAAGGGAACCAGGTAAATGAGCCCCAGCACCAGCAACACAAAAAGCAGTGAGAGGCCGGGAATGGTAAGCCAGTGCAGTATTTCCTGTAAGCCCACAAAGTACCAGGGCCCCTTCACCGTGGGGTGCAGGTTGTCGTGCAGCGGGGCCGAAAAAAAATAGCTGAGCACCAGCAAAACCGAGAGGCTGAGGACAAATCCCCCCCATTTCGGCCAGATTTTTCGTGCGTGTTCAAAAATCATCACCGCGATAAAAACCGTAAAAGTAGCGATGTGGTGGACGTAAATCAGTTGGTAGTCGCCGGCCTTCCCCAGCAGGGAATAGGCAAGCAAAGAGCCGGCCACCGGGATGCCTGCTGTCAGACTTTCCAGAATTTGTCTTGCCTGCCTGCTGTCTGCATCGCCTTTGAGCAAAAAGCCAGTCAGCATGGCCAGGAAAATAATTAAAACCCCGAGGCACATCCGCAGCCAGAGCCCTTTTTTCAGTTTGATTTTCTCTGTCTTCCGGAAGTGGTCCCACATGTGCAGAAAAGTAAAAATCAAAAACAACTGGGCACTCCAGAAGTGCAGGTTCCTGAACAGCGAGGCCGCCGGACTGGCAATCCGCATGGTGCTCACTGCGCGATAGGGTTCGGCTACATCGTAAGGAATAGCGAGAAACACGCCCGAAACGCCACATATCAGAAAGAGGGCAATTGTCAGTTGTCCGTAAGTGGTTTGGGCGAATAATTTCTTCCAGAGCTTCATTTTCTAAACCTCAATGGTAAGCTGGTCAGTAGCTTTGTTGATGGTAAAGGGCAATGGTTTTAGCGCCTGGGTTGCAGGCCCCCTGACGGCCTGTCCGTTCCTGTCGAAGGCCGAGCCGTGGCAGGGGCAAACCAGCAGGTTGCCCTGTGATTTATTGATGGTGCATCCCAAATGGGTGCAATGTGACGAAAAAACCTGCGTTTGGCCGTGCTGGTTCACCACGATAAAATCATTCTGAAAACTGATGTTTTTGTTGGGGTTGAACGGGATACTGATTTTGTGCCGGGCAGTTAGTTTTTTATCCGTCCCAACAAGTTTGTCCCATAGAAAAACTGTAACTAACAACAAGCCCAATCCGGCAGATTTGATGAAAAGGCGTCGGTTGTGTTTGTTCTCTTTCAATGCATGTTATTTTTTCCACTCGTTCATCCAAAGTTACTGTTGCCGGAATTCTTAGTCAGCTAACCAGTCTCCGGCTTTTTCAGCCGATTCGAATACCTTTACCATTTTACCTTTGTTAATACTTGTTGTCTCAATAAATTGGAGCTCCTCAAATATCAATTGGTCGCGGGATGCCACCAGCGCAAACTTGAGCACTGCGGGGAACTTTTTTGACAGCGAATAAAGCCTTGCTGCATTGGGGAGGGCTTCTATCTTTGTCGTGTCCACCAATACTTTATCAATTTTTTCCTCCTTAAATAATCTGGCCAGTTCATTGATAGAGTTTTCAATTTCATCACTTGTAACTTTTCCATACGGAACAACCGAAGCAAGTTGCAATTGTTCGTTGATAGTTATCTTGTCAGGCATAATTAATTTTTTAGGTGGATTTAATAGAAACAATGTCAAAAAGATTGTTCTCAGACAGCAAAAGGTATTGGCATTGTGTCTGGCAGAAGGCTTTGCGGTTGTACACCATCAAAACCCTAAAAAAGCAGGTTCTTACCAGTTTCTCCCGGACAGCTCTTTCGGAATTCTTCCCTGATTGATGGTTTCGGAACGCAGTCGGCGGCCTAAAATCCGTTCCACCATTTTACCGGTTTCCAGGATTTTGTCAATATCCAGATTGGTTTCTATCCCCATCTCATCCATCATTACCACCATGTCTTCCATAGAAACGAGGCCAACATCCTTGGCATCTTTATAATAATAAGCACCCGTTCCCGACACAGGCACTCCGCTCACAAAATTAGCCGGCTGTCCGCCGATGCCACCCAAAGTCGCTTCATAATTGGTCATGCCGGCCTGCAGGGCTGCCAGCACATTGGCCAGTCCCCAGCCACGGGTAGTATGAAAATGGACGATATGTTTGTGGGGGTTATCAATTTTATCCATCAACATCGAGTAATACCTGTACACCCGGTCGGGCGAGGCCGAGCCATCGTGGTCGGCATGTTCCACATCGTTGGCACCAATGTCGAGCCAGCGTTTGGCAAAAACAATGGCATCCTCCATTTTGGTGGGGCCTTCGAGGGGGCAGCCCCAAATGGTTGAAACCGTACCGTTTACTTTAATACCGGCAGCCTGGGCTTTGGGAATCCATTCCTCGGCCATCTTCCAGTAATCGGCCAGCGAAAGCCCCGAATTTTTTTTCTGGTGCGATTCGCTGGTGGAGACCATGAGTAAAATCCGGTCGGGTCCGTAGCCGTCTTTTTTGGCCTGAATCGCCCGTTCGATAGCCCTTTCGCGGATGGTAACTGCTGTCAGGCTTACGCCGTCAAGTTTGTCTTTTACCCGTTTACTTTTCCTGACACCTTTCATCAGCTCGTCGGCATCCTTAAACTGCGGCATCCCTTTGGGGTTGCCGAAATTTGTCAGTTCAAGATGTTTGAGCCCGGCAAGGATTAACTCTTCGGCCACCCACACTTTGGCCGGCGTGGGGACGAATATTTCTTCATGTTGAAAACCATCACGGACAGTTATGTCTCCAATAACAACTTTTTTCGGATAATTCATTTTTCAGCTTTTAGATCAGGGCTGTTTCTTCCAGAAAACAGGAAGGCTAATTTATACAAAAAAGCCAATATGGAAAGAACAATTTCACATTTTAAAAAATACAGCTTCTTTTAACACTTTCTAAATTATATGACCGTCGGAAATTCTGAAAAAAGCAAGGCTTAAATATGCTTATTTTTCTTATCATTGCATACTTGTGCCGAAGGGTCGTGAAAGCGGCTGTAATCATTTACCGAAAACTTAAAAACCGCATCCAGTGTTTACATTAAAAAGCAAAATTGATACTACCTCCAAAGAATTCAAATCCAACAAATCAGAATTTGAGAAACTGCTGAAACAATTCAGGGAACGAATGGATTTTAGCACCCGCGGAGGTTCGGAAAGGGCGATTGTCAAGCACAAGGAAAGGGGGAAATTGCTGGCCCGCGACCGCATTAACCTGCTGGTTGACCCCAATACGCCCTTCCTGGAATTATCGGCAATGGCAGCCATCGGCCAATACGATGACGGATTTCCTTCGGCAGGTGTTGCCACCGGAATTGGTGTTATCCATGGTCGCGAAACAATGATTATTGCCAACGATGCCACAGTAAAAGGTGGCAGTTATATGCACTTTACCGTCAAGAAACATTTGCGCGCACAGGAAATTGCCATGAAAAATCACCTTCCCTGCGTGTATCTCGTTGACTCGGGCGGGGCATTTTTATCGGAACAAGACACTGTTTTTCCCGACCGCGACCATTTCGGCCGTTTGTTCTACAACCAGGCCAAAATGTCGGCAGAAGGCATCCCCCAAATTGCTATTGTGATGGGATCGTGCACCGCCGGCGGCGCCTACGTGCCTGCCATGAGCGACGAAACAATTATCGTGCGGAATCAGGGAACCATTTTTCTGGGCGGCCCCCCTTTGGTGAAAGCCGCCACCGGCGAAGTGGTAACGGCTGAAGAACTGGGCGGGGCAGAGGTGCACACTTCCATTTCGGGGGTGGCCGACCACCTGGCTGAGAACGATACCCACGCCATTCAGATTTGCCGCAATATTTTTGAAAACCTGGCCTTCAAAGAAAAACAACAACTGGATATTCTGCCCGTTGAAGAACCCCTGTACGACCCCAAAGAATTGTACGGCATTGCACCGGTTGACCTACGGAAGATCGTTGACCCGCGAGAAATCATCATGCGCATGGTGGACGGCAGCCGTTTTCAGGAATTCAAATCCAAATATGCCACCACTGTTGTTACCGGTTTCGCCTACATCATGGGATTTCCGGTGGGCATCATTGCCAATTACGGAGTTTTGTTTTCCGATTCGGCCCTCAAGGTCACACACTTTATCGAACTGTGTACCTCCCGAAAGATCCCGCTTATTTTCCTTCAAAACGTAACCGGATTCATGGTTGGAAAAGAATTTGAGCGCGGGGGCATTGCCAAAGACGGCGCCAAAATGGTGCACGCGGTATCCAATGCCAACGTACCCAAATTTACGGTGATCTTCGGTGGCTCTTTCGGGGCAGGAAACTACGGCATGGCCGGCAGGGCTTACGACCCCAACCTGCTGTTCATGTGGCCCAACGCCAAAATCTCCGTTATGGGCGGCGAGCAGGCAGCCATCGTGCTGACTACGGTAAAAGAAGACCAGTACCGTGCCCGTGGCATTGAACCACCCAAAGGGGAAATCGAAGAACTGCGGCAACGGATACTGGCCAAATACGAAACCGAAGGCTCGGCCTATTACAGTACGTCGCGCCTGTGGGACGATGGTATCATCGATCCTGCAGACACCCGGAAAGTGCTGGCCATGGGGATAGCCGCATCGGTAAACAAAAAGTGGCCCGAACAGAAATATGGTGTATTCAGGATGTAAGAAAAAAATGCCTTGAGTACTTAAAGTGCCTCAAGTGTGCTAAAGTTGGAAAATAATAAAGTTTGTGAAATGACAGTGAATAAAAAAGAGAAGACTTCTTGTCAAATACCCAAGGTTCTTTTTACGCTGAGTACTTTGGTCTCTAAAAATTATAAAGCATGAGCAATTACGAAGCCATAACTATTGAACAAGGTATAGTAACTATGGTAAGCTTAAACCGGCCGGAAGTCCACAATGCCATAAACGATGTGATGATAGCAGAGCTGACCCGGGCCTTTCGGGAAATTCCCAAAGACAAATCCGTCCGGCTGATTGTATTGCGTGGAAACGGGAAATCATTTTGTGCCGGTGCCGACCTCAACTACATGAAAAGCATTGCCGGATTTGGCTTTGAGGAGAATGTAAAAGACGCAAAGAAACTCGCTGCACTTTTCCAGACGGTTTATGATTGTCCGCTCCCCACACTTGCCGTAATTCACGGCGCAGCCTATGGTGGCGCCAACGGTTTGCTGGCTGCCTGCGATATGGTGGTTGCGGAGGAGAATACCAACTTTGCTTTCAGTGAAGTGAAATTGGGGATAGCCCCGGCTACTATTTCGCCTTTTGTCATCAGGCGCATTGGCGAGTTTGGCGCCAAAGAACTGATGATGACCGGCAAACGCTTCAAAGGGAAAGAGGCCGAAAAATGGCATTTGGTCAATCTTGCCGTGGCGGAGTTCAAACTGGATGAAGAAGTCAATTACCTGATTAAACAAATCCTGGGCAGTGGCCCGGAAGCCGTGAAAACCACGAAAAAATTAATTGAAAAAGTTGTTGATGAAAAAACCCCGGATGATACCATTGAATACACCACCAAGCTGATTGCCGAATTGCGCGCATCGGCTGAAGGACAAGAAGGTATGGCGGCTTTTTTGGAGAAAAGGAAACCGAAGTGGGTGGAATAGTCATTTATCCGGTATCCTGAAAAACCAGGGAAGAGCAATTGGGAGGAACATCTGAGAAAAAATGGAGAATGAAACACAGACATTCTTGCAAATCTGCGCAAAGGTGATAAAAGTGCATTTGAACGAATAATACAAAATAGTAAAACCGATGAAAAATAGCAGCTTGATAACTTTGATTTGATTATCTGGTCAGCATTATAAAAATGAGAGATTTTAAATCATTAATTCATAATATATCTGTAGTACATCAGCAGTTACAACAATATGCTGCTAATGCAGTAAATCAGGCTTTGACAATTCGTAATTGGCTGATTGGGTATTATATTGTAGAATATGAACAGAATGGAAGTGATCGAGCAGAATATGGAAAAAAACTGATTCCCAATATTGCAAAAGAACTTAAGAACATAAAAGGAATTGATATCAGATCGTTACATAATTTTAAATTGTTGTATGCCTCATATCCTCAAGTAAAAGATTTTCTTTTAGTAAATTTAAAAATGGGGTCACTGACCACACAATTGGGAAGCACAAATATGGGGCTACTGACCACACAATTGATGAAGGATCAAAAATGGGGGTCACTGACCGCCAAATCTCAAAAACTTGAAAATAGAGTTACAGGTGAAATTATTATCACTAAACTTTCCTACACCCATCTCGAACAACTTATTCGTATTGATGATGATTTGAAACGCACTTTTTATGAAATAGAATGCATGAAAGGAACATGGAGTGTAAGAGAGCTCAAACGACAAATCTCCAGTTTATATTATGAGCGTAGTGAATTAAAGAATCTGAGATAAATCATGAAACTATTCCATAAAATACTCATCGCCAACCGGGGCGAAATTGCGGTAAGAATTATCCGCTCGGCAAAAAAACTGGGCATTCAAACCGTTGCCGTTTATTCCGAAATTGATCAGGAAGCTTTGCATGTTTCAAAAGCCGACGAAGCCTTCTGCATTGGCAAACAGGAACTAAGCGAAACCTATTTGAACATCGAAAAGATTATTGAAGTCGCTAAAAAATCCCATTGCGATGCCATCCATCCCGGCTACGGATTTCTGTCAGAAAACCCATTGTTTATCGAGGCTTGCGAAAAAGCCGGCATCACTTTCATCGGTCCGCACACCCGCGCCATCCGGCTGATGGGCAACAAGATCGAATCGAGGAACTTTGTCAAAAAGCTGAACATTCCGATGACCGAAGCCATAACAGGCAGCCCGGCCCAATTGCTGAAAAATGCCCATACCATCCCCTTCCCCATCCTGGTAAAAGCAGCTGCCGGTGGGGGTGGAAAAGGCATGCGGATTGTTTACAAACCGGAGGAATTAGAGAGCGTTTTGGAATCGACAGCCCGCGAAGCCAAAAACTACTTTGGCGACGGTACCATCTTCATCGAAAAATATGTGGAAGAACCGCGCCACATCGAATTCCAGGTGATTGGCGATAATTTTGGAAGCGTGATTCATTTGTTTGAAAGGGAATGCACCATCCAGCGCCGCTACCAAAAGATTATTGAAGAATCGCCCTCGGCCACACTCACTCCCGAAGTACGGAAAAAAATGGGGGATGCCGCCGTTGCCATTGCCAAAGCCGTGGATTACAACAGTGCCGGGACAGTGGAATTTCTGGTGGACAAAAACCTCGACTTTTATTTTCTGGAAATGAATACCCGCATACAGGTGGAACATCCCGTTACCGAAATGGTGTTGGGCATCGACCTGGTGGACGAACAAATCAGGGTGGCAGCCGGCAACAAACTCCGCTTCAAACAGTCGGAAATATCACAAAATGGTCACGCCATCGAATGCCGGATTTATGCCGAAGACCCGGCCAATAATTTCATGCCCGCTCCGGGAGAAATATCGTATTACAGGCAGCCCGACGGCGAAAACATCCGTGTTGACACAGGATTGGAAAAAGCCCAAACGGTGCTCAGCAACTTCGACCCCATGCTCAGCAAAATGATTGTTTGGGGGAACGACAGGTCGGTTGCCATCAAAAAAAGTACCGCAGCGCTGAAAGATTATACCATCCACGGTATCCAAACCAACATTCCCTATTTGCTGGAAGTATTAAACCATCCGGCCTTTGCCGACAATAAAATCTCCACCAAATTCTGTGACGAACACACACCGGAGATTCTTGAAAAAATGCAAAAACCGGCAACAGATCCGGATATTTTTATGCTTGGCTTCGCCCTTTACAGTTTGAACAAAACCCGGCTCAGTGGATCGAAAAACATTTGGGAGGACATCGGCTTTTGGCGCAGTAACATGAACATTCCGTTTGAGATGGACGGAAACACCAAAAACCTCCAAATCCAAAACCAAACAGGGATGCAATATGAGCTAAGCCTCGATGGAAAAACTTTCCGGCTTTGCCTAAAAAAGATTGAAAACAACCACATCCGTTTTCGGGTTAACGACAGTTTCTACAAGGCGGTTATTTCGCAGGACAACAAAGGACTATCCTGGGTTTCAATCGAGGGGAGCATCAAAAAATTACTGCGTACCGACCTGCTCAACGGAAGTACAGACCATGCCTCGTCAGGAGCGGGCGATGGGGAGAATTTGCTATACGCGCCCATGCCGGGAAAGGTCATCAAAATTAATGTAAAGGCAGGCGAGCAGGTGAAACGCGGAACCATACTGCTGGTAGTGGAAGCCATGAAGATGGAGAACAATATCATTGCCTCATCCGATGCCACGGTGGAAAAAGTGAATGTTAAAGAAGGGGAAATGGTGGGAACCGATTTACAATTACTACATTTGCTGGTCGAAGAAGTCGCAGAATAATCAAGGTCGAAAACCTTGATCAAAAACAAAAGGAACTTTCGTATTAACAAGAACAAAAAAATAGCATCAAAAATGAATTTTGATTTAACCGATGAACAAAACCTGATTCGCGAAACCGTTCGCGATTTTGCCGAGCGGGAAATAAAACCCCGCGCCCGGGAACTGGATGAAGAAGCTGAGTTTTCCCCTGATTTAACAAAACAAATCGGGGAACTGGGGTTGTTTGGCATGAACCTTCCCGAAAAATACGGTGGGCAGGGACTGGACACCCTTTCGTATATTATTGCTGTGGAAGAAATCGCCCGCATCGATGGTTCACAGGCGGCCACACTGGCAGCGCACAACTCGCTGGGGATTTTCCCGCTGTATGCGTACGGCACAGAAAAACAAAAAATGAAATACCTGCCCCAGTTGTGCACCGGCGAAGGCCTGTGGAGTTTCGGCCTGACCGAACCCGGTGCCGGATCCGATTCGCGGGGCTCAAAAACCACTGCCGTTTTAGATGGCGATGAATGGGTCATCAACGGCTCAAAAATTTTCATCACCAACGGTTCGGTTGATATTTCCAAAGGTTGTACTGTCCAGGCAGTTTCAAGCAACGAAAACGGAAAAAAGGTTTTCTCAACAATACTTGTTGAAAAAGGAACGCCCGGTTTTACAGCGAAATCCATGCATGGTAAAATGATGTGGCGTGCCTCTGATACTGCCGAGTTGTTTTTCGATGATGTGCGGGTACCGAAAGAAAACCTGTTGGGAAAAGTGGGTGAGGGCTCACATATTATGCTGCACACGCTTGATGGTGGCAGGCTGTCGATTGGGGCCATGGGCCTTGGTGCCGCGCAGGGGGCTTTCGAACTGGCGCTTGCTTACGCCAACGAACGCAAACAATTTGGCAAACCCATTTCCAAATTCCAGATCAATGCCTTCAAACTGGCCGACATGGCACTCAAAATTGAACTGGCCCGCAACCTGCTTTACAAAGCCTGCTGGCTGAAAGACAACGATCGTCCATACTCTAAAGAGGCGGCCATGTCGAAATTGTATTGTTCTGAAATCGCCAAAGAAGTGGCTGACGAAGCCGTCCAGATTCATGGAGGCTATGGCTTAATGAAAGACTATGATGTGGAGCGCTTTTACCGCGACCAGCGCCTGCTGCAAATCGGTGAGGGTACTTCCGAAATTCAACGCCTCGTAATTTCACGCTTAATCGGGTGCTGACCAAATGAAAACATGCTGTGAAAAGAAAAGCTCAGCAATAAAGAATTTGATAAAGACAAAATAACAGACTTATGAATAAAGTAGTAAAGAATGCAAAAGAAGCGATAGAAGGCATGCAGGACGGGCAGACTTTTATGCTTGGCGGATTTGGTTTATGCGGCATCCCCGAAAACACCATCAACGCGCTCGTAGAATCCGGATTAACTAATTTAACCTGTATTTCGAACAATGCCGGGGTGGACGACTTTGGACTGGGACTGCTGCTCAGAAAACACCAGATTAAAAAAATGATTTCATCCTATGTGGGTGAAAACAAAGAATTTGAACGCCAGCTGTTGTCGGGCGAACTGGAGGTAGATTTAATTCCCCAGGGCACATTGGCCGAACGCCTTCGGGCGGGCGGGGCCGGAATTCCTGCTTTTTATGTCCCGGCCGGTTATGGAACCGAAGTCGGGGAAGGCAAGGAATCCAGGGAGTTCAATGGAAAAATGCACCTGCTCGAATATGGGCTTACCGCCGATTTTGCGGTGGTAAAAGCCTGGAAAGGGGATGCCATGGGCAACCTGGTTTACAGGGAAACAGCCAATAACTTTAACCAACCCATGGCGATGGCCGGAAAAATTACCATTGCCGAAGTTGAGGAACTTGTTCCGATTGGTGCACTAAACCCCAACGAAATTCATACACCCGGAATTTTTGTGCAACGGATATTCCAGGGAGTGGACTATGAGAAAAGAATTGAGTTTGAAACAGTCCGTGGATAAATATTACCGGCCTTCCGTGCCAACCGAAAATAACAGCGATTGATTAATGAAATCCTAAAAGAATAAAAAATGAGTCTTGATAAAAATGGAATTGCAAAAAGAATTGCCCAGGAATTAAAAGACGGCTATTATGTAAACCTTGGCATCGGCATCCCTACCCTGGTGGCCAATTTTGTTCCCGAAAATATAGAAGTTGTATTGCAGTCTGAAAATGGGTTGCTGGGTATCGGGCCTTTCCCCGAAAAAGGCAAAGCCGACCCCGACCTCATCAATGCAGGAAAACAAACGGTGACAACCATCCCGGGTTCTTCCTTTTTCGACTCCTCGCTCAGTTTTGCCATGATACGCGGCGGCCATGTTGACCTGACCGTTTTGGGCGCATTTGAAGTTACCGACAAAGGGGACATTTCTTCCTGGAAGATACCCGGTAAAATGGTGAAAGGAATGGGGGGCGCCATGGATTTGGTAGCAGCAGCAAAGAATATAATCGTAGCCACAACCCACACCGACAGGCATGGGCAACCAAAACTTAAAACATCCTGCGACCTTCCATTAACGGGCGTTAGTTGTGTGAAAAAAATTGTGAGTGACCTGGCCGTGATTGAAGTAACCGAAAAGGGTTTTAAACTTTTGGAAAGGGCACCGGGCGTTAGTGTGGAAGAAATTCTGGAAAAAACCGGCGCCCCCGTCATTGTTGAAGGGGATGTTCCGGAAATGAAATTGTAAGTCAATTAGTTCTTTATAAAAACAAAACGTATGGAAGAATACAACGATTTTTACGGAAGTAACGGATTTTTCTTTATCATTTTAATCGCAGTAATCTATATTGCTGCTATCTGGCGGATTTTTCAAAAAGCCGGCAAACCGGGATGGGCATCCATCATCCCGATTTACAATCTGATTGTTTTGCTGGAAATTATCGGAAAACCCTGGTGGTGGTTGCTATTGATCTTTTTTGTCCCATTTGCGAATATAATTTTTGGTATTTGGGCCATCAACCTGCTATCAAAAAGTTTTGGACAGGGCGTTGGTTTTACGCTGGGACTGATCTTTCTGGGCTTTATTTTTTATCCCATTCTTGGGTTCGGTAATTTTGAGTACCAGGGGCCTTCGGGGAAGTAAGCAGGTTGTCTCAGTTGTGCTTATTCTTCTTTCCCGCCCTCAATATCTTTCAACACGGCGCTGACTTCCTCCTCAGTTTTGTGTAATTTGTCCTTGCAAATTTTAATGAGGACGGAGGCACGTTTTACTTTTTCCGATAATTCGTCCACACCGATATCTTCGTTTTCAATTTCGTTTACGATTTCTTCGAGCTCGGTAATGGCTGCTGTGTATGTGATTTTATTTTTCATCGTCAATTGTTTCTATTCTGCTTTTAAATTTTCCTTTAAAAACGGTTGTTTCAACCACTTCGTTTTTTGATAATTGGCGGGCATCACGGATGGGTTTTCCGTTGAAAGTAGTAATGCTGTAACCCCGTTTTAAAATATTTTCAGGCTTCAGCAAGTTTACTTTTTCGTTTAATAATACCAGGCGATTTTGCCCGGCATTAATATTTTGCCGGCTGAACACACCAAGGTTTTTTTCTGTGTTCGAGAGGCTTGCTTTCCGGCTAAGGATTAATTGAGTTGGTTTGAATTGAAGCAGGCTGATGGTTTTTGTCAGCTTGTCTTTTTCGGTATTGAGAATTGCTTGCGTGTTACCTCCCATTTGTTGAGCCAAAACCCGAATAACTGATTGATGCCTGTTGACCAAATCTTGTGTTGCAAAATTCAATTGGCGGACTGTTTCATTCACCCGGCGGTTTTCGGTTTGCAGCCTTCTTTGGGCTTCGCTCACCATGCGTTTTTGTGATTCCTGCAAGCGCACCGAGAAATTATGGAATTGCTGAATCAGAAAATATGCCAGGTCGGTGGGGGTGATTTTATTGGCGTGGGCCACCATTTCAACCACCGTTTCGTTGGTGGCATGGCCGATGCCGCTCAGCACCGGAACAGGAAATGTGGCCACCGCTTTGGCCAGCGAATAACTGTCGAAACTGCTTAATCCGATATCGCCGCCACCTCCGCGGATAATTACCACCACATCAAAATGACGGATGGCCTTTTTAATCCGGGCCAATTGTGCTTTGATGGATTTTACGGCCCCTTCGCCCTGCAATAAGGCCGGAAACAGCAGGTGAAAAAAGGAGTAAGCCCAGTTGTTGTTTTCGATGATTTGGGTAAAATCATGGTACCCTTTGCTGGTTTCTACCGAAATAACGGCGATGCGTTGTGGAAGAAGAGGGAGGGGCAAACGCTTGTTTTGCTCGAAAATGCCTTCCTTTTGCAGTCGTTGGATAGATGCATTTCGTTCGCGGGCCATTTCGCCCAGCGTAAAAGCCGGTTCGATATCGGAAATATTCAGCGAAATGCCGTACACCGGGTGAAAGCCCACCCTGGCCAAAAATAAAATACGCATCCCATCGGCCAGGTTTTCGCGGGTAATTTCCCGGAACTTTTTGTTGATGCGGTCGAAATTACCGGCCCAGATGGTGGAGCGTATTTGCGCCAGCACTTTGTTTCCTTCTTTTTCGACCAGTTCGGGGTAGCAGTGCCCACTGTGGGAGTAATAATTGAGTTTGGCGATTTCGGCCTTTACCCAGTACGATTTGGTGTAGGTTTTTTGAATGACCGATTCCAGGCTCCGGGTGATTTGGAGGAGTGAATAATATTTTTTATCGGTGTTTTCCATCTGTCAATTTCAACTGAGCGAAGGTAGCGTATTTTGGTAAAAGTTTCTGTCTGGCTGTTTACCACAAATCCAAAATTTTAATTTGGGTTTTAGGGTTTGGGATTTCAAATTCCAGGCAACCGGGGAGTTCTGTACAGTGGGGTTTATGATTGAAGTTTCCACTGCGGCAGGGATTGCAGCGGTAGCCGGCTGCAGTTGCGCTTGCTGTTGAACCGGGCGGCGGCGGCTGACGAAGAAAGCCCCCGCACGACCGTTGTGAAACACAAGCGCAACAAAGCCGCTAAAGCGGAAAGCCCGGCGACCCGCCGGAGTTTTTACGCAGGCGGGGCGGCTGCCCCCCAAACTGTATAAATAATTCTGTGGCCCCGCCCGCAATATGTGTAAAATGTACTACTTTTGGGTTGAATTTCAGAATTATGAAAAAAGCTGTCTTTTTGTTTTGTGCGATGTTGCTGGCCGGTTTGGGTATGCAGGCGCAAAGTTATATGCGTTCGTACGATCACCACGATTTACAGATTGGTTATGCGATGTTTACACCCGACCAGTTTTTTGATGTGAACACCAGTATGCTGGATGAATTGTATCCTGAAAAACGCTATGTGCGTGATAATTACAGCGGAACGGGCGGCGTGTTTATTACATACCGCCATATTGGGAAAAACGAAAACTGGTTGTGGGGCGTAACGGCCGGGGCCAGTGCCAATACCAGCGAAATTTACAATGTGGGACAATATGCCGGGGAACTGAAACGCACGTTTATTACGGCTGCCATTGAAGGGGAGTACCGTTACCGCAACCAGGGGCCGGTTCAGCTGTATTCGGGTTTGGGATTGGGTTTTACGTATGGCACCGAAACACTCACAACCCCCGAACAAATAGCCACTACCGGAAATATCAGCGGTGTTGCCTACCAGCTTAATGTAATCGGGCTGCGGCTGGGCACCAAATTTGCCGGTTTTGCCGAATTTGGTTTCGGTTACAAAGGCATCGTCAATATTGGTTTCTCAATGCAATGGTTTTAGGCAGGTTTTTATTAAACATTTTTTGGCCGGGTTCATTTGTCGGATAAACCAATCCATGATTCAATGCCTATGGCACAACACAATCAGTTGGGGAAAGAGGGGGAGTTGATTGCCCGTAAAATGCTTGAAGAAAAAGGTTATTCCATCCTTGAAACCAACTGGCGGCACGACAAGGATGAGATTGATATTGTTGCCATGGATGGCGATGAACTGGTGATAGTGGAAGTGAAAACCCGCAGCACCGACTACTTTGGTCCTCCCGAAGACGCGGTTGATTTCCGAAAAGAAGCTTTTTTGATCCGGGCTACCGAAGCCTATCTTGAAGAAAAAGAACTGGATTGCGATTCGCGTTTCGACATCGTTTCCATTATCCTGAAAGAGGGCAAGCCTGAAATCTATCACATCCGGGATGCGTTTTACCCTGATCAAGAAAACGAGGAATGAAGCGCTTCCGGTTTAAGCGAAAATGGCTTGGTCGGATTACCCTGACCGTTTTACTGGCTTTGTTGCTGCTGAAACTCTGGATGGGTAGTTGTCATCTTTTGGTTTGCGGCCTTTTTGTCGGCTTGATGGTAGCTTACATCATCCTTTCCGATTACGGAAGTGATTGAAAAACGAGCAATGGGATATCGGTCTGGAATAGAAATTTTTTTGTAATACTGGGCATAAATATCCGCTCAAAGAAATTCCGCTTGTGTGTGGTCAGCGCCATCAAGTCTATTTCCCGTTCTTTTATAAAATCATCGATGCCCTGCTGGAGGTCAACCGTCTTAAGGAGGCCACACTCAATATTTTGACTGTCCACCGTTTCCGACAGGTATTTCCTGATTTTACGCAGGCGCATTTCATCAATTGCTTCCGAGTCCTGAAGGGCGGCATGTACACAAAACAATTTCGACTTAAAAGGTTTGATGAAAGAAACCAGGCGGCGCAAAGCAGCATAATCAGTCTGGTCGAAATTGGTGGCGTACAAAACACGCTTGGGCAGGCTTGCCGCCCGTCCGTTGTAGTTTTGGGGCACTGCCAGGATGGGGAGTTGTGCCTTCTCGATAAGCTGGGCGGTTACACTGCCAAAGGACCGCAGGCCTTCCAGCTCACTGCCCCGGGTGCCCATAATAATAATTCCGGGCTGGTAATCATGCGCCTCATTCAAGATTGCATTTACCGCATTCCCTTTGTGCATGTCCCACAAAATATTCACCCCGTGCAGGTTTTCTTTTTCAATTTTTTCCGCAATGCGGGCGGCGATTGCTCTGAGGCTTCGTTCTGTTTCCTCTTCAATTTCGCAGATAATTTTATCGAGGTTTAATTGGTAAGTATAGGATTCGAGGTAGGATTGTGGGGTGCCCATCGGATCAAGATACGCATTGATTAACTTGATTTCGGCTTTTAAAACCGTGGCCAGTTGTAAGGCATAGAAAGCGGCATTCTCGGCATGTGGGCTAAAGTCAACCGGGACCAGTATGCGCCGGATGCTGCGCATGTATTCCACCGCCTGCTGTTTTTGCCTGCCATAAGCGCCTTTAAAATCTTCGAACACACGCACTGCACTGGCTGCATCCTTTTCCTGAATTTTCACTTTGACCCCTCCCGCTGATTCTTTAATGCGGTTAATATTGGTCATAAAACACTCAATGCCGTTTTTCTCAAGCATCGCACTCAACAACTGGGCCCTCATGTAGGTAAGGGTTGCCAGGGTAATAATTTTCTCAGACATGGTTTTTGTATTTACGGATTGACCTTGTCAAATATAAGCAAAAATGAGGCGAAAAGCAAGCCTGTTTTTTTATAATTGACGAAGTTTCCGTTTTAGGAACAAACATTTGCTAATTTTGCACGCTCATATTTACCTGAACATGAATAACAAAGGAAAGAAAAGTAATAGTGGTGGACGGAAACCGGAAAGAAAAGAAATTCGTGAAAATAGGAAGAAATCCGGTTTTTCAAAAAAGAAACCCACTTCAAAATCACACAAACCAGACAACCTGACCCGGCTTAACAAATACCTGGCTGATGCAGGTGTTTGCTCACGCCGTGAGGCCGACCGCCTGATTGAGAGTGGTGTGGTAAAAATCAACGGAAAAGTCGTGACCCAACTGGGGACAAAAGTGTTACCATCTGACAAGGTCCAATACGCCGGACAAACACTAAAAAGAGAAAAGTTACGCTATCTTTTATTGAACAAGCCCAAAGGTTTTATTACCACTTTGGATGATCCCCAAAACCGGAGGACGGTAATGACCCTGGTTGAAAATGCCTGCAAAGAAAGGATTTACCCGGTGGGACGGCTCGACCGCAACACCCTTGGTTTACTGTTGTTTACCAACGATGGGGAGATGACCAAGAAACTGACCCACCCCAAATTTGGGGTTAAAAAAATATACCACGTTTTCCTCGACAAGAATTTGAAGAAGGATGACCTGGATAAAATTGCCGGCGGGATGCAATTGGAAGATGGTTTTATCAAGCCGGATACCATTGCCTACACCACCCGCGACAACGACAAAAAACAAATTGGCATCGAATTGCATTCGGGCCGCAACCGGATTGTACGGCGTGTTTTTGAGAGCCTGGGCTACAATGTTATCAAGCTCGACCGGGTGTTTTTTGCCGGCCTCACCAAAAAAGACCTCCCCCGCGGCAAATGGCGGATGCTGAAGGAAAGTGAAGTAAATTTATTGAAAAGGCTGGGGTAGGGAAAGTCTTCAGTCCGCAGTCAATAATTTGTTAACTGTACTTTTGAGGATTATTTAAAATATCGTTTAATAGTTTGCCAATTTCAATTGACCTGTTATTGTATTCATCAAACTGCTCCTCTTTGGGAAATGCTTTAATCATTTCAAAAATATCCATCGCCAATGAAAAGCCTTTTTGATAAACCAATAAATTTCGAAATCCTGTTGCCACTTCTTTCGGTTAAAGTTCAACCTCACTTATAAAATTAAGACTGTTGACTGCCGGCTGTTGACAGAAACCTATCCTGCCTGCAAATTCCCGGCATCAGGAAGCATGCCTTCCAACTGGCCCGGATCGTGAATCAACACCGGAATGTGCTGTGGGCAAATGAAGTAATTGTGTCCTTTATAATCGACTTGTACCAAAGGCACTGCATTTTCGTCCTGCTTGCAGAATAAGCAAACTTTATCTTTCTGATTTTCCATTGTTCTTTTGTTTTAAAATGAGTTTGCAAATATCTAAAAAAATAGGTTGACGGATGTTTTCTTTTTTTGAGCTGATTGTATTATCGAGGGAAGCTTTTTGCCAGCTGATGGATTGCGACGGGAAATCCCCAAAAGAGAAAAGGTTGCTCCCGGGAGATTTCTCGTCACTCCCGTTGGTCGTTTCCCTCGAAATGACAGGGGTGTTTTTAAGGCGATTTCTCCTCCCTTTGGTTGTCGAAATGACAGGGTGGTGTTAAATGAGGTTAAAACAACGCCTCCATCATATCCAACACCTTACCGACAGGGACAATCTCAATTTTCAGCTTCTTCAAATCGAGGCCTTTGGTGTTGAAGTTTGAAATAATCATTTTTTCAAAGCCCAGTTTTTCGGCTTCGGAAATCCGGTTTTCGATGCGTGAAACCGCACGGATTTCACCCGAAAGGCCCACTTCGCCGGCAAAGCAAATATTGTTGCTGATGGGGATATCTTCAGCCGATGAAAGCACGGCAGCCACTACGGCCAAATCGATGGCAGGATCGTCAACACGCAGGCCACCGGCGATGTTCAGAAAAACATCTTTGGCACTGATTCGTACACCGCTTCGTTTTTCAATGACGGCCAGCAGCATGTTCATCCTTCGCAAATCGAAACCCGTTGACGAACGTTGGGGTGTACCATAAGCTGCCGGGCTGACCAAAGCCTGGGTTTCGACCAGCATGGGGCGTTGCCCTTCGATGGTGGCGGCAATAGCAACCCCACTCACTTCCTCGTCCCTTTGCGATAATAATATTTCACTGGGATTGCTTACCTCGCGCAAGCCTTCCGACTGCATTTCAAAAATGCCCAGTTCCGAAGTCGAACCAAAACGGTTTTTCACCGATCGTAGAATCCGGAAACCGTGGTGGCGGTCGCCTTCAAATTGCAAAACCGTGTCCACCATGTGTTCCAATACTTTCGGCCCGGCCAGGTTGCCGTCTTTGGTAATGTGCCCGATGAGTACGACCGGCACCTGTGTGGTTTTGGCAAAGCGGTGCAGCTCGGCAGCCGTTTCGCGAATTTGTGAAATGCTGCCGGCAGTTGATTCCAGCGTGTCGGTGTGCAGGGTTTGAATGGAATCAATGACGATTAAATCGGGTTTCACTTCTTCAATATGCCGGAAAATATCACGCGAAAATGTCTCGTTCAGAATGTAGCATTCCGGGTTGTTCAATCCCAGGCGGTCGGCACGCATTTTAATTTGTTGGTAGCTTTCTTCGCCCGAAACATAAAGAACCCTGCACCCTTCCATATTCAGGGCCACTTGCAGCAATAAAGTGGATTTCCCGATTCCCGGTTCCCCGCCAATCAACACGATGGAGCCGGCCACCATCCCGCCACCCAGCACGCGGTTGAATTCAGCACTTTGGGTATTCAGCCGGTTTTCTTTTTCAGAAGTAATATCTTGTACAGCAACCGGACGGATTGATTTTTTCGGCTTTTGGTAACCCCCCTTTTTATCTTCTTTCCTGCTAACGATTTCTTCCTGATAAGTATTCCATTCGCCGCAGGCAGGACATTTGCCCAGCCATTTGCTGGACTGGTTGCCACAGTTTTGGCAGAAATAAGTGGTTTGGGTTTTGGCCATGGGTATGTATTTGTTGAAGCAAATGTAAAGCTAAGTCAATTATTTTTCAAAAATACAACTATTCAAAACTTATATGTACTCTTTATAAATTAGGGTTTCGCCAAAATTAGCCGGGACAATATTGTTAGATTTGTTCTATCCAAATTATTAATGCTCACGCAATGAATATGATGAAAAAATTGATTCTGGCCGTCCTAAGCATCGTTTTATTTTCCACTACTTTTTTTTGGGCTTCCTGCCGTAAAACCGGAGACGACGAGGGCTGGACCGAAGAGGATAAAGCATCTTACGAGGAGGTGCTCAATCTGCAAGATGAGGTTAGCAATAACCTGGATGATTGGTTTCTAAGCATGGATTCGCTGGATGCAATAAATAGGGCACAACAGTCTTTTGAGGCTAGTCCATCCGTTACTGAAGCAACAATAAACAGCAAAGGAATTGCGGTACAATATGCCAACGGAATGCGCGGAGGTTTGTTTTTAAAAGGAAAACTATTTGATTACAAAAAATCAACCGATTCCGGACGACAAGGTGAAGATATCAATGCGGAAAATGACCTTAAATCGCTTGTGAATGGCAGAAAAATGCTACAAATGGATGCCGCTTATTCTGAGTTTAGTTATTATACCGATCAGGTTCACAACTTAAACAGTTCCAATCTTAGCCGTGTAGGAATAGGTGTTACCGATTATTTAAAAGATGGTGAGGTTACACTCGACCGCCTGACACAATTGGCCGGTTACGGAATTATTGATATGTCGGGGCATGGAATACCATGGCCAAAAGAAGATTACATTACCGAAATTTATTATGTGACCGGTGAAACTGCAAGTGAAAATACCTCGCAAAAATATTGGGACGAAATAAAAACCGGTAGCATTCCAGTGATTAAAACCATGAGGTTTACTAATGGAACAAAATACTGTGTATCGCCTGATTTTATTAGCAGTCATAATGATTTTGGCAACGACACCCTGTTTTTTTACGGGGGGTTCTGCTTTAGTTTTTTAGGTGGCTGGCCTGATATCATTGACGATTTTGGCGATGGTGCTTATTTGGGCTTCGACTGGTCGGTTCAGGGATACCATTGTGCAAACTGGGACATTAATTCCCTTGCCTTCATGAGTGACACATCAAAAACAGCACCAATGAACCTTGAAGACTGGATGAATGATGCTGCTGTTGACAAATCGTATAATGAATCAGGCAGAACAATTAGTATTCATTATACAGGTGATGGCAAGCTTACACTTTGGGGCGATATTTCTGTAAAACTAATAGCCTTGTCGGATGACGGCGCACCGGTAAGTAATCCTGGCGAAGCCGGAGTGGCCTATCCTTTTAAATGTGAAGTTGTTTCAGATATTAGCGAACTGGAGTATGTTTGGGATATTGGTGATGGTTCTTCTCCGGTTACCGCCAGCAATGCCGTAAATATTACCTGGAGTGAAGATGGGGCATACCTGCTGAAGGTGGAGGTAATCGACAAAAGCAATGGCAGTAGTATCGGAAGTGCGACGGCAAATGTAAGTATTGGTACTCAGGGAGGGGTAAAAGAGTTTATGTTAACCAGCGACCTGATGCGTTGTTATTTCGGTTCAGGTGGCTCAACCAATATTACCATTTGGGATAACCCGTCCCTTTACGGGACAGACTGGGCCCAAATTGCTGATTACGGAAATTTAGAATGGAGTGGCCTTAGTTTCTCAGGAACCCTAACAGAGGGTGACGGAACCTCCTGGAGCAATACCAACACCATTTCGGGAACATTAAGCAGCGATGGGCAAACGGTTAGTTTTGTGGCCGAACAGGAAGGCTTTACAAACACCATACACAAAGACTACTATTATTACAAAATGACTGTTTCGCAAGCACCGCTTTATCATTTTGAACCGCCATCAAACACGGGGAACGGGCAGGCAAACTATGGGGTTGAGGACGGCCAAAACGCACAAAACTATGTGACCGCTTTTGAAGGCCAAAAATGGACAGATGAGGAAGTGTATGCCACTGTTACCGGTATCGACTGGAACAAAGTTGCGAATCTGATTTCCAGTTTTAACAAAATAGATTGAATTTGTAAAAAATGATTTACCGGATTTTACTGTTTCCCTGTCTGCTTGCCTTCAAGCTGTCTTACGCTCAAATCCCCTACAACAACCGATATTTTGAAAAGGTTTTCGATGAAATCACCATCGAAAGCGATGTGGTTTACGGAACAGCCCCGGCATTGAATTTCCCTTATCTCGATGAAAGCAATACTTCCCCACAGGATTTGCTGATGGATATTTACCAACCCGTTGGCGATACACTTGAACGCAGACCGGCCCTTGTTTGCGCGCATTCGGGGGCTTTTGTGTCAGGCAGCAAAGTAAATGAGGATATGGTGGCTTTTTGCGATTCGATGGCCCGTCGCGGTTACCTAACGGCAAGCATCGACTACCGCATGGGGATGAATGCGCTGAGTGCGGCCAGTTCAACAAGGGCGGTGTACCGGGGCATTCAGGATGGCCGGACAGCCATTCGCTTCCTCAAAGAAAATGCGGAAACCTACGGCATCGACACCAGCAATATTTATTTACTGGGAAGCAGTGCCGGGGGGTATATTGCACAGCACAATTATTTTATGGACACCGAAGATGAACGCCCGCCCGAAACCTTCGACAGCCCTGACCTCGGATGTCTGGATTGCTCGGGAAATGATTTCCCACATTACGGCAAGGCCAATGGCATGATGGCTTTGTGGGGCGCTTTAATGGATACCAACCTGATTGTTCCGACCGATACCCTTCCCGTTTTTCTGGCTCACGGAACGGCCGACGAAACCGTCCCTTTTATTTATGGCAGCGCTTTTGGTTTCGAGCTGTTTCCGCCCACTTACGGCAGTGGCCCGGTGGCTGAACAGTTGGAGTATTTTGGCAACAATGCCGAAACCTATTTCGTTTTAGGTGCCGGCCACGAATTTTATGGTACCGACAATGGCAATTGGGATGGCGACCCCAACCCGTATTGGGATTCTGTTTTTAACGAAGTGGAAACTTTTGCGCTGAACATCCATAAACCGGAAGCTGGTTTTGTCATCACGCAGTTTGAAAACGTGGCCATGTTTGAAGACAGCAGTAAAAATGCCAGCAGTTGGTATTGGGATTTTGGGGATGGATATTTTAGTACTGAGCAAAATCCTACACATGAATTCGGGCAGCCCGGTGTTTTTACAGTCGTTCAGTTTGTTTCCAGTGATTTGAATAGTTGGGATACGGCTTCGGCTTTTGCTTATAGTTGGGTAGGGTTGGAGGAATTGGAAGAACCGGCTTTAATAATTTATCCCAACCCCGCCGGTGATTTTGTCAATATCCAAAATACGGCTGACACAGATTTGAAAATCCAGCTGACAGATATTTCCGGAAAAGTATTGCTGGACTTTCTCCTGGAAAAACAAGAACTGAAAAAGCTTTCGCTGGCAGGGTTTGAAAAAGGGATGTACTTCATCCTGTTTCGATCAGGTCGGGTCACGGTTTCCCGAAAAGTGATAAAAATATAAACATCGCCCTATTCCTTTTTACTTTACCAGCAGGTTTCAGAACATTTACTTTTTTCGAACTCTTTAGAAGGAAAGGTCTTCAAGCTTCTGCAAAGAAGCCCGTTTAATTCCGGAAGGATACCTAAATTAAAACCAAAATCATCGTAAATTCCGGGCTGTTTAATTCTAAATCCGATAACTATTGGATCAGGAAAATCAATTTATTTGCAATAAACCTAATTCACAACTTTATAAATAAAAAAGGTTGACACTGATTTTCGCAGAAAAGTGCAGATTAAAAATATAAAAGTCTGTGTATATAAGTGTTAATCTGCGTCTTGAGGAAAATCCGAAAGTTTTGGTGTCATGAGAATTGAACAGTCCGGTTGTAATTTCATTCCACCATGTTGCAAAACAAAAATTTGGCTTAACTTTACCGACAAACCAAACACACCTGTCATGAAAAAGCTAAGCCTTCGATTTTTCGGCTTAACGTTAGCCGTATTTTTTAGCCTTACAAATGCAAATGCACAAATCTCGTCAACAACTTTCGGCGGCAACTGGAATAGTACTGCCACATGGATTGGGGGGATAATTCCCGGATCATCGGATGATGTTCTCATCCAAGGCGATGTAAATGTTACCACGGGTGCATCCTGTGCGCAGCTCACCATCAACAGCGGTGTCAGGCTGCAAAACCTTATCGGGTCAAACATCACCCTTGATGTTTATGGTACCATCAGCAACAGCGGAACCATTGGTAACAACACTTCCGGTAGCTTCTCAATTGATGCAAGAGGAGATATCAGCAACAATGGAATTTGGGAAATCAATGCAACTCGCCTCAGCGGAACAGGGCCACAACTCATCACCCTGCAGACCGGCAAACTCTTTAAGACCCCTTTTATCATTACCAATTCAACAGACACGGTTAAAGCCACAACCGACCTTGTTTTTACAAAGTATTTCAACCTGAATTCCAACATCCTGAACCTGGATAACCACAACATCAGGTTCGCCGCTACAAATACGTATTTCGGCAACGGGACCATCCTTTCCCCCTCTGAATTCAGAGGTGAAGTAAATATGTATGGGATCAGCACCACCATCGAAGGCAACCTGATTATTACAGATACTTTACAAAACAACATTACCAATAATGGCTACGTTTATCTAAACGGAAACCTGACCAACAACGGTATAATTCAAAATAATACCTCTTTGAATCTTACACTCTACCTGTCTGGAGATATTACCAATAACGGCACCTGGGATAATTACCGGACCTATTTGGATGGAACTTCAGACCAAAGCATTTCGATGATGAATGCGCAGTACCTGACAGGAGACGTCAGGTTTGATGCCAACTTTGGCAGTTTACCGTATCAGTGGTATTACAATGGTACTGTACTTGATTCCCCTGATTTTACAGGTGAAACTAATGGCGTTCTCAGCTGGCTGGTTCCGGTTACGGATACTTCATGGTACGGCACTTTTTATTGTCAGACCGGCAGCGGCGATTCCAGGAATATCAGGGTTAATTACGGCCTGGTTGCCTTTCAGTTTGACGGTATAGATAATTATGTGAACTGCGGACATGATGCCAGCCTGAACCTGACCACAGACAATACAATTGAAGCCTGGATAAATCCAGCCGGATGGGGAGAACTGGTAGATAATGGTTGGGGCAGAATCGTTGATAAAAAAAGGTTTAAACTTTTTCTGAATAATGACAGTACGGGTTCTTACAACCTGCAAAGTCTGGTTTATATCATCCACAGCGGAGGTTCATCTTTTAGTCTGAATACACCCGATAACTCGGTCAGTTTAAATAGCTGGCAACACATTGCCGCCACTTATGACGGCAATGGCGACGTACATGTTTACATTGATGGAGTTGAGCAAACATTAAGCGGCATTTCGCCTTCGGGCAACATCGACGACAACAGCCTTGATGACCTGTTTATCGGTGAAAGCTTCTATCAAAACAGAGCTTTTGATGGCAATATTGATGAAGTAAGGATATGGACTATTGTACTGGATAGTTCATCGATCAGGGAAAACATATACCGGACATTGTCAGGAAATGAAACCGGACTGGTTAGCCATTGGCAATTCAACGAATATTCAGGCCCCACGGCTTATGATTTAGTTGGCGGTAATGACGGAACCTTATACAATATGACGGATACCAACCGTTTAGCCTCAACAGCCCCGATCCCATTTCAGACTGTCGGCGATGGCAATTGGGAAAGCAACAGCATTTGGGCTACTGGCCAGAATGCACCGACACGTCCCTGGTCGAGGGCAATGATAAAACACAACAATACCCTTAACAGCAATATGGAACTGATGGAGATGGCCATTGATCCAGGCGCGGTGATGACAATATCAA
The DNA here is from genome assembly GCA_021647205.1 of Bacteroidales bacterium. GTDB lineage: Bacteria > Bacteroidota > Bacteroidia > Bacteroidales > F082 > B6-G9. Next base: position 22,266 of record JAKIVD010000002.1, on the reverse strand, counting down.
CGGGCGATACGCTTACCGTCGGGGGTCAGTAAAGCTTTATCGGCGTACGAATGTTACGCGTGCCTGACAATATTATACATTAGTTGAATTTCAGTGCCGCTGAGATTTACTTACGGTTTCCCCCCTTTTATTCGCCGCTCGATGGCGGTCGTTGAATAGCCTTCCAGAAAATCAATAGTAACCACTTTCCCGCCTTTTTCCTGCACAATGTCGTAACCCACAATGTTTTCAGTTTTGTAATCACTGCCTTTCACCAGTACATCGGGCAGCACCTGTTTAATCAGTTCGTAAGGCGTGTCTTCGTCAAACAAAACCACTGCATCAACAAAGAAAAGTGAAGCAAGAATCATTGAGCGGGACTCCTGCTTGGTAATCGGGCGGTTTTTTCCTTTGTTTAACCGCCGTGCCGAATCATCCGTATTCATCCCGATAATCAACACATCGCCGGCATCTTTTGCCTTGCTCAGGTAGTCGATGTGGCCGAGGTGCAACAGGTCGAAAACGCCATTGGTAAAGACAATTTTCTTGTCCTGAAAACGCCAGATTGCCAGTTGGCTTTTCAATTTGTACGGGTCAATAATTTTATTACTGACTGCTTCTATCTTCTTCATTGCACGGGATTTGTTTTTTCGCCAGTATGCCCATTCCCAAATACGACAAGCCGCCAACGGCTACATTCAAGAGGGTTTGCCCGGCATGGGTAATGGCCGCGAAGGAACCGGCGGCATTGGGTTCGATATGGTACAATTCAACCAGGATGGCTTTAACAATAAAATGGTAAGCACCAATACCCCCGGGGACCGGGGCCACAATTCCAAGGCTGCCAATGGCCAGGATGGTCAAACCGTCAATAAAACTCAGGTGGCTCGTTTCTTTGAGCATCAAAACCGGCATATAAACCATGATGCCATAAAACAGCCAGATGCTGACTGTGTAGAGCAGGAACAAGCCTTTTTGGCGCATTTTCCCGATGGTCAGTATGCCTTCCCAGAGGCCTGTGATGAAATCATGGAGCTTTTGGTAAAACGAAAACCTTTTTATTTTCTCCCTCATTTTCCAACCCGCCCACAGCATGAGCACGATAAATGCCAAGATGCCCAGCAGGAAAAAAGTGATGCTCCATACATTGGAGAAAATGCTTTCGAGTACGGGGCCAAACATTTGTTGCAAAATATCACCCACCAGATCGAGCTGAAAAACAATCACGAGAAAAATAATAATGAAGAGCGAAATCAGGTCGAAAAGCCGCTCGGAAATTACGGTCCCAAACAGGGAGTTGAAGGGGATGTTTTCTTTTTTTGACAACACGCCGCAGCGGACAAACTCTCCCATTCGCGGAACGGCTGTGTTGGCAAGGTAGCCAATCATCACCGCAAAAAAGGTTGTTGATAGCCTTGTTTTGTAACCCAGTGAACCTATGAGCAGGTTCCATCGCAAAGCACGCAAAATATGCGAAAAGATGGCAAAGACCAGGGCGATGAGCAACCAGGAATACTCGGCTTCCCGAATGTCGGTCCAAATCTGGTCGAGGTCAAGTTTTCTGAAACTTAACCAAAGCAAAAGCACACCGATGCCGAGAAAGAAAAGATATTCGAGTATGGAAAGAATCCGCTTTCTGCTCATGCTTTTCTGTTGGGAATAAAATTAAAGGTGAAAGGAAGCCGCCTTCCCGCCAGGAAATTCTGAAGTTTCAAAACACTAAACAATTTTATTGTTTTCATCAGGGAACAGGATGGCCGGTTTGAAAGTTTTTGCCGCTTCAAAATCCATGCTGGCATAGGAGACAATTATTACCAAATCGCCAATGGCCACCCGGCGTGCGGCGGCCCCATTAAGTGAAATCTGCCCCGAGCCCCTTTCCCCTTTGATGATGTAGGTGGAAATTCGTTCGCCATTGTTAATGTTGAAGATGCTGACTTTCTCGTTTTCGATCAGGTTGGCGGCCTCCATCAAATCTTCGTCGATGGCAATACTGCCGATGTAGTTCAGGTCGGCCTGGGTGATGGTTGCCCGGTGGATCTTGGATTTGAGTACTTCAATATTCATGGTGCCGCTGATTAAGTCCGGTTAAAATCTGAAGCAAAATTATTAAATAAATCTGATATTGTCGATTAATCTGACTTTTCCAAGATGAACGGCAACAAAACCCAAAATGCCCCGTCCGTTTTCCCAACTTGTAACCGGCTGAAGGTTTTTGTCGTCGGCAATCTCAAAATATTCGAGCTGGAAATGCGGCCTGGTTTCAAACAGTTCATTTACTTTTTGTTTGAGCAAGCTGGTTGTCATCCCCCCTTTATTGTTCTTCGCCCATTGGAGTGTTTCAAAAATGAAGGGGGCAAGCTCCCTTTCTTCGGGTGTCAACCTTGCGTTGCGCGAACTCATGGCCAGGCCGTCGGTTTCGCGGACAATAGGGCAGGGGACAATTTCAACCGGCAGGCTTTCCATCCCAACCAGCTTTTTGATGATGGCCAGTTGCTGAAAATCCTTTTCCCCGAAATAGGCCCGTTGTGGGCCGGTGATGTCGAAGAGTTTGTTGACAACAATGGCCACCCCCTTGAAATGGCCGGGACGGTGCGCCCCTTCCATGACCGATTCCAGTTCGCCGAAATCATAGTTTTTGGTTTCTTCTTTGGGATACATCTCTTGCGTTTGTGGTGCAAACAACAGGTCGCAGCCCACAGCTTGCAGCAGTGCTTCATCTTTCTTCAGGTCGCGGGGATATTTTTTCAGGTCTTCGGCATTGTTGAACTGGAGCGGGTTGACAAAAACACTCACTACCAACAAATCATTCTCGTTTTTCGCCCTGCGCATCAACTCCAGATGACCATCGTGCAAGGCGCCCATTGTTGGGACGAAACCAATGCTGCGTCCATGTTTTCTCTCATTCTCAAGAAAACTTTGGGTGTCTTTTATTTTTGAAAAGGTGAGCATGTTAGTCAGGCAAATAACAACGTAAAACAACCGCTGAGTTTAGTGCTTATACTGATTCAGGAATGAGAAGGCCCCGGCCTTTTTACTTGCCAATGATATTTAGTAAATCATCCTCCAGTGATTTCACCGGTGTTTCCACTATCCGTCCCACTTCCTTTCCATATTTGTAAACAATAAAGGTGGGGACAAACTCAATCTTGAGGTCTTTGATGTTGACAACCAGTGCATTCTTGTTCCGGTCAACGCCGATGATTTCCAGTTTCGATTTTTGAAAATCCAAGACATCAAGAATTTTATAAAAACGGGGGACCTGCAATTGGCTGTCGGAACACCAGCTGCCAAACACAATTTTTATGCTGTAGTCACCGATTTTCTTTTTTAGTTTTTCAATCGTCTTTTCTTTGGGGGCATAAGTTTCGTACTGGCTTTTAAAATATACCCCGAACTCCCCCTTTTCCAGGCCTGCTTCATTGCAGTAGCCCACTAAAATATTGGTGTTCTTTTTGGTATCGAGGATAAGCGTATTAACGTTTTGCGCAAAGAGGCTGCCAGCCCCCGCTAAAAAAGCCATGGTAATCAGTAGCCTGAATTTCATACTAATCCTTATTTTTGTCGGTGAATAACATGGCAAAAGTAGTACAATAATTCCTCAATGCGCATTTGAATGGACAAAAACAACTTGCCCCGACCCCTTGCCGAACCCCTGGCAAAGGACTACGAAACCCTGAGTCGGGACGAATTACAATTCCAACTGCAAGTATTTATTGCCGGGCTGCTTGAAAATAATTTTGAAAAGCTTTGCAACATGATTTACCGCCACGATGTGCCGGAGAATAAATTTGAAGATGCACTGGAAGTGGGCACAATTGATGAGCAGGCTGCAAAGATTGCCAAGCTTGTATTGGAAAGGGAGCTGGAAAAAGTTGCTTCGCGCCGGGCCTATAAAAAGCAAAAAGAACAAAGCAGCCTGAACGAAAAAAATACCTAAAATGGATTGGAACACGATTGCCTTTGCATTTGGGCTCACCCTTTTTGCGGGTTTGTCAACCGGAATCGGCAGCGCCCTTGCTTTCTTTGCAAAGAAAACAAACACAGCTTTTCTGAGTGCTTCACTGGGCTTTTCAGCAGGGGTGATGATTTATGTTTCGTTTGTGGAAATATTTGTAAAAGCCCGGACAGAGCTTTCGGCAGAATTGGGTGAGGTGCCGGGATATTGGACAACGGCGGCCGCATTTTTTGGTGGCATACTTTTCATTGCCGTCATCGACAGGCTCATCCCCTCGGTTGAAAACCCGCACGAAATGCGTAAACTGGAAGAGATGGGAGACGAGCAGGCCGTGAAGGATAAAAAGCTTATGCGGATGGGCTTGTTTACCGCACTTGCCATCGCCATTCATAATTTCCCGGAAGGGCTGGCCACTTTTACGGCTGCCCTCACCGATCCCGGGCTTGGCATTGCTATTGCCGTAGCCATCGCCATTCACAATATTCCCGAAGGCATTGCCGTTTCTGTCCCGGTTTATTACGCCACGGGAAGCCGCAAAAAAGCTTTCTGGTTGTCGTTCCTTTCGGGCCTGGCCGAACCTGTGGGCGCTTTGGTGGGTTACCTTATTCTGATGCCGTTTCTCAGTCCGGTAGTATTTGGTATTTTGTTTGCCGGTGTGGCCGGGATTATGGTTTTTATTTCCCTCGATGAATTGCTGCCGGCTGCCGAAGAATACGGCGAACACCACCTGTCTATTTACGGCTTAATCGCCGGCATGGCAGTGATGGCCGTGAGCTTGTTGCTGTTTGCTTAATATTGGGTAGTCGTCAGAGGCCACTATCACAACGCGCATAATTAGTGGTCAGACGACTAACAGGGCTCTTGTGGGTTTGTATAAAAATGCCCTGCCAAAGGCAGGGCTTTTCAACAATTATTAAACCTTTTACGCTACTTTAATTTCGCGGGTCAGTTTGGCCTCTTCTTCCTTCTTGGGCAGCTTCACAACCAAAATACCGTCTTTGTAATCGGCTTTTATTTTGTCGAAAACAATGGTCTTGGGCAAGGTAAACGACCTGCTGAAACTGTTGTAGGTAAACTCCCTGCGGGTGTAATTGTCTTCCTGTTTTTCTTTTTCTTCTTTCTTCTCAGAAGAAATGGTGAGCAATTGGTTGTCGAGGTTGATTTTAAAATCATCCTTTTTCATTCCGGGAGCAGCCAGTTCCATGATAAAACTGTCTTTGTCGTCAATGATGTTCACTGCCGGGATATCACCCCTGGTTTCTTCCATTGGGTTGAAGAAGTTCTTTTCGATGTCTTCGAGAAAACTTGAAAACATGGGCCTGTGTTGAAATCTAACTAAGTTCATGGTTTTTCCTCCTTAATTTTAATTGATTGTTAATGTTCATTTGTGAAGCCGCTGTTCAACTATTGTTCCTTTCCCGAATCCCGGCCAAAATGCGCCTATATGACACGTTTAACTTAATTTAACTGTCAATATGGCGTACGCATGAAAAAAAAGACAGGCTTTGCAAGACAGGTTTTGTTACTTTTGCATTTTAAAAATCAGGTAGTTTGGATAAGATTGTTAACAGTTTACGCCCCCAACGGATTGTCTGGCCTATTTTAATCGGGCTGGGGGTTAGTGCTTTTATGCTCATCCGAAGTTTTGATGCCAATACCTTTTCGTTTGTTGAGTTTACCTGGCGGACATTCTACTATATTTTTCTGGCCTTTGTAATGATGGCTATTCGCGACCTGGCTTACATCTACCGAATTATTGTGTTAACCGAAGGCTATTTAAGTTGGAAACAAGCCTTTAATGTGATTATGCTTTGGGAATTCAGCTCGGCTATTTCGCCTTCGGTTGTGGGTGGGACCGGACCTGCCATTTTCTTTTTGTATAAGGAAGGTATGAGTGGTGGTAGGAGTACTGCCGTGGTTTTAACGGCGATTTTTCTGGACGAAATGTTTTTTATCCTTACCGTTCCGCTGGTTTACATCATTTACGGGCAAAATATTTTCCCGCCCGACTCGGTTAAAATCGATCAGATTATTTATGCGTTTTATGGCGGGTACATTATTATATTTGTTTATACCCTCTTTCTTTTTTATGCCCTGTTTATTAACCCCCAACTTTTCAAGTCGTTTATTTCGTGGGTATTTTTATTCCCCATTTTATCACGCTGGCGGATGCGGGCCCGTAAGTCGGCCAACCAACTGATTCAGACTTCAAAAACAATTAAAGGAAAACCATTTTCGTATTGGTTTAAAAGTGTTGTGGCTACTGTTTTTTCGTGGACGGCCAGGTACTGGGTAGTCAATTTTATGCTGATGGCATTTTTTCACGAACGCTACAATTTATATGATCATTTCCTGATTTACGGCCGGCAATTGAGCATGTGGATTATTCTGCTTATCAGCCCGACACCGGGTGGCAGTGGCATCGCCGAATTTATCTTCTCTGATTTTCTGGGTGATTTTATCGCCAATCCATCCTGGTACGCACCCCTGGCCATTTTCTGGCGCTTGATTACTTATTATCCCTATTTGTTTATCGGGGTGATTATCCTTCCCATTTGGATAAAAAGGGTTTTCAGGAAAGACAGCAGTTATAAAAAAATTCAGTAGGGAGTTTTCCGCTGCAAGTGTACACGACCCCCTTTCAACCCGGTGGTTTGGTGTTGGCCTGTCAGGAAAAAATACCACAAAAACCTGCCGGCTCGAAGCGTGCCTGAGTGCCGGGGGACCCGTCAGGTTGCGACAAAAACCTGCCGGGTAGAAGTGTGTCTGTGCCGGGGGACCCGTCAGGTTGAAGAACAGGTCATCAACCCGGCGGGAGCAAGGCCACCCGCCGGGTTTGGTTTTATTTCCTATCCGCAATAAAAAAACCTGTTCACCAACTCCATCACCTTCTCGTCATCGTTTTGAATTCGGGAAATGAGGCCTTCATCTTTATGGGCTTTTAAAGTATCAATAAGGCACTTCAAAACCGGCTCCGGGAAAATATTGTGTTGGCTGTAAAAATGCATCTGAGTTTTCAATTCATCTGCCGATTCAACACAGGATGCAGGTAAATGTGCCAACTGCCCGAGGCGTTTTTTGTTTTCCTTATCGAAAATATTGACATCAACGTAGGTTTTCTCAGCCAGTTTCAGGGCGTCTTTCATTTCCAGTCCAATGCGTGCTGCAACGGTTAAACCGGCCAGTAAAAGATAAATATCGGCTGAGCCGTCGGGGCTGCGGAATTCAACGGTTTGCTTGTCCGAAAAATCAACCACATCGCCACTTTCCTGCGGGTTTACTTTATGGATCATATTGGAAGGGGCTGACCATCCCAAAGGCACACGCACCAAAACCGAACGGTTGCGGTCGCCCCAGCAAATGTTGGTGGGTGCTTCCTGGTGGGGTACCAGCCGGAAATAAGAAGTCGGGTTCAGGTTGCCAAAAGCTGTTAAAGAAGGGGCGAGTTTCATATAACCGGCAATGGCCGACTTGGCCACTTTACTCAGTTTCCCGTTTTCAATCATTTGGTTAACGCCGTTCTTCATCACACGGGTGTGGATGTGCAAACCGCTGCCGGCTTTGCCCACCGTAATTTTTGGCGCAAAAGTTACGGTTACCCCGTATTGCGCTGCCAGTGTGCGCACTATCCATTTGGCTTTCAGCAACTGGTCGGCGGCATCTTCCACATTGGTGGGAAGGAATTCGATTTCGTTTTGTTCGTAAACATAGCCATCCTTGTTAAAATTACCCACTTCCGAGTGGCCGTATTTGATGATGCCCCCGGCTTCGGCAATCAGTTTCATGGCTTCGGTACGGAAACTGTTCCACTTTGAAAATGGTGAAGATTCGTGGTAACCTTTCTGGTCGTCGGCTTTAAACAGGCCGTCGTCTTCGCTAATAATATAATATTCGAGCTCGCCCATGGTTTCGAATTCGTAACCGGTTTTCTCTTTAAAAACGTCGTGGGCCTTTTTCAGGATATTTTCAGGGGCGCCTGCCAGTGCGTTTCCATCCCGGTCGTAGAACGAGCACAAAATATCCAAAGTTGGAATCTCGGTAAATGGATTGACAAAAGCCGTTTTATAGCGCGGAACTACGTAAAGATCGCTGGAGCCGGCTTCCACAAAGGGAAAGAGGCTGGAGCCGTCAACACGTTCGCCGGCAGTAAGAATGTTGTCGAGGTGCTCGCGGCTGGTAATAATAAAATTCAGGGTTTTTAACCGGCCATCCCAGCCGGCATACCTGAAATTAATCATTTCGATATCGTTGTCCTCAATAAACCGGATGAGGTCACTTTTGGTTAATTCCTCTGCCGGTTTGTTCAGGTACTGGATAACCGGATTGGGGTTCATGGAAATATTGTCGTTCATGTTTTGTCCTTATGAAAGTTTTTGGTAATTATTTTTCCTCACAAATTCACTTTAAAATACTCTGCAATCTTGGTATTCAAATGCAGCCTGTCCCTGCCCCGAACGCCGTGGCCATGACCGGGGTACACCATATAATCCATTTGTTTGCCGCTTTGGATGGCTTTTTGTAAAAACAGCAGGCTGTGTTGCCAGACAACGGTGGGGTCCATCGTACCATGAATCAACAGGAGCTTACCATTAAGTTGATCAACATAGTTTAACAGGCTGGCTTTTTTGTAGCCTTCGGGATTGCTTTCGGGCGTGTCCATATATCGCTCGCCGTACATTACTTCGTAATACTGCCAGTCGATGACCGGCCCGCCGGCCACACCCACTTTAAAAGTTTCGGCCTGTTTCACCATCAGCGAGGTGGTCATAAATCCACCGTAGCTCCAGCCGTCAACGCCAATGCGGGCGGTGTCGATATAAGGCAGGGTTTTCAGGTAATCGACGCCAACCATTTGGTCTGCAACCTCAATACTTCCGCAGTTACGGAAAATGGCCTGTTCAAAATCGCGGCCACGGTTGGCAGAGCCCCGGTTGTCGAGGGTGAAAATGAAGTAGCCCTGGCTTGCCAGGTAATTCAAAAACAAGCCGGCGCCCCCCAGCCACGAATCGGTAACCAATTGGGCATGTGGCCCACCGTAAACGTAAACAATGACCGGATATTTTTTGTTTTTGTCGAAATCAACAGGGTAAATCAGCCGGCTGTAAAGCGTTGTGCCGTCCGGTGCTTTCAGGTCGAACAGCAGCATTTCACCCAGTTTATAATCTTTCAGGGCATGTTTATCGGCTTTGATAATCCGGAGGGTTTTTCCTTTGCTGTTCAGCAAGCTGTACTGACGGCTGGTTTCGGTATTGCTAAAAATATCGATGATGAATTTACCGCTCTTGCTAATGCGCGCAGTGTGCGTTCCATGCTCAGGCGAAGTACGGGTGATTTTTCCATCTTTCAGGCTTATTGCATAAATGTTTTTTTGCAGCGGACTTTCTTTAGTAGCTTTGAAAAAGATTTTGTCTTTGTCGTAAAAACCCAGGAATTCCGTAACCACCCATTCGCCATCGGTCAATTGTTTAAGCAGTTCGCCATCGGTATTGTACAGGTATAAATGGTCGTAGCCATTGCGTTCGCTAAACCAGATAAATTCATTCGGGTTTTCGGGATTGAAATAGAGCGGGTGTTCCGGTTCAACATATTTGGGGTTTTTCTCTTCAAAAAGTGTTTTTACAAAATCGCCCGTACCGGCATCATATTTATTCAGTTTCAGGTGGTTCTGGTCGCGGTTGAGTAAGGCAGTGTAAATAAATTTTCCTTCCGGCCCCCAGCTTACGGCAGTCAGGTATTGATCTTTCGGCCCATCGGTTTGCAGGAAGATGGTTTTCCCGCTTTCCAGATCGTAAACGCCGAGCGAAACCTGCTCGCTCGTCATGCCGGCCATGGGATATTTTGTACTTTCCACCTCGGCAATACGTTTGTTGATATTCACCAGGGGGTAGTCGGTCACTTCCGTTTCATCCTTTCGGTAAAAGGCCAGTTTTTTCCCGGTTGGCGACCAGAAGGTTCCTGTAGTAATGCCGAACTCCACCCGGCTTACAGTTTGTCCGTTAACGATTCCGGGGTTTTCATCCTGTGTAATCCGGCTTTGTTTACCGTCGATAGAAATAAAAAGATTGTTCTTTAAAGTGTAAGCGATTCTTCCGCTTTTCTTGTGATAGTCAATATTCTTTGCCGTGTCGGGGATACGGTTGACTTCGCTGATTTTGTTGGTGCTCAAACTGTATTCGTAATATTTACCTTCGCGGGTAAATGTGCACTTTTCCATGCTTGAAAACTGTAGGGAAGGCAGGTGTTTCAGGGAGTCCAGCCTGTTTCGGCGGAGGTCGCCATTCATCTGGTCGAGGTCGAGCAGGAGGGTTTCCGTTCCTTTTTTGGCCGTTACTTTATAGATGGCATTTTCCTTCGCATAAGCGTAATCATCGCTGTCGCCAATCCATTGCAACTGGGCAACGCGGGCGGGAAAAATGGCCGGATTCATCCAGGAGGCATCTTCGAGGGTCAATACTTTTTCCTGGGCCGTCAGGGTAAATCCCTGAAAAAGGAAAGCAGCCAACAAACATAGTTCGGTTAACTTTTTCATAAATCTGTGTGTTGATAATTGAAATGAAGGGACAAAAATAAACTTAATAAATTGTACACGGAAAGAAGCGGTTTAATGAATTAAGCATTGAATTGCTTCACCCGTTCGGCAAACTCAAAAATCAGGTTTGGGTCTTCTTCAAAACGGTTGCCTACAACAACAATATCGGTACCGGCTTCCATCACACTTTGCAGTTTTTCGGTGGTTCTGATGCCCCCCCCGACAATCAGGGGTGTTTCGATGGAATCTTTTACAAAACGGATCATTTTTTCGGGGACGGTCTGCCCGGCCCCGCTACCGGCATCCATATAAATAAGTTTCATGCCCAGCATTTCTCCGGCCATAGCCGTGCAGGCAGCGATGTCGTTTTTGTCGTTGGGGATGGGAAACGAATTGCTCATATAAGTCACCGAAGTGGGTTTGCCACTGTCGATGAGCATGTAACCGGTCGGGATGGTTTTCAGTCCGCTGAGCTTGACATAGGGTGCTGCCAAAACGTGCATGCCGATGAGCATGTCGGGATTGCGTCCCGAAATAAGCGAAAGAAAAAGTATGGCATCGGCATTGCGGGCAATCTGGTAGCTGTTTCCCGGAAACAAAACTACGGGAACATTGCTGTACTCTTTCAATATTTTTACCGAGTGGTAAAGCATATCGGAAGTCATCAGGCTACCGCCGACAAAAAAGAAATCAACCCCTGCTTTTTGGGCGTTCTTTGCCGTTACTTCCAGTTGGGCCACCGATAATTTATCGGGATCGATGAGTACAGCGAGTTGTTTTTTTTGCTGTTGAAAAAGTGCTGCTATTTCCATGAGGTTCTTTTCAGCAAAGGTAGGGAAAATCAGGTTTCCCTGAGCAATGGAAATGATGGTTTTGATTTGAATCCCGCTCACCGAAATACTGTGCAGTCTTTTGCATTATTCGTTACTGCCTGGCCGGGTACTTGTTCCTCCATCGGGATAAAACAAAAGAACCGCAGGCAACTTTGCGCTTTAACAAATTTTATTAAGAACCGTTCCAGATAAACACCGTCCACAATTAAATATTCTCTATATTTGCAGCCTAAAATTAATTCACACTTAAAACGATAATAAAATGAAAATTAACAGGTATGTTGACATTTCAACAATAGACAGGGAAGCGAAAAAGGATTACATCGACCGTCATTCCCCATTTGTACATTGCAATGACAAAGCAACAGCCGGCGAAAAATTTAAAGTAACCGTAAAAATGGGAGACGAATACCCCCATCCCGATGACTTTGACCATTACATTGCCTGGGTACAATTATGGGATGGCGATTTGATGTTGGCACAAGCTACATTCCCTCCCGGAACACTGGGCAACCAGGCCGGCCATGTGGAAGTAGATTTTCATATCGTCCCCAAAAAGAACATGAAGCTTACGGCCATGTCGTTCTGCACCAAGCACGGCTTGTGGCATAGCGATGATGTTTTGGTGGACGTAGGATAACATCCTTTTTTCGAATAGATTGTTTTTGAGCAAAGCTCCTGGTTTGGGGCTTTGCTTTTTTTTGTGCAAGAAAAGTTTTAGCTTTCGGGTCTCAAGTGGTCAGACGACTACATTCCACGACGAAATCGTCGTCCGACCATTTGATAGAAGTGGATTGTAGCCAATGGTTTTTGCTGTTCTTTTTTTCGACCTTTCAGGTCTCTTTCACGCCGGCCCGCCTTCGACCTGAAAGGTCATATTCGGTACATAAAAACCCCTTTTTAAGATGCTGCAAATTTGTTTAGCTTTGCAGCCAATTTTCAAAAATAATAACAGGGTTTCTGATGGGAGCTAAATACAAGGAATACAAACAACTGGACCTGCCGAAGATTGCCGAAGAAATCGGTGTGTTTTGGGAAGAACAGCAGGTTTTTAAACAAAGCCTCGAAAGCCGGAAAGGCAACGAGCCTTTCGTGTTTTACGAAGGCCCGCCCTCAGCCAATGGTGTGCCCGGCATCCACCATGTAATGGCCCGGACAATCAAAGACCTGTTTTGCCGCTACCAAACCCTCAAAGGAAAATACGTTGAACGCAAAGCCGGCTGGGATACGCACGGATTACCGGTAGAAATCAGTGTGGAAAAAACACTGGGCATCACCAAAGAAGACATTGGCACAAAAATAAGTGTGGAAGACTACAACAAAGCCTGCCGCAAGGAGGTTTTGAAATACAAAGATTTGTGGGATGATTTAACCGAGAAAATCGGTTACTGGGTCGATCTTGACCACCCTTACATTACCTTCGACAATAAATACATCGAGTCGGTGTGGAACCTGTTGAAAATGCTTTTCGACAAAGATTTGCTCTACAAAGGATACTCCATCCAACCCTATTCGCCGGCTGCCGGTACCGGTTTAAGCACCCACGAACTGAACCAGCCGGGCTGCTACCGCGATGTGACCGATACCACTGTTGTTGCCCAGTTCAAAGTCATCCGCACCGAAGCACCCCACAAATTATTTGATGATGTGGAGGATGACCTCTACATTCTGGCCTGGACCACCACACCCTGGACATTGCCTTCAAACACCGCACTGGCTGTTGGTGATAAAATAGATTACGTAAAAGTAAAGACCTTTAATATTTATACCGGGCAACCGGTTACCGTTGTGCTGGCCAAAGAATGCCTGAGCAGTTATTTCAACGAAAAAAACGCAGACCTCTCCTTTGAAGATTACAAAGCCGGCGACAAAAAAGTACCTTTTAAAGTCATTGGCAATTGTAAAGGTTTTGAACTGACCGGTGTGAGCTACGAACAACTTTTCCCCTGGATAAAGCCGATGGGCAAAGCCTTTGAGGTGATTCCCGGTGACTTTGTAACCACCGAAGACGGAACCGGAATTGTGCACATCGCCCCCACTTTTGGTGCCGACGACGACCGGGTTGCCAAAGTCATGGGCATCGCACCGCTGATACTCATCGACAAAGCCGGCGAGCGCAGGCCCATGGTGGATTTGAAAGGGCGCTTTTTCCCGATGGAAGATTTGGGTGAAGAGTTTGTCAGCAAACAGGTAAACACCGAAAAGTACAGTGATTTTGCCGGACGTTTCGTTAAAAATGCTTACAGCGAGGAACTGGCAAAAGCCGAAACCACTTTAGATATTGACCTTGCCGTACAACTGAAAAAGGAAAACAAAGCCTTCCGCATCGAAAAGCATGTGCACAATTATCCGCACTGCTGGCGGACGGACAAGCCCATTTTATACTATCCGCTCGACAGTTGGTTTGTCAAAACCACTGCCCTCAAAGACCGGATGATCGAGCTGAACAAAACCATTAACTGGAAACCCAGGTCAACCGGTGAAGGACGCTTCGGCAACTGGCTGGAAAACCTGGTGGACTGGAACCTGTCGCGCTCCCGTTTCTGGGGGGTGCCGTTGCCCATTTGGGTAACCAAAGACCGGAAGGAACTGAAGGTAATTGGCTCCGCTGCCGAACTGAAAACAGAAGTAGAAAAAGCTGTTGCCGCCCAGGTGATGAACAACAACCCGATGGCCGGTTTTGTTCCTGAAAACATGCGCAAAGAAAACTACGAAACCTTTGATTTTCACCGGCCTTTTGTGGATGAAATTACACTGGTTTCTGATAGCGGCCAAGCCATGTTCCGCGAACCCGGACTGATTGACGTTTGGTTCGATTCGGGTTCCATGCCTTACGCCCAGTTTCACTATCCCTTTGAAAATGTGGAAGTTTTTGAAAAGAACTTCCCGGCCAATTTCATCGCCGAAGGGGTGGACCAAACCCGTGGCTGGTTTTTTACCCTGCATGCCATCGCCACCATGTTGTTCGATTCGGTTGCTTATAAAACGGTTGTTTCCAACGGACTGGTGCTGGATAAAGCCGGCAACAAAATGTCGAAACGCCTGGGCAATGCGGTTGACCCCTTTGAAACCATCAACAAATTTGGCCCCGATGCCACCCGCTGGTATATGATTACCAATTCGCAACCCTGGGACAACCTGCGCTTTGATGTGGCCGGAATTGACGAGGTAAGAAGGAAATTCCTGGGAACCCTGTACAACACTTATGCTTTTTTCGCACTGTACGCCAATATCGATGGCTTTACGTACAGTGAGGAAGAAGTTCCTGTTACAGAAAGGACAGAACTTGACCAATGGATTCTTTCCGAATTGAATTCGTTGATAAAGGTTGTGGATGAAGCATTTACAAACTACGAACCCACCAAAGCCGGACGGGCCATTCAGTATTTTGTGAACGAGCACCTGAGCAATTGGTACGTTCGTTTGTCGCGGAGAAGGTTCTGGAAGGGCAGTTATTCGAAAGACAAAATGGAGGCTTACCAAACGCTTTACCGTTGTTTGGAAGTCGTCGCACAACTTGCTTCGCCCATTGCCCCTTTCTTCACTGACCGGATTTTCACCGACCTGAATAAGGTAAGCAAAAGATCGAATGCTATTTCTGTTCACCTGACAGATTTCCCGAAAGCTGATGCATCGCTGATTAACAAAGACCTGGAAGACAGGATGGAACTGGCGCAGAAGATTTCGTCGATGGTACTTTCGCTGCGCAAAAAAAGCAAAATGAGGGTACGGCAACCCTTACAAAGAATTATGATTCCCGTACTTAACGAGCGTTTTCGTGAACTTGTTTCGGCTGTCGAAGACCTGATTCTTTCGGAGGTGAATGTAAAGCAACTGGAATACATTACCGATGAATCGGGTATCCTGGTCAAAAAGATCAAACCGAATTTTAAAAGCCTGGGGCCAAAATACGGCAAGCTGATGAAGCAAATTGCAGGAAAGGTTGCACAGTTTAACCAGGATGACATCCGAAAGTTTGAAGCCGATGAACAATTCAGCATCAAAATTGATGATGAGGAAATCGCTCTCAGTTTAGATGATGTTGAAATTGGCACCGAAGATATTCCGGGATGGAGTGTTGCCACGCAAGATCATCTGACCGTGGCACTCGACCTGAACCTCACCCCCGAACTAAAAGCAGAAGGGCTGACACGGGAGCTGGTGAACCGCATCCAGAACCTGCGTAAAGACATGGGGCTGGAAGTTACCGACCGCATCAGTCTTCAAATTGAAAAGAACGGCACTACCGACGAAGCTTTTGTGAGTTTTAAAGATTATATTGGCTCCGAAACCCTGTCGGTCGTTGAGTTTGTTGAAGAGTTGCAGCAGGAAAATCTTGCCGAACTTGACTTGCAGGAAGGAACAAAGGTGCGGCTCAAGCTGAAAAAAGAGCCCGAAAAACAAAATAAATAAGTTTAACTGACGGATTTGAAAAATAGTTTGTATATTTACAATGTTTGTTCAACCATCCGAATTAAATATAAAGACCATGACAGAGAAAAAAAAGAAAGTTGCATACACAGATGAAGAGCTCAATGAGTTCAGGCAAATCATCATGGACAAGCTGGATAAAGCACGTGAAGATTTAAGGCTCCTTACCGAAGCTTATACCAACCATAGCGAACACGGCACAAACGACACCTCCCCAACCTTTAAGGTGCTGGAAGAGGGGCAACAGGTTTTGTCGAAAGAAGAAAACAGCAGGCTGGCCGCACGCCAAACGCGTTTTATCAAAAATCTTGAAAACGCACTGTTGCGTATTGATAACAAAACTTACGGAATCTGCCGCGTTACAGGTAAACTGATTGGTAAAGAAAGGCTGAGGGCAGTGCCACATGCCACATTGAGCATTGATGCCAAGCTGAAACAATCCAGCCCAAAGATTTCAAACTAAGCGTAAAATATTTCTCCTTGAAAAAAGCGTTTTTGATAATCTTTCTGGTACTGGTCCTTGACCAGGCCCTGAAAATATGGATTAAGCTCAACATGACCCTGGGGGAGGAAATTCCTGTATTGGGCAACTGGTTCAACCTCTATTTTACCGAAAACTACGGCATGGCATTTGGCATGCAGTTTGGTGGCGAATGGGGAAAGCTTTCACTCAGCATTTTCAGGATTCTCGCAGTCTTTGCCATTGGTATTTATCTGTTTCTGCTCACAAGGAAAAAAGTTTCTTTTGGACTGGTCCTGAGTATTTCGCTCATATTTGCAGGTGCTGTCGGCAATATTATCGACAGTGCATTTTATGGAATACTGTTTACACAAAGCAGCTATCATACCGTGGCCGAGGTTGCCACGCAGGGAGAAGGTTACGCCAGTTTTTTACATGGCCGTGTGGTGGATATGCTTTATTTTCCGCTGATTGAAATTCAGCGTTCGGAAATGCCCGGCTGGCTGCCCGATTTTATTTTCAGCGGCGACCAAAGGTTTATTTTCTTTCGTCCTATTTTTAACATCGCCGACTCTGCCATTACCGTTGGGGTTTTCTGGTTGCTGCTTTTTGAGCGGAAGCATTTGAAATATTAAAAACAGTATTCAGGGGCATGCCTACAACAGGTTCAGCCTGTTGGCATCCTGTTTGATAAAAATAAACAGCAGTATGGTGAACGCCCAAAGAGACGAACCGCCGTAACTGAAAAAGGGAAGCGGTATTCCGACAACGGGGGCCAGCCCGATGGTCATCCCGATGTTGACGGCAAAGTGAAAAAAGAATATCGAAGCCACTCCGTACCCGTAAATCCTGCTAAAATGCGATTTCTGCCGTTCGGCAAGAAAAACCAGGCGGATAAACAAGAATACAAACAAAAGAATGACAGTTGTTGTTCCGGCAAACCCCCACTCTTCACCAACAGTGCAAAAAATGAAATCGGTCGTTTGTTCAGGGACAAACTGGTAACGCGTGAGCATCCCTTTCCTGAAGCCTTTTCCGCTCAACCCACCCGAACCAATCGCTATTTTCGACTGGTTGACATTGTAACCTGCACCGTGCGGGTCCTTTTCGATGCCCAACATCACGTTAATGCGCTTTTTCTGGTGTGATGCCAGTACATTTTCGTAAGCGTAATTGACACTAAAAACAAATACAATGGAAACGGAAAGCGCAGTCAGTATAACTTTATAATGCTTCCGCATTCTTTTGAATACCGAAAGCAGGAGTGCAACAACAAATAGCAGCCCGGCCGCTACCCATAATTCTCCAAATAACAGTGCCAGGATAAACAAGAAAGCAGCGAGTATGCCCATAAGAATGAAAGCCCCCGAAATTCCTTCACGGTAAAGTACCAGTACAAAAGTTGCATAAACCAGGGCCGAACCCGTATCATTCTGCAATAAAATCAGGATGGCCGGAATAGTGATAATCGTTACAGAAACCAGTTTGGTCTTTAGGCTGTCCATGTTAATATTGATGGCATTCAAGTATTTGGCAAGGGCGAGGGCGGTGGCAAATTTGGCAAACTCAGCCGGCTGAATGCTGATGTTTCCTATTTCAATCCACGATTTTGAACCGGCCACTGTTTTGCCAAAAAGCAAAACGGCAACAAGCAGCAGGAGAATGGAAATATAAATTGCGAAAGAAAAAGCTGAAAAAAACTTGGCATCAATAATCAGGATGACGATGGCCAGTACCAGTGCCAGGGCAATCCATAATATTTGTTTGCCATATCGTTGCGAAAGGTCGAAAATGCTGTTCACTTCCCCGTCGGAAGCGGCTGAGAAGATACTCAGCCACCCGAAAAAGACAAGCAGCAGGTATAAAAATACCGTGAGCCAGTCCATGTTCGCTATGGTGTTTTGTCTTCTCAAAATCTATTGTTTAACCATTTTTATTCTGTTTATTGTGTACAGCCGGCCTCTGACCTTCTCTCACTTGTCGTGAATCAAATCTTTTTCAAACATGCGTTGCTCAATGCTTTTCCTTTTTGTCTTCCCGGTCAGGTATTTTTCCATCATCAGGCTGGCGATGGGTGCCGCCCAGCTTGAGCCAAAACCTGCATTTTCAACAATCACCGTAATGGCAATTCTCGGATTGTCCATTGGGGCAAATGCGATAAACAGTGAATGGTCATCCCCGTGCGGGTTTTGCACCGTTCCGGTTTTACCGCACTGTTGAATGCTGTCCATTTTATACCACCGTGCCGTTCCGTGCTCACCTTCAAAAACTTCCATCATCGATTTACGGACAATATCAAAATATCCGGGCGAGATGGCTGTATTTTTTTTCGTTGTGAATTTCGGTGAAATACTGTCAGACCCCTCCATCCTGCGCAGCAGGTGAGGCGGATAGTAGTAGCCTTTGTTGGCAATAATCGCCACAAGATTGGCCAGTTGAATGGGCGTAACCAGTATTTCACCCTGTCCGATGCTCAGCGACCTTACCGTCAACGCATTCCAGCTTCCCCTGTACAATTTGTCGAAATAAGCTTTGGTCGGGATGTTCCCACTTACCTCATAAGGGATGTCGGTATTGAATTTATGGCCAAAGCCAAGGCTGACGACATCATTGTACCAATCCTCGTAACCCTGCTTGGTATTGCCGGTCTTGTTCAAAGTGCTTTTAAAGGTATTCCAGAAATAAGGGTTGCACGATTGCGTGATGGCTTCTTCAAGGTCAAGCGGGCTTTTGTGGTTGTGTGTACAGCGGATAGGCGTCGAAAGCGGGCCTTTGCAACTGAATTCCGTTTCTGCGCGGATGGCCTTTTCCTGCAAGGCAATCAGGGCGTTGATCATTTTAAATGTGGAACCGGGCGGATAAGTTCCCGAAATGGCACGGTTCAATAATGGCTTCAGGCTGTCGTTGCGCAGGGCCTTGTAGTTTTCCGACCGCTTCCGTCCCACGAGCATATTGGGGTCGAAACAAGGGCTGCTGACCATGGCAAGGATTTCTCCCGTGGCGGGGTCGATGGCAACAATGCTGCCCTTTTTGTTTTGCATGAGTTGTTCGCCATAGTATTGCAGCCCGGCATCAAGGCCGATAACAATATCTTTGCCCGCAACAGAAAGCGTGTCGTATTTGCCATCCCTGTAGCTTCCCTTTTCGCGGTTGTGCACATCAACGGCAAGAACTTTCATTCCTTTTCTGCCCCGCAATTCTTTTTCGTAATATTTCTCAATCCCTGATTTTCCGATGTAATCGCCGGCATGGTAAAAGGCATCTTTTTCAATTTCTTTTTGGCTGACTTCGCCAATACTTCCCAGCAAATGCGCTGCAACAGGAAAAGGGTATTTTCGCAAAGTACGTGTTTGCAGGTAAAACCCGTGAAACAGGTAAAGTTTTTCGCCAATCAGCCCGGCATCAACTTTTGATATCTGTTTGGCAAAAACCGAGGGTTTGTAATAGGAGAAGTGCCGGGCTTTGTTCATTTGGTTTTCATATTCCGCCCTGTCAATTCCGAGTATTTTGCAAAGGAGCGCTGTATCGGGTTCACGGACCTGTCTTGGAATAACCAGTAAATCATAAGCGGCGTCATTGTAGACCAGCAATTCACCATTCCGGTCCACCACGCGGCCGCGGGCGGGATATTGGGTGACGTATCTTAAGACGATATTTTCGGCCGAAAGTTTATAGCTGTTGTCAATAAGCTGCAAATAGTAGAGCCTGATGACAAATACAAGCGCAACCAGAACAAAAATTCCGATGATGACGATTTTCCGGGAAGAATAATCTTTTACGTACATCTGAGAATGTGTATCTTAGGGCAGGTTTTCCCGGGAAGGGAGCTTCTGAACACTTCCCACAAAATTAAGATGTTTTCGTTTTGGCGAAACGGTAAAAAGGATTTAAATTTTGAATTCCCCTCTCCGGGCAGACGAAATCCCCGGATATTGTTTACACCCCAGGCACATCGGCCATTTTAATATGCTTCCAGTTTCAGTTGAAGTGTTTCCCATTCACTGAAAGTTTTCGACAGATAGGAACTCAAACGGTCGTGTTCTTTGTAAATGCCCCCCGATTTAATTTCGTCGGCAAATTTTTCCGGCTTGGCCAGGCGTTTGTTGAGTTCTTCAATTTCACCTTCAAGGCGGGTAATTAAAGCTTCTGCTTTCTGAATGTCGTTCATTAATTTCCGCTTTTCTTTTTCCTGAATTTTTTTCTGCTCCCACTTCGCCTTATTCGCAGAAATATTGTCACCAACTTTGTTGCCTTCACTTTCTTTGATTTCGAGTTCCTTTAAATTGGCCAGTCTTCTTTTCTCGAGGTATTCAAACACATCGCCGAGATGTTCATTTACCTTCCCGTCCCTGAATTCGAAAACCTTGCTGGTGAGGCCCTGTAAAAAATCACGGTCATGAGAAACGATGATGAGTGTGCCATCGTATTGAAGCAGGGCATTTTTCAATATGTCTTTTGATAAAATGTCGAGGTGGTTGGTTGGTTCATCAAGGATTAAAAAGTTGGTTGGCTGCAGTAGTAATTTTGCCAGCGACAAGCGTGATTTTTCCCCACCTGACAACACTTTGACTTTTTTGTCAATATCTTCTCCCCTGAAAAGAAAAGCACCGAGTATGGATTTGAGCCGGGTGCGGATTTCCCCGACGGCCACATCGTCAAGGGTTTCAAAAACGCTTTTTTCAAGGTCGAGCATTTCCTTTTGTTCCTGGGCAAAAAACCCGGTGATAACCTGATGCCCCATTTTTAGTTGTCCCTGAAAATCCAATTGTCCGGCAATAATTTTTGCCAGGGTTGTTTTCCCTTCGCCGTTTCGCCCAACAAAAGCCACTTTTTCACCCCTTAATATTTGAATGTTAATTTGCCCGAAAACCAGCTTTTCACCATATTTTTTTTTGATATTTTCACCCTCGACGGTAACTTTCCCGCTGTGTGGGGCAGGCGGGAAGGAGAAACGGATGAGCGCCTTGTCAAGATCATCAACAGCGACCCTGTCCATCTTTTCCATTTGTTTGATTCTTGATTGTACCTGTCTCGCTTTTGTTGCTTTGTACCTGAAGCGCTCTATAAACTGTTCTATCTCACGGATTTGTTTCTGCTGGTTGGCAAAAGCTGCCTGTTGATGCAGAATCCGCTCCTCGCGTAATTGGATGTATTGCGAATAGGAAACTTTGTAATCAATCATTCTGCCGTTGTTGATCTCAATTGTGCGGTTGGTTATATTATCCAGCAGTGTACGGTCGTGAGAAACAATGATCAAGGAACCGGGAAACCCGATCAGAAAATCTTCGAGCCATTGAATAGACTCAATATCAAGGTGGTTTGTCGGTTCATCAAGCAGCAGCAAGTCAGGCTTAATCATTAGTAATTTTGCTAATTCAACCCGCATCTGCCAGCCATAGCTGAACGTTTTAAGGGGTTTGTCAAAATCTGTTCTTCTGAACCCGAGGCCGGTCAGCACTTGTTCTGCCAGTCCCCTGAGTTTTTCCGGTTCATAAAGATTTAGTTGTTGATGGATGTTTTCAAGTTCAATTAAGAGTATACTGTATGAGTTACTTTGGTAATCTGTGCGATGAATTAATGACTGGTTTAACTCCTGTTCTTTTTCCTTTAACTCATCCAGAAAATAATAGGCTTTGAGGGCTTCGTCCAGAACAGATCTGTCACTTTTTATTTTCATTTCCTGGGGAAGGTATCCCAGGCGGTCGCCATCCGATAGAATTACTTCTCCGCCATCCTGTTCTACCTGTCCTGAAATAATGCGCAGCAGCGTTGTTTTGCCTGTCCCGTTTTTACCTGCAAGTCCGACACGCTCACGTTTGTTTAATGAAAAGGTAATCCCGCTAAACAGTACCGAACCACCAAATTCTTTTTTAATATTATTGACCGATATCACCGATGTTCTTTTGTCCGCAAAAATAAACAATCGCACACACAAAAAAAGGGCAGCCGTATGGCTGCCCTTTTTGTACAGGTCGGTTATTGTCCGCCGTGCTTAGTCAGTAATGACCACGCGCTTGGTAACAATACCCTCTTCGGTATCGATGCGTATTACATAAACACCCGATTCGTAAGAAGC
>JAKIVD010000038.1 GCA_021647205.1 Bacteroidales bacterium | reverse complement strand
GACCTACACCGGCTCACCGAGTGTGAACATCAAGTCCCACGGCTCGGGCGACGTTTACAGGAAATAATAAAGTATTCCGGAAAAACTGCCGGCAAAGCCATCCACCCCGCGTCGGATGGCTATTTTTTTTTTGAATTTTAAAAGCAAAGTGGCAGGCAGCAAAATTCATTTCCTATCTTTGCACGCACATTTACCGATATGATTGTCGCCCGGAATATTCATAAATCATTTGGCAGCCTCAGGGTATTAAAAGGGGTTGACCTGCAAATTGAACAGGGCGAAATCGTCTCTGTAGTGGGTGCATCAGGCTCCGGAAAATCGACACTCCTGCAAATATTGGGGACTATTGAAAAATACGAAGAGGGAAATGTGAAGATTGAAGGTGTGGACGTCGCAAAACTCAACGACAAGGCTTTATCTAAATTCAGAAACCAGAAGATTGGTTTTGTTTTTCAGTTTCACCACCTTTTGCCTGAATTTACGGCGCTGGAAAACGTTTGCATTCCTGCACTGATTGCCGGGCAAAGTAAGACGACTGCCGTTAAACTCGCATCGCAACTGCTTGAAATGATGGGCATAGCAGAACGCGCGACGCACAAACCGTCCGAGCTTTCGGGCGGCGAGCAACAACGTGTGGCCATCGCCCGGGCCCTGATTAACAAACCGGCAGTCATTCTTGCCGATGAACCCTCGGGCAACCTGGACTCCAAATCCTCGGCCTCCCTGCACGAATTGTTTTTCAGGCTCAGGAAAGAACTGGGGCAAACATTCATCATCGTTACGCACAACCAAAAACTGGCTGCCATGGCCGACCGGAAAATGACCATCCGCGATGGCGTGGTTTTTTCAGAAAATAATTAACTGCAATCAGCGTTAAACAAGCATAAACAAGCCATTGAATTGATACAAATGCTCCACCATTTAACAACAATACCCCCCCGGCTGCTGCGCAGGACAACGGTGCTGTTTGTGTTGCTTGCGATACTCCCGCCCCTGTTTGCGCAACAGACCACAAACTACGACGAAGCCATCGTTAAAGCCGATAATTATTTACAACAAAAAAAATACCTCGACGCCAAGGCTTACTACCAAATGGCCCTTAAATACAAAACTGCCGATATTTACGCAAAGGAACAGATTACAAGCATTGTAGAACTGCTGAAAGCCGGGATGGACAAGGAAGAAGCTTATTTCGACATCATTGATCTCGCTGATGTTTTTTATGAAGAAGGCGCTTTTGAGAAGGCTGTATTACAATACAGAAAAGCCCTCGAAATCATCCCGGATGACGAATACGCCCGGAAAAAGATTGAAGAAATACAACGTGCGGAAAACGAAGAAAAGGACCGTTTAAATGCCTACAACAATTCCATGAGCAAAGGTGAAACACTTTTGGTTGAAAGAAATTTCCCCGAAGCCATAAAAGCATTTGAAACCGCCCGGATTTTGTTTCCCGAGCGTACCACACCGCCCGAAAAAATAGAAACTGCCCGGCAGCTTCAGGCAGAACATGAAAACAGTTTGCAAAGCTTCCGCGAAGAAATGGAATTGGCAGACCGCTATCTTCTTATAAAGGACTATGCCACTACACTTGAACATTACGAAAATGCCCGGGCCATTTTTCCCGATGACGCGGAGGTGGCAAAAAAAATTGAGCAAATCAGGCCCCGCGCAGAAAAACAGCAGCGCTACAACAAACAGGTGGAAAAAGCTGACGAATTGTACATCAGCAAAGATTTTCTTGCTGCCAAAGCGCAATACCGTGAAGCAGGAAAGCTTTGGCCCGAAAACAGTTACCCTGTTGACATGGCCGGTAAAATTGACGAAATCCTTGCAATACAGCGAAAAGACCTCGATAAAAACTACAAGCTTTCGATAAACAAAGCCGACAGCCTGCTGGCACTCCAACTGTATACCGATGCAAAAGCGGGGTACAACCTGGCACTGATCCTGAAACCCGGTGAAAATTACCCGAAGGATAAACTCAACGAAATCAATGCTTATTTTGCCGGGCAACAAAAAGCATTTGAAGCAGATTATGCCAAAATGCTGGCTGAAGCAGATAGTCTCTTCGGGGAAAAAGAATACGCCCGCGCCCGCGAAAAATACGAATCAGCACTTGAGGCAAAACCTGATGACAGCTATCCCAAAGAACGGCTCGCCACTATCGAAAATATTTTTGAAGAGGAAGCTGCACAGCAGAAAAAAGACGAAGCCTATAATTTGCTGATCGCAGAAGGAGACAGGCTCTTCTCAGACGGCAGTTACGATTTGGCAGTAAAAAAATACCGCGAAGCCCAGTCACTCAAATCATCAGAACAGTACCCCCTCGGTAAAATAGAAGAGATTCAACAATTACTGGCTGACGCTGAAAAGCAAAAAGAAATTGACAAAGCTTTCGGCCTGCAAATGGTGTTGGCCGTCAGGCTGTTCAAAGAGGACAAGCTTGAGGCATCGAAAAGCGCTTATGAAAACGCCCTCGAAATCAAACCCTACGACCTGCAACCAAAAACACAAATTGCACGAATCGACAGCATCATGGAAGCACGGGTACTTCAGCAACAAGCTGACGAAGCATCCGCCAAGCTGATTGCCAGGGGAGATTCACTACAGGAAATCAAAGAATACGACAAAGCCATCCAGGCTTATAGTAAATCGCTTGAAGTGAAACCCAAAGACCCGGTGGCGGCAAAGAAATTGTCGGAAGCAAAGATTGCGAAACAAAACTACGAGAAGGCAATCGCAAAAGAAAAAGCCTACAACGATGCCATCGCCAAAGGCGACAGCTATCTCGAAGCTGAGAGTTACGAGTTGGCAAAGACAGCCTACGAACAAGCCGTCGGGCTAAAAAATAGCGAATCTTACCCGAAACAACAACTACTGAAGATAGCAGGTCTGCTGAAAAAACTGGCTCTTGAACAGCAAAAAAGGTTTGACGAGGCCATCGTGAAAGGTGACAACTTTTATGAACAGGATAATTATCAGGAGGCCGTTCTGCAATACAAAATTGCCGAAAGCATCAAACCTGCCGAAACTTACCCCAAACAGCGCATTGCAGAATGCAACTCCATCCTTGCCGAGAGGCTGAAAGAATTGAAGGTGCAGTATGATATTGCCATTGCCGATGCCGATAAATTGTACGCCACAAAGATTTACGACAAAGCCATCAAAGCTTACCAAAATGCTGAGGCCATCAAACCCGACGAAGTTTATCCGCGCGAACAGATTACCAAAATCACCGACCTGATTGAAAAGAATGCCATTGTTGACGTGGTCAGCGACACCATCGTCATCGGGTCGGAAACCACCGAGCGGTTTGCTTTTAAGCCTTTGCCCGTCAATGTGCGCAAGACCAATTATATTCTGGTCAAAGCAAAAAACAAGAGCGGGAAATCGTTTAAGATTATTTTTACCTACGGAAGCAGCAAGGGCAAAAACGGGGGCTTTGTTGTCCAGGTGCCCGAAGGAGACAAATACAACGACTTCATCATCCGGGTCGGCAATCAGTACAAATGGTTTTCCGACGACAACGACTGGCTGAGCATCTATCCCGAGAACGGAGACATTGAGATCAGCATGATTCGAATTTCCAAGAGCGATTAAAACCAATTGATCTTCCGAAAAGAGAAAGTGGCAAACTGCCCGACCTTCGCCACATCTCCGGCCACTCGCGTTTTTCCTTATTTTTGCAATTGTAAAAAGCAGCGAAATCATGAACGAACTTGCCCCACATTTTTCAAGATTCAGGAAACTGACCATTGGTAACGATTTGTATTTCGAAACGCCTTATGGTAAGAAGAAAATGATTTATGCCGACTGGGTGGCCAGCGGAAGGTTGTATGCACCCATCGAGGAGAAATTAACGAAAGCAATCGGCCCTTTTGTAGGCAACACCCACACCGAAACCACAGAGTCGGGCATGCTAATGACCAAAGCCTACCAGTACGCCCACCAGAAAATCAAGGAACACGTCAATGCGGATGAAAACGATGCCATCATCACAGCCGGCTTCGGGATGACAGCGGTCATCAACAAATTTCAACGCATTCTTGGTTTCAAAACCTGCGCTGAAGTGAAGGACGGAAAATGTGTCCCGAGGAAAGAAAAGCCGGTTGTTTTTATCACCCACATGGAGCATCATTCCAACCAGACCTCGTGGCTTGAAACCTACTGCGACGTGGTACTCTTGAAGCCGGATGAAAAAAACCTGGTCAGGCCGGATTCCCTGCGCGAAGAAATTGTAAAGTATAAAGACCGTGAACTTAAAATCGGTGCATTTACTGCCTGTTCCAATGTTACCGGCGTAATCCCCGACTTTTACGAACTGGCCGGAATCATGCACGCGAATGGCGGGATTATCATCCTTGACTTTGCAGGTTCGGCACCTTACGTTGACATTGACATGCACCCCGGAGACCCGATGAAAAAACTGGACGCAATCGTGTTTTCCCCGCATAAATTTCTTGGTGGCCCCGGCTCTTCGGGCGTGCTCATCTTTAATAAAGATTTATACCACAGCGAAGTACCTGACCATCCGGGTGGCGGGACGGTGGACTGGACAGATCCCTGGGGCGGTTACAAATATATCGACGACATTGAGATACGGGAAGATGGCGGCACACCCGGTTTTTTACAAGCCATGCGGGCTGCCCTGGCCATCGAAGTGAAAGAGCAAATGAAACCTGCCTTAATGTGGGAACGTGAACACCAGCTTGTTAAACGTGCTTTTGAGGGTTTTGGGGAAATCAAGGGCATGCACATTCTGGCCGACAACGTGAAAGATCGCCTCGGTATTTTTTCTTTCTGGTTCGAGGATATTCATTTCAACCTGATCGGAAAACTGCTGAATGACCGTTATGGCGTGCAGGTAAGGGGGGGCTGCGCCTGTGCCGGTACGTACGGCCATTTCCTGCTGAATGTCAGCCCCGAAGAATCAAAGCGCATTACCGATAAAATAAACAGCGGGGACCTGTCTGAAAAACCCGGGTTCGTACGCGTCTCCCTTCATCCGACCATGACCGACGAAGAACTCGAAATCATAATTGCGGCAATGGGCGAGATTGCCGAAAACCACAAGGAATGGGAGAAAGATTACGTGTACAGCAGTGAGACCAATGAGTTTTACCACAAAAATGAAATGGATAAATCCGGCCGTGTTCAACAATGGTTTCGGTTTGATGATGAAGCATGACAACACCATTTAATGGCGCATTTTGATATTTGACCGGTAGAAAAGAACAGGGGCCTTCCGGCAATTACAAGCCGTTCTTCAAAACCCGAGCTTGTCAGGATAAAAATAAACCACCGCCACACCAAGTATGACGCCCAACAATCCAACCAACACCGCGAACAAACCAATGATGGCCTTCTTTTTCCAAAAACTGTAAAGCCCGAAAAGAAAGAATAAGGCCGAAATGATGAACAAGGCAAGAATCATTTAAGTTGTTATTGATGAAGTACTATTCGTTTTTTGTTATTTTTTAACCATAAGCCATCCGTCACAGGTATAAAATGCGGACTGCCACAAGGACAAAGCTTACTTCACCCGCAACACCCTTTCAACACCGGAAACTTTCTTCAGCCGGGCGGTGAGTTCATTCAGGTGGTTAATATTTTTCACAAGGACCGTGATCCGGCCTTCAAACTGCCTGCCCTTTGTGGTGAAGCTGACCGTGCGCATTTTAACCCGGAGATCGGCAGCCACCAAAGCGGTGATACTGCCCACAACCCCCAGTTCATCTTTACCCACTATCCGCAAATTAATGGTCGAAAACGGGGAATCCTTTTGCTGCAACCATCTGACGGCAAGCACACGGTAAGGATAACGCTCGCGCATACGCACAGCATTCGGGCAATTGTTGCGGTGAATGGAAATGCCCCCCATCGTGGTAACAAAACCAAATACACTGTCGCCCTGGATGGGGTTGCAGCATTTTGCCAGGCGGTAATCAACATTCTTCAGGTTGTCTCCAATGTAAATCGTTTCCTCACTTTCGGTTTTTTCGGGTGTTTTCCCCTCCTGTTTGTCTTCGGTATGTTGGGGAACCTCACTCATTCTGAGGCTGGTGTTATCCTTTTCGGCAAACTGCTGGATCGTTTTCTTCACATGTGCCAGGTCAATCTTCTCTTTAGCAATTAAATAATACAGGTCGATACCTGTTTCCAGCTTATAGTACCTGACCAGCAAATTAATAACATCTTCCGAGCTCCGGATTTTCCAGTTTTTCAGCTTACGGTTCAACAAGATTTTTCCCTGCTCGGCTTCCCGGTATTTTTCTTCTTTCAGCTGGCGTTTTATCCTGCTTCTGGCCCTGTCGGTAGCCACAAAGGCTATCCAGTCGAGCTTGGGTTTTTGCTTTTTCGAGGTAACAATATCCACTTTGTCGCCGTTTTTGAGCACATACCTGATGGGGACCAGTTTGCCGTTCACTTTTCCACCGGTACAGCTTGCGCCCACATCGGTATGGATTTCGTAGGCAAAATCCAAAATGATGGAACCTTTGGGAAGCTGCTTCAAATCGCCTTTGGGCGTAAAGACAAAAATGTTTTCATCTTTCCGGTTGTTCGCCGTACGGTAGGCCTGGTCGTGAATAATTTGATCCGGGTTCTCCAGGATGTCGCGCACCTGGCTCAGCCAGTCTTCCGTATTTTTTTTACTCATCACCCCTTTGTACTGCCAGTGGGCTGCCTGGCCTTTTTCGGCCGTTTCGTCCATCCGCCTCGTGCGTATCTGAACTTCCACCCAGCGGTTGCCGGGGCCCATTACGGTGGTGTGCAACGACTCGTAACCACTGGCTTTCGGTGTACTTATCCAATCGCGTAAACGCTTGGGGTTGGGCGGGTAAATATTAGTAATGATGGAATACACTTTCCAGCAGTCTTCTTTCTCTTTGCTTTTTTTTGAATTCAGTAAAATCCGGATGGCGAACAGGTCGTACACCTCATCAAACTCAACGTTTTGCCTTTTCATTTTGGCCCAGATGGAAGGCACGGATTTCGTGCGCCATTTAATATCAAAATCGGCGTATTGTTTCGCCAACTCTCTTTCCAGCGGACGAACGAAGTCCTGGATAAAGACTTCACGCTTGGCTTTGGATTGTTTAATCTTTTCGCTGATGGAATTGTATATGTCCGGTTCTTCGAAAAGCATCAGGCGTTCTTCAAACTCGGTTTTAATATTGTACAAACCCAAACGGTGTGCGATGGGTGTGTAGATGTATTTGATTTCTTTCAGTACAGCGTCCCTTTTATCCCCAAGCAGCCCGATATTTCTGATGTCGTTCAGACGGTGGGCCAACAGGATAAGGACAACACGCATGTCGTCAACCATTGAAAGGAAAAGGGTGCGAAATACATCAGACTGAAAGGAGATGCGCTCGGTATGCAATTCCGATATCTTGTTAAACCCCTCCACGATGTCGGCCACATTGTCGCCAAAGTCATTGCGGATTTGCGGTATTTGGTAATCCGACCTGAGGTTGATGCCGTGCAGCAGGGCACAGATGGCCGAGGTAGGCCCCAGACCGATTTCTTTCATAGCCGAATGCGCAACAGCAATGTCATGCAGGATGTAGGGGCTGCCATCACTTTGCTTTAATCCGGCATAACTCGCGTTTACCAGGTCAAATGCTTTGCGGAGGCTGACTTTTTCCTTATTGCTTAAAGGATGCAAACTACAATCCAAAAGCGCGTCAAAGCGTGCCCGGATTAATTCCTCACTCTTTCCCATCCTGTTACAGAAGTCTTAAGACAAATGAAAAATGACCGATTAATACAAAGGTTTAAAACCTGAACCGAAGCCCGAAAAACCCGGGTTTCCGATTCTTAGAAAGCAAACGCCAAAGCGGTTTGTTTATTGTTTCCTGATGAATAATCCCCCTTGTAAAAGTGTCCGCCTGGCCACCAGTCTGCCCATGGACAGCAGTGGCCGGAAGACTGTCCGGGACTATTCTTCAGGTGCGGGGCTTTCCGAAATAGAATCCCTCATCCTGGTGTCGGCCTGAATGTTCTGGAACTTGTAGTAATCCATGATTCCTAGGTTTCCGGAACGGAACGATTCGGCCATAGCTTTCGGGATTTCGGCTTCTGCCTGTATCACATTGGCCCGTGCTTCCTGCGCCTTGGCTTTCATTTCCTGCTCGGCAGCTACCGCCATCGCCCTGCGCTCTTCAGCTTTGGCCTGGGCGATGTTTTTATCGGCATTGGCCTGATCCATTTGTAATTCGGCACCAATGTTTTTACCGATGTCAATGTCGGCAATATCGATGGAAAGAATCTCAAAAGCAGTGCCGGCATCGAGTCCTTTTGCAAGTACTACTTTGGAAATGCTGTCGGGGTTCTCCAGCACCTCCTTGTGCGAATCAGCTGAGCCAATGGAGGAGACAATCCCTTCGCCCACACGGGCAAGGACAGTGTCTTCACCGGCGCCACCCACCAGTTGTTCGATGTTGGCGCGAACAGTTACACGTGCCACCGCAATTAGCTGGATGCCATCTTTGGCCACAGCAGCCACCCGCTTGGTATCAATTACTTTGGGATTGACCGACATTTGAACGGCCTCCAACACTTCGCGACCTGCCAGGTCGATGGCAGTGGCCGTTTTAAAGTCCAGTTCAATATTGGCTTTGTCAGCCGAAATTAGGGCATTGACCACCGACTGAACGTGTCCACCGGCGAGGTAGTGCGCTTCGAGGTCGTCGCGCTTGAGGGAAAGTCCGGCCTTGGTTGCAGCAATTAAGCTGGTTACTATTGCACCCGGGGGTACTTTCCGCCAACGCATCAGCACCAGTTGAAGCAACGAAATCCGCACCCCTGAAACAAGGGCAGTAAACCAAAGCCCTACGGGGATAAAATAAAACAAGACCCACAGCAAAAAGATGGAACCTACGCCCATCGCAATAATTACATACATGTTTTCCATGATTATCTTTTTAGTTGTTTAACAAATATTTTATTTCCTGCTATTTTGACAATTTCAATTTCTGTTTCGGGGTCAACAAACTCTTCCATGGCACTCACCTCGTAAAACTTATCATTAAAGACCGCTTTCCCCATTGGTGCACAACGGCCAATTGTTGTTCCCCGGTCGCCAACCTTTAATCCGGCCTTGTCAATGGTGTTTACTTTACTGTTGATCGAGGTGCTGAGCATCGCCTTTTTCCAGGTTTTGGAACGCAATGCCAAAACCAGGCCAATGATGTTCACCCCCACGGTAACCGCCAGGGTGATGTGCCCCGCCTGGACACCCTGCCGTGTGTAAGCAATCCAGATTCCGGCAGCCATCGCCACAAAACCGACGATTCCTGCCACCCCGGTTCCGGGCACCACCAAAATTTCAAGCACCAGCAGGGCCAGCCCGACAAGTATGAGGATGATGATTACTGACCACATAAATTATTCTTTTAAGTCAACAACAAATATTTCGGTTACGGTTTAATCCCTGCAAAAACACATGGGAGCTTTACCCAATCCAACCCATTGTCAGATTTCAATTTTTTGCCTTAGTGGTTTTAATTCGTATGCATAAAATCCGGTTTAAACCTCCGTAACTTCCTGTCTGTAAAATTTGCTTTCAACTGAAAGTAAACGATTGATCCGGCTATGGGAAAAATCGTTACAACCAACAGTAGTAAAACTTTCTTAACAGGTCTGTTGAACCGTGTCCGCACAATGTCAACAATTGCCCAAGCCCACAGGGTTAGTGCCAGAATAATCAGTACAGTAATAAAATACTTTTCCATCTTTATAATTTTTTGTTACCGATCTTTATCTTCAATATTTGCAAGCAAGCCCAGCTTTCACTTTTCACCTTTCCCCACACTTACTGTATCTCCACCGTCAAATTCCTGTTCGACATTTCTTTGAAGCAGGGTTTCAACACATCGACAGCACCCTTTTTAATCACGCATTTTCCTTTGTAGTGGGTAATCCAGGCACAGGTCTCAGCCTGCATGGGATCGTGCCCACAAACTTCGATCAGTGCATCAATCACAAAATCGAAGGTATTGACGTCGTCGTTAAACAGCACAAGCTTGTGCACATCGAGCTGCAACTCATCGGTTTCCGAAAAATGCTTAGTTTTTTCTTTCGCGGCCATAAATCCAAGTACTGAGTCCGGTAAACAACAGAATGACTTTTGGTTCAAAGTTAAAACAAAAAACGACACCACGATTATTTTGCCATAACTTTAAACCGCGACAAATAAAAAAACCCATGCACCAACTTACTTCTTATTTTTGCACAGCATGGGCAGGTTTGAGAATTTTGTCAGAAAACTTCAGGAGCGACTGGGGAAAAACCTTCCCGGACTGAAGGCCCAGTTACAGATGGCACCCATCACTCGGCTCATGGAAGCAGAACAGGAACAAACTGCCACAGAAGCCCGAAAAAGTGCTGTCCTGGTTCTTTTTTATCCGGACAATGGCAATACCAAATTCATTCTTATCAAACGCGCCTTTGACCAAAGCGTTCACAGCGGGCAGGTTTCATTCCCCGGCGGGAAAGCAGAGGAAACTGACAGGAACCTGGAGGCCACGGCCCTGCGTGAAGCTTCGGAAGAAATTGGCCTTCCGCCCGAAACAGTCACCCTCATCGGTTCGCTCAGCAAGCTCTATATTCCTCCCAGTAATTTTGAAGTATTTCCCTTTGTCGGTTTCGTGATGCAAAAACCTCTGTTAAAACCGAATCGCGAAGTCCGGTATATTCTGGAGGTTGATTTTGAGGAATTGCGAAAGCCGGCAACCTGTACCGAAAAAATCATCATTCACCGGACCGGCAAAGAAGTGACAGTCCCCTCCTACGCTGTTCAAAACGAAACCATCTGGGGCGCTACTGCCATGATGTTGGCCGAATTGGTGGCAATTGCAGAAGGGATTTAAGAAAAGCCTTCCCTCCTTGCCCTTCGGGCATCTTCCATTAGTTGACAGAAAAGGTTTGGGGTTGTTTTTACCAATAAATGAACCAGAAAGCCATTTTGATTTGTGATTGGTATTCTTGTGTTTTGAGGCTGGTGCCCACAAAAAATCCCGGCAGCTTTTATCAGGCCACCGGGTTGTTTTATTTGATTCCTGTGCTATTCTTCAATGACGATTTCGTGCTTAATCTTTGCCGCATGGCGCAGCATCTCCGAAACACCACAATAACGTTCCTGGGAAAGGTTGACGGCTTTTTCCAACTTTTCCAAAGGCAGGTCTTTCCCCCTGAAAATATAACGGATATTAATCACATTGTAATACCTGGGATGCTCGTCAGTCATTTCGGCACTCACCTCAACGTTGAAATAATCAGGAACAACGCGCATTTTACCAAGAATGGAAATCACGTCCATACCGGTGCAGCCGCCAAGGGAAACCAAGGTCAGTGGTTTTGGCCGCGGGCCTCCGTTTTGGCCACCGACTTTCTCTACCGCATCAAGCTTGATCTTAAAATCATTGACTTCGGCTTCAAAAGCCATATTTCCTGTCCAGGTTACATTTACTGCTTCGCTCATGTTTTTAGGGTTTTAAATTTGAGCAAAAATAGATAAAAAGGGCAAATGAAACAGACGCTGATTATTGGATTCTTTTAAATCAAAATTACCAGCCCTGCCAGCCAGACCAAAAGACAGCAGGAAAACAAACAGAAAGAAAAAGCGAAGAACAAGCTATTTTGAACAAACAGCTGTTCCACCAAATCCAGCTTAATCTACATTAAACCCAATACCCCCCGGAATAACTCCTGCTTCAACAGTATCCAGAATTTGCCCTTCCGCATCAAAATGGAAAACAAAGCCATTGCGCATGTAATCAAGGGCATCGGTGAGGTAAATATCATCGCTTTGCGGATCAACTGCAAGCTGGTAGGGCAAATCGGCAAAGCCCTGGATAAAAGGCGCCGTTGGAAGTCCGGGATCAGCAATTCCCATGCGGTAAACGGCATCATTGATAAAGTACAAACGGTTTCCTTCTCCATTGACTTCCAGGCTCGTTGGCGAGCTGTTCAATTTGGCAAACTCAAGTCTTTGGCGCACCTTTCTCTCTGTGGGATCGATTTGCCACAGACTTGGGTTTTCGGTATTCGTAAATCCACCGCTGCACAACACCCACAAACTGCCGTTTTTGTCAACAACCATACTGTTGGGTTCAATGCCAACGGTAATGGAGTCCGTCAAACGGTCCTCTTTACTGTCCACAACGAGTATTTTGTTGTTCGGTACCGATTGGTTGTATGCCGACCAGTTGGCCACATAAACCTGGTCACCGATTTTCAGCATTTCTTCACTGGTCCGGCCAAGCTCAATTTTTCCGAGAATGGCGAAAGCCACAGGATCAACGACGGTCAAGTGCGAACTGTTGAGATCCGAAACGTAAGCTTTTTGGCCGTCAATAAATAAGATGTGCCGGGGCGAAACCAAATTTGACAATTTGCCTTCAAAGCGGGCAGTTTTTCTGTCGATGGCATAAATCAGGCCCGAGTTGTTGACGACGATGTAGGCCTTTTCCCCCTGCAAAGTAATGCTCTGGGCCACATCGCCAAGCGGGGCGTTGTTTTGCTTGAAAAAAAGTTGAGTTGTCAACTTTCCGGTGCCGGTTTCAAAGTAGCTCAGGGATGCGTTGCCTGAATTGAAATTTCCTTCGTTTAAGATAAAAAGTCCCGGCCCCAATTCCCCGGGCAGTGGCTCCGGTTGTGGTTTTTCCTTGTTGCAGGCTGCAAAAGTAAGAATCAAGAACAGCGCCAAAAGCTTTAGGGTTTTCATGTGTTTACAATTTTGAAATAATCAATCTCGTGGTCAACCGACAGGTTAAGCCGTCGGTTAATGGGTGTTTCATTTATTTAGTTGATTAAAAACCGCAGGCTGATTTCAAAATTTCTGCCCGGCATGGCCCGCCAGAGGATGGCCTGGTAATTTACATCAAAAAGGTTCTTTACAACGCCCTTCAGTTCGATACGGAATTTTTTCAGTTTCCATGTTTTTCCGAGCGAAACATCATTGAGCCAGTAGGCCGGCAGCACATCCGGGAAGCTGCCGCTGTCATTCATGGTAGTTTTACGTTTGCCGGTGTAGTTCAGTTGCCAGCGAAAGAAATAGTCGTTGAAAGCCAGGTGGACAAAACCGTTGGCGTTGTGCACAGGTACATAAATCAGTTGTTCGCCGGCAAAACCTTTTTCCTTTGCCAAATCACTTTCATCAGACGTACGGGTGAAGGTGTATGCTGTCCGCAAAGTGTAAATCAGCCGGTTCCATTTTCCCTGCATCCGAAAGGAAGCTTCCACTCCCCTTGCGTGAACCTCGGCGATATTCTCCGCTGTCCAGAACTGGTAATTCCCCGGCTTCCATTGAATCCAGTCTTTAATTTGTGAGGAAAAGAAACTGAGGTCAGCCCCAAAAGAAACAGCCTGTTGAAAAGTCCGTTTGTAATTCAGCCCCCCTTCGAGTTGGAAAGCACGTTCCGGTTTCAGGTTTTCATTCCCCCCCGGGACCCAGTAAAGGTCATTCAGGGAGGGCAAATGAAAGTTCCGCGATACGCTTGCCCTGATGTTGAAGTCCGCACCGGGAAGCAGTTGGTAATTGACACCCAAGAAAGGCATGAGCGGCAGCAATTTCCCATCGGCCATTTCCTGACGTATTAAAATATCGAATGCCAGGCGTTGCCGGAAGCTTTTTTCCATCCGGACAAAAAGACCGCCTGAGTTTCTTTGTCTTGCTGTTGAATAATTTGTTGTTTTCACCTTTTCGTGCCGCAGGTCGAAGCCGGCAGAAAACAAGAGACCCATCCCAAATTGCCTGTCCAGTTTGACTTTCGAAAAATAACCACCGGAAGTATTCCCGGAATTGATGAGTGTGTCTGCCACCGGATTTCCTTCTTCAAAAGTTTCCAGGAAATACTGTTGTTTTTCGTGGAACCAGGCAGCGCTGACCTGAAGCCTTGTTTTGGTCCGATGAAAACTCCAGGCCAGTACATTGCGCGAAAAGAAGTCGTCCTGGAATTCCGTCAGATTTCCACCGCGCCAAACATTGGTCATCGTGGCCGGAATATTCCGTTTGTTCCATTGGTTCCAGCTTGTCAGGCTGATTTGCTGAAAACCCGAAATCAAAAAAGTCAAGCGCTGGGTAAACCCGATATTGCTGAGATCGGCTTTTTCCTGCCGCATCCATCCGGAAGGCAGAACACCATTGTTGTAGTATGGGAAATCGTTTTGGGAGTTTTGATAGATAAAACGCGTGTCGGACACAAGGCGCTTCGACTGAATGTTGAGGCTCGCCGTGGTGATGTATGTCTGGTAACTCCCAAAAAGCTGCAAAACATCCAGCGCAGGCTTGCGGGCCTCAGGTTCGCTCTCCAGTTCGATACTGCCACCGAGCGCACCCGGAACCGACTCAATTGAACTTCCGCCGTAACGCAGGCTTGCCCGGTCGAAAAAGGCATTGGGGACAAGCGAAAGATCGACCTGCCCCAGCATGGGCGAACTAATCTGAAAGCCGTTCCACAGCACCTGTGTATGCGAAGCTGCCGTACCCCTGAACGAAGCGGTCGCCAGCCCCCCCCTGCCATACGACTTTACAAAAACAACGGAATTGGCAGCAAGCAATTCGGAAAGGTTGAGCTGGCCGAACCCGCTCTTTGCAAGGGAGTCGATGGTGGTGGTCTTTATGGTTTTACCCTGCTCGGCCTGTACCGAAAGAATCTCCATCTCCCGCAACTGCAGGGTGTCGAAAATCATTTGCCCCAGTGACAACTTTGCCGTCATCAACAAAACCACAAGCAGTAAGCTTATTTTCTCAGGGTAAATCAATGGCTCAGTTCTTTATTATTTTAACAGAAACAACACCTTGCTCCGTCAGACAATGCAAAATGAGCAAGCCTTTCGGAAAAGAGGAAATATCTAAAGAAGAATGAAAGCCCGCACCGTCAACTTCTTTCAACAATCTCCCTTTTACATCGGTAAGCCATGCTTTTTCAAGGAATATTTCTGATCGAATGTAAATTCTGTCAGTAGCAGGATTGGGGAAAACAGTCAGCAGAGAAACTTTGAAATATTCAGGGACATCCGTGTTGTTCTCATTGTGAATTACCCCCACGGCATCCAAATCGAACCCACCCGAAGGAAAAGGTGTCGGCCAGGGGTCGTTGACTTTACTGCCTGCCTCATCGAAAGTGGCAAACTCATCATCAATGCTCCCGACCACATCGACAATCCGCACGGAAACAATGTGGTTTACGTCAAGTCCTTGTTCTTCTTTTAGTTCTTCCAGATCAAAGGGCACACCAAAGCCCACCCGGTACTTTCCGGCCAGGTTGTGGATGAAAGTGGCATCGAGCCGGCCAAAAGTTTCGATCTGTTCTTCGGTCGGCGTGAGCGAAACAGCGGAAAAACGAAAATAATTTTCCCCATCCGAGCTCACCTCTACAAATGCCAGTTCGAGAAAATCGTCCAAAAAGCCATTCTCAAAAATGGCAAAGTCGGTACCCGGTCCGTTGGCAATTGGATTGGCAAATGACAAAGTAGCCACTCCCCCGTCCCCCAGGCTGACCACGGCAGTATCAGCCTTTCCAACAGCGTCAGTTGCCTCACCAAAAGAAACAAAGCCAGCGTCAGGCTCAGCAATATTCACACGGCCGCGCTCAACAACACAACTTTCCGCCCAGGCCACAAATGCCGTACTGTCGCTGTGCATGGCCGTGCTGCCCGCTTGTCCGGCAGGGGGTGCAAATTGAGCAAGCGCAACAAGATGAACAGCTGCCAATAGGATGAAGATGAATAGTTTTTTTAAACCGAACATCTTTGTGTTGTTATTGATTAGTGGTCGGACGACTATTTTTCTTTGGAGTATAGTCGTCTGACCTCTGATTTATATTACTTTTTAATAAACTTTCCTGAAAACACGGATGCCCCTGTCCTGACGGTGACAAAGTAGATTCCGGCATCCAACTTACTTACATCAATTTGCTTTTGGTTATTGCCCCTGTAAACAAGTTTCCCGGAAATATCCATGATAAAAGTGCTGACGAAATATTGACCGGCAGGAATATTTAGGTTTATCAGGCTTGTAGCCGGATTTGGATAGACCGCCAGACTTTCGACAAGTCTGTGTCCGAAAATTCCTGTATTGTCCCTGTAATCGACTGCGATGGCCTGGGCCGAGATTCCCGCTTCGAAGGAGCCGACACTGTCGCCATCAAGATTGTAAATTATTCCCTTCCCGCTCGAAAAAAAGTCTGTAGTAGTCAGGTAAATCAAATTGTTCACAGTATCGATGACTGAGGCTGCAATGGTCATTGCCTGCGGGGCAACAACCGAAGGATTAGTCAGTTCGCCGGTTTCAAGGTTAAATTCGCCTATTCCATTGTTCACTTCTGCGTAAAACAGGTTTTGCATCTGACCCGACGGATTGGCAAGCGAAGCATTCTCAACAGTAAACTCTTCAATCACTTCGCCTTCTGAGTTAAACGTGGCCATTTTCGTTGCATTTCCATCCCAGGGGGTTCTCATAAATGCTGTTGTTACATTATTCCATGCTGCGAAGAAACCAATATTGGCATAAAATTCACCGTAATCATCTTCAGACAGCACAATGTTCTCTGTCAGATCGATGGAAGCAATTTTTCCCGTTGTGCTTCCCCAGGCACCGGGGATGGCAACAAGGGCGATACCGTCGTTTATCAGGATTCCTGCAGCTTCTCCCGATATTTCGCTAAACTGTGTAATCAGCGAAAGATCGTCCAGCGAAAAGGCCCTCACAAAATTCTCCGTTACCGGAAACCAGAAAGAAGCGACAAGCACCTCGCCATCCGTTGCCAGTTGGTTCACCCCATTTGCAGCAACAGCAGTTACTTTTTCGTAGGTTTCAATATTGAACTTGACAATGGAATCCTGGGCAGCCACATAGGCAAACATCCCGTGGATAAGCACATCCTGCACCGATTGGGTGTAAATGGTCGCAAATTCAGTGGTTAAACCCGAGGCCGGATCGAAAGCCGAAACAGTAACATAATCATCGGGATTAGCATAATCGCCACCATTGGCAACGATGATTTGTTTGGTGTAAGTTGTTTGAGCTTCCGCACAATTTGCTGAAAACACCATTGCAAATGCCAACAGACTAAAAAAATAAATTCTTTTCATAAAATAAAAGTTTTAAGGTTTAATTAAAAATAATTTTCCTCAAAACTTTCCAGGATAAAACAAAACAGAGGTATGTTATTTGAACATTACCAAGCCTTTGTCCCGAAAGCTTTGAATAATCGTTAACAAAGGCAGGTCTTCTGACTTGCTCGCTTTTGAGGCCTTCCCATCCGCCTGAGGCGGGCAGTGACCGTAGGTTTCAAAAGCACAGTTGAGCTTTACAGCAGCGGGAACTGTACAGGATTTGCACCTGTTTCCCGTTTTAAGCCATTCATCTGGCCGGATGAAATATGACACCTTTGCTGAGGGCAAATGTATAAAAAAATAATGTTTCCGATTCGCTTTTCTGGAAGAGTTAATATTATTTCTTTTGTTTTGACCTAATAGGTTAAACCCATAAAAAAAAATCTTTTTACTTGACTTTTGTGTGTGTTTTTCTTAACGTTAGCCCCTCATTAACCAACAAACAAAATATTTTGCACACAAGCACACAATCATTTAAGCTTAATAAGTAACCACCCGCCTTTGCTTTGTTTTGCTGCGTTTTACTGCTTAAACCTTTGTTCATTTAATGGTTAAAATGTAATTTCTTCCAAACAAAACAATTATTATTAATTTTGAAAAACAAAGAAAACATGAAACATCTAATAAAATACACAATAATCTTACTGGCAACCCTGGCAAGTTTTTATGCAGTTGCTCAAACAGTTGAAACTATTGACCTCCCATCAGATGGCGGGTCGATGATTGGCGATATAATCCATGCAAATGGAAAAATATTTGCCTATGCCCCGGATGGCGTATCTGTTTTTAAGGTCACCGACAATTCGTTTTTAAATAAAATCGTATTTGATAACTCGGGTATCTTCTTTGGCAAATTCAACCCGGTTTATTATGATGGCGGGGGAGCCTCACCCGATCAAAGTCTGATGGTATATAATCCAAACAACCAATACCTTTATGTCATCACACCCAAATTGAAGTTCTTGGTTATTAATACAGACAGCATTTCTCAAACCTGGATTATCTCACTCCCTGTTCAAAGCGGTAGTAATCCTAAAAAATTGGACGAAGCCCTTCAATCGCAGAACGATGTGGTAATCCTGAAGTACGATGATGCGAACGACAGGTTATATGTACATGTTGCAGGCCGCGACTCCATAAAAAATTGTACAGGAAACTTCCATACAAAGCAAACACTTTTCGGGATTTACAATATCGATACAGCATTACCACCTGATAATGACAGTCATATTACTGTACAATATACAGAGCTTAAAGACCCCAACAATCCCAATGTTGAACTTGGTGATCATATTAACAATTTCGTATTCAATGAACTGAATGATTATTTTTACGTAGTCAGGCTGGGTAGAAGAGAAGTAGACCCTCCTTATGTATCCAGAGCAATTATTGAGATTAGGGAAGTTACGGCTGACAGCTCCGAACTAATCCGTAGCATTGACTTTGTCAACAAAAACGGATCGGGTTATTTCAAAATGGGAAAGATGCTATATATCAACGATACTATCAATGGCGTTCACAAAATTATTGTATTTCCCTTTACTTATTTCGTGGCTGATGTACCTGAACCACGGTTCTGTGTGATCGATGGTGATGATCCTTTTGCATCAGAAGATACTATTCGTTCACCAAGCAAAAGAATCCTTGATGCGGTTTATTTGGAAGAAAATCAAGACCTGATATTGAGTTATGCTCCTGATAACAATGAAATAGTTTATGCTGATCCAAACACAAATATTGCTGTTTTTCATTACGATTCAATAGCCGACAGTTTCGAACTATCACATCAGTTTGCTGATGACAACTCAGTAAAAACATCGGATTTTGATTTAAACGCTGCTTTGCACTTAACGAAAATTAACGGAACAACTGCGCTGATAGGCAAGAAGGACGAAATTGCCAAATTGGAATACGGTAATGGCAGTTATACTTATGAACCACTTCTAAGGGCCGAAGGCAATTTCTTCTGGAAAGGGGCTGTTGCCGGCAACAAAACCTTTGTGCACAATGCTGTAGCTAACGGAATGGAAGTTATTGGCAATAGTAATTACAACCACACTGCAAACATCCGAACCGGCTTTCCGGTTTACTACATTGCAGCAAATGCAGAAGGCGGCAACCTCTATTTTTACAACAAACTGAATGCGTATGACGTAGGATTGTATGCTTATCAACCGGGAGATAGTACAACAACTCACATTAATACCGGTACTGCGATAGGTGACATTGTTTACAACAGTTTCCAGAACCATTTCCTGATTTCAAAATTCGAGCCGGGAAATGCTAAAATCCTTGTATTGGATGCAAGCAACAACGATTCAATAACAGAAATAGATTTGGGTGCTGAACTATCGGGTGCGCAATTCGCTAAAGAAATGTTCATTTCACCAAACGGGCGTTTGTATGTTTGTGCCAATATGAATTACAGCAGTGGGAGAAACCCTTCGGTTTTCATTTACGATGCCACCGATGCTAATTACAATGTTGTCAGCCATGAAGAAGTTAACGATTTTAATACAGGGGGCTACAATGTTGAATTTCCATACTATGCTTCTTATTTCGATTACAACCGCTATGATTCATCCGTCTATATTTCTATGGCTGTTCAGGATGCAAAACTGATGCCCTACAATTCACAGGCAAGCAGTTTGTACAGAAATTATGACAGCATCGCCCTGCCTGTACCACCGGGTAAATTATTGGTAGTAAACGATTCCATCAGGCAAGACATAAACATAGCTGATTTTCCGGGCAAACTTATTTGTCCCGATTTGGGAGAAGGAAATGATACTTCGCAGTACTTCGGAAAGTTGTTCATTATCGGAGAACAACTTCACGTTTACGATTACATCAACCCAAACGCACTAATACAAAGTTATCCTCATTACTTTATCGACATCGCCTATAGCAATTTTCATGACAAGCTTTTTGCCGTTAAAGAAGACACCAATATCGGTTGTAAGGAAAACAGGATATTTGAGATATGGACAATTTATTACAATGAAAGCGGGCTTCAAATTCAGCCAGTCATGACTATGCTGATAAATGACGGCCAGATTGCCTCCATGTTTTACAATCCTTACGACCGGAGAATCTATGTTTACCAAAAAATTGATGGCGCAAAGCTGGGGCGGGCACAAGTGAAACTGATGTCCTTTGACCCCGCAACACCAAACGCAGGATGGGAAACGGATACACTGGGCATTAAAAGTTATTTCCCCGATTATGACCATACCGTTGACTTGGCACAATTTTATTACTACAATATGACCACCCCCTACATCAGCCTGAGCAGCGGCCACATCTACCTGCCCAACGGTGGCCATAGTTGTGTGAGCGAGATACCATTCGATACAAGGTCAATCAGGCTGCGCCCCGGCGAAAACGGCGACCCCGGCATCACCTGGCTCTCCATCCCCCGCCACCTGCGGCCCGATACTGCCTTGCCAGAACTGACGCCAACCTCAACAGTATTCGCTCAGCAAAATGTGAGTGGGGGATATGAGCAGTTAAAATTAACTTACAATAATATAAAACCAGATTACACCGAAGACACTGTTACTGCAACTTGGAATATTCAATTTGATTGGCAATATACTGATGATACAATGCAAAACATCAACAGTATCTTGGGTTACAAACTTGAACTAAAACCCAATGAGGAAAAGCTATTGTATTTATGGGGGATTTTGGAAGACCCGGGGCAAAGCATGTCCATTAAAAGCGGGGTCGAAAACTGGACAGGTTACTGGCTGTACGAGGAACAGGACATTTTCGATGCGCTTGGCAGTGTGGTCGACAGCCTCTACCTGATCAAACACCAGGACTGGACCTGCATAAAGGGCATTGCCCCCTGGCTCGTCCCGCAACAAGTGCCACCGCCATGGGAAGCCTGGTTTTGCGACAACAGGCTGCGCAATATCAAATACGGCGAAATGGTGGTGTTGAAAGGAAACCGCAGTGACTTTTCTTTTCAATGGAACCATACGGGACAAGGACCGGATGATGAAAACGGGACACAAAACCCGGCCTATTATGCTTATGAAGAACAGCCCGATTACACCCCAATGATTATTGAACTGGACAGCGCTGACAACCCGGTGGAGATTGGCGCCTTTATAGGTGATACCTGCATTGGGGCCAATGTAGTGGAAGCGGGCGATTCCGTTGTAACCATCCGTACTTATTTGCAGGGAAATCCTGGCGACAGTGTTGTTTTTGAGCAATATTATGGTAATAAATCGACAGCAAAACAACGCATTGAAAGTTATTACGTTTGGGACAAGGAAAGGAAGCTGAACGAAAAAAGGGCTGTCGGGGTCGGCGAGCAAAAAGACCACTACTTTATTTCGTTCAAAAAAACAGAAGGAAAAGAAAGAAGAACCCGGTAAAATTGCATTCCGCATCTGGCCAAACCCCGCATCCGACAGGCTGTTTTACAGCTTTACTTTAAATAAGGAT